>JBBRCD010000013.1:0-57290 GCA_038205245.1 Burkholderiales bacterium
GCGCAGACCGGCCATGCGGCCGGCGCGACCGATGATCCGGATATGCAGGCCGATCGACAGCATCTTGGGCGCATGGATCGACTCGGCGTTGAGCCAGTCGAAGGCGTCGATGGTGTAGTCGGCGAAGTCGCTGCCGCGCACGAAGGCATAGCTGTCGTGAAAGCGCATGTCGTTGGTGTCGAAGCAGTACGGCAGCACCAGGTGCGGCTTGCCGTTCACCGGCACGTAGTACGGCAGGTCGTCGTTGTAGGCGTCGTTGTCGTACAGGAAGCCTTCCTCGACGATCAGCCGACGGGTATTGGTCGAGGGTGACGACCGGGTATGCCAGCCGATCGGCCGCGCTCCGGTAAGTCGACGGATGCCTTCGGCCGACTTGCGGATCACCGCCAGCTCCTGATCCGGCTTCATTGCAAAGTGGGATTCCCAGCGGTAGCCATGGCACATGAACTCGACGCCGCGGCGCACCCCGTCCTCGGCGATCCACGGCGAGCGCTCGATCGCCCGGGTACAGACGTTGAAGGTGATCGGGATGCCGGCGCGTTCGAACTCCTGCATAACCCGCCAGTAGGCGACTCGGGTGGAATACTCATAGTGCGAAGCGGTGCACAGATCGGGTACACCGGTCACCTCCTGCCGTACCTCGTGCCGCGCTTCGTTGCTCTCGTCGCCATCGCCGATGTTGAGTTCGGCGCCCTCCTCGATGTTGAGCACGAAAGACACCGCAAACCGCCCGCCGTTGGGCCAACGGATATCCGGTGGTGCAGTACCGTACCCTTTGAAGTCACGTTCGATCATGGCGTCCCGTTTCGGTGGGTTGGGTTGGGTTGGGTCGGACCGGCGCGGTCCGGATGCAGCATGTTTCAGGGTCCACATGCAACCCGGGGACACTCACTGCCAGCGTTCCCTGGCCGGTTGAACCATTGAAGTCGGCGGTGTCAGCCGCTGTCGGAAAAGGGGGTCAGGGAAAAGGGGTCAGGGTCGATTCCCGCCAGCGAGGCTGGTGCCTGGCTTCGGCCGAGTACGGGGCCAGGTTCCTTTTGCCTCGCCAGGGCGCCAACGAGTGCACGCTGGTGCCGGCAAACAGTCATGCCGAGTGGCGGCACCCCCGAGGATGAAAGAAATCTCTGCCCCGGAGGGCTGTGGTCAGGAGGGGCCAGGCTCCTTTTCCCACGCACGTATGCGCCAGGGCGCCTTCCCGTGCGGGAAAAGGAACCTGGCCCCTCGCGCACGCGCAGGTGCCATGCCGCCTTCGATGCAGATTCTTTCACGTTAAGGAGCTGGCCCCTTTTCGCGCAGGTGCCGGCAAAAAGCGGCAAAAGGAGCCTGGCCCCTTTTTGCTGCTTTTCCTTCGCGCAGTTGGACAAGCATGTTCGGTTCACCGCCACCACCTGTTCCTGAGACTCGATGTTTCAGTGGTATGTGCTCACCTGCAAGCCGTGTCCGTTCAAGGACGTGGCAGGCCGATGCGCCCCGGAAATGTATCAGCAGCGATCGGCTCGCGCAGGCTGCGCCGATAGATTCGGGTCATCGACTCGCGGATCGGTTCGATCGCCCGCTCGTTTTCGGCAAACGCAGGGGCGAGACTGGCGTGCGCTTCGGCGATCTCGGCGGCGATGTCCTGCTCGTTGATACCGAGCAGCACGCCCTCCCGCATCGCCAGTTCGCCGTCGACCACAACAAGGTCGACGCCCTGCCCCCGCTCGCCGTAAACCAGTTGACGCAACGGATCGTTGAGCGGCAGCAGCGACACCGCATCCAGCCGGTAGCCGACCAGATCGGCCTTCTGGCCGGGCTGGATCAGACCCAGGCCGCCACCGAAGCCGAGCGCCCGCGCGCCACCGGTGGTCGCCGCAGCAAACACCTCGCGTGCATCGATCCAGCGCTCGAAGCCGGCCTCGCCCACTTTGGACAGGACGGCTGCACTGCCCATCACCGTGTGCATGTTGACCGTCATGCTGGACGCCGTGCCATCCGAGCCCAGACTCACATTTACCCCAGCATCGAGCAGCTCACGCATCGGCTGCACACCCGAGCCCAGGGCGAGATTGCTCCAGGGGTTGTGCTGCGCGGTGGCCCCGCTGCGCGCCAGCAGCTCGATCTCGCGCGGATTCAACCAGACCGCGTGGATCAGGCTGGTCGCGCCGCCGAGGAAGCCGAGGTCATGCAGATGCTCGACCATCGTGCGCCCGTAGAACAACTGACCGCAGACCACCTGCAGGCGGGTCTCCTGCACATGGATGATCACCGGCATCGCATGCCGGTCGGCCAGCTTGCGGATCGCGCGCAGGAAATCGTCGGTGCAGCGATGGGGCGCCGAGGCCGAGAGCACGGTTGCGACGCGGTGCTGGCTGGGATGGCGCGCTTCGATGAGTTCCTGGCACAGACCCAGCTGTGCGTCCGCGGCGGGCACCGGGATCGATCGCAGCAACGACAGCGCGGTCGGCGAGCACTCCTCGTCGACCCAGGGAAAATGGCTGTCGACCGGCTTGTCGAACATGGCGAGACCGACCAGTGCGCGGATGCCGACATCCTCGTACGCCTGATGCACCGCGGCCAGCAAGTCACGCGGCAGGGCCGCACCGAGCGACAGATCGTCGACCAGTGTGGTGCAGCCTGAACGCAGTGCCTCGATCGCCCCGATCAGGGTGCGCAGGTAGACCTGCCTCGGCGTCCAGGGAACCGGCCTGGGCGAGCGCAGGTAGTGGGTCCAGATCTCCAGCGGCAGGTTCTCCAGCCTGCCCTTCTGAAAGTGTTCATGCGAGTGCTGGTGACCGTTGATGGTTCCGGGCACGACCAGCCGTCCACGCGCGTCCAGGTCGCCGGGGAGCATGGGCTGGTCGCTGGCCGGATCGATCGATACGATCTGTCCACCACTGATCGAGATATCGACCGGCCCGGGCGACAGGACATGCAGCGGGCCGAGCAGCGCGCGGCAGCCGCGCAGTCTGGAAACCGGTCTGCGTCTCATCGAGTGCGTCTCATCGAGTGCGTCTGATCGAGTGCATCTGTTCGAGTACGCCTGATCGATTGCGTCTGACCGGTCGACGTCGCATCGGGTGTGTCACGTCGTGTTGTCTCATGGTAGTTCCCTCACCGGCGCTGCATCTTCAAGTCTTCGGCAACCAGGAACGGCTTCGCACCGCCGAGGGCGTTCGCGCCTCCGGAAAACAGGCGCGCAAGCTCACCCATGAACGCCGGCTCGCCCTTGCGCAGGGTGTCGCGTACCGGGTCGCAACCGGCCAGCAGCGTGTCGCTGGCACGCCAGGACAGATCGGCGGCGAAGCGCGCGCGCGCCTCGCGGCGCGCCGCGACGCGCCCTGCAAGTGCCGGCAGGTCTGGCGGCAGCGTCGCGCCCGCCAGGGCCCGGTCGATCCCGGTGCACAGCACATCGGCCGCCACGACCGCATCTTCCAGTGCCTGGGTCGCGCCCTGGCCGAGGGTGGGCACCAGGGGATGCGCGGCATCGCCGATCACCAGCAGCCGCCCGCCCGGGTCGCGATAGCAGACCGGCGCCTGCTGCATCCTGGCCCAGTGCACGGTGTCGTTGTACTCGCGCATCGCGTCGAGCAACCAGGCGCAGGCCGGCGTGAGCGACCCGGTCGAAGGCAGGTAGCGCGCATCGATGGCGTCTGCGCTCTTCATCGCCTCGGTGATCGGTTCGCCTGGGGCCAGCGGAAAGGTCGACACGATATAGACATGGTCTGGCGGCACGCGATAGGCGAGCAGCCGGTGCGGTCCGTTGAACCATTGCGCATAGTCGTCGATCAGTCCGCCGCTGGTGTCCGGCACCAGCAGGCGCGAGATGGCAATGCCGAAGTGCTCGACCGGAACCGGCCCGCACAGCGCCTCGCGCAGCGGCGAGTAGCGGCCTTCGGCCGCGACCAGAAGGTCGACCTGATCGAGTCGCTCGATGCCTTCAGGTCCGCTCACCTCCAGGCTGAGCCGGCCGGCCGTCTCGCCGCTGCCGTAGGCTGCAGACGTGATCGTCGAGTCATGACAAATCAGGTGCGCGATCGGCGTGCGCAGCCGGTCGTAGAGACTCGACCAGCGGATACGGATGCCGGTGCACTCGGCCACTGCGCTCAACCCGAAGTCGAGCAGCGGCGTCCCATCGGTGAGCCCCACCTGCCAGCGTGCCCACTCGAAGCTGTCGGCACGCAGGCTGGCCGCCATCGCCGGGGCGAGACCGGCGAGCGCCTGCATGCCGTTAGGACCGATGTTCAGTGCCGTGCCGGCATCCATGTGGGCATTGCGGGCGGCGCGTTCGATCACCGTGAGTTCGACTCCGGGACGTCCGGCCGGCAGCCCCGCTGATCACGATCCGCATCGGTGCGCTCCTGGCTGGCATCGGCCACGTCCTGGCTGGGATCGGGCCGGCAACTGCGCCTTCAAGCCGCCAGCCGTGCAGACAGGTTGCGGTACCGCGCGCGATCGAAGAACGAGTCGCCCGCCTTGTAGCGCATGGCATCCGGGATGCCCGGCACCGGTATGCCCTCGGCATCGGCATCGAAGGTGAGTTCGATCTGCACGCCGCTAGGGTCGTAGATGAACTGTTGCCAGTAGGTGGTGGCGGGCACCAGGAACTCCCGCCAAGGCAACCCGGCCCGGGCGAAGCGGTCGCGGAACGACTGCCAGCCCACTGCAGTCACCGACACATGGTCGATTGCCCCGGTGTGTGGCACCACCTTGCCTTCGCTACCGAGCGCCGGCCCGCCGGCATAGATGTGGATCACCGCTTCGCCGACCGGCGTTGGCACCGCGATCCATGCGCCGGGGTAGCCGAAGTCCGGGCGGTGAACCAGGCGCAGTCCGAGCAGACGGGTGTAGAAGGCGACGGTCGATTCCAGGTCTTCGGTCTTGATGGCTACATGCAGCAGGCCGGTGATCGGCATCAGGGTCTCCTCGAGGGGGCGCGGGTCAGTGCGTGGCGGGGTGCGGCGGTCACGACACGCCAGGCCGGCGCAGGTGCCAGTCGGTGGCCTGCTGAAAAGCATCACCGGCGGTGCAGAGCATCGCCTCGGCCCACGGTCGACCGACCAGTTGCAGACCGATCGGCAGGCCGTTGCCATCGAAACCTGCCGGCAGCGAAACCGTCGGCAGCCCGAGATAGTTGAACGGTCGGGTGAGTCGGGTCAGCGCGCCGAGTACTGCCGCCGCCTCCGGCCGGTCGGCAAGATCGGTGTCGGCGCGGGTCGGCGCCGGCTGGTCATGCGTCGGGGCCAGCAGCAGATCGCACTCGCCGAACACCCGGCGGCAGAAATCGTCAAGCGCCGGTCCGCGCAGCTTGAGCGCACGCAGGTACTGGATCGCGGTGATCGCGGTGCCGTGCTCGAGCCGCGATCGCACCTGAGCGCCGTACTCCTGCGCGCGCTCAGCCAGCCAGGCGTGATGGGCGCTCGCTGCCTCGGACCACATCATCGTGGTCCCGGCGGCATTGATCGCGTCCAGGGGGGGCACGTGGACTGGCACCAGCCGCGCGCCGAGCGAGCCGAACACACGCGCCGCTTCGTCCAGCGCGTTGGCGATCGCTGGCGCCAGATCGCGATCGAAGTAACCTTGCGCCAGGCCGATGCGCCAGCCGCCGATACGCCCGCCCAAGGCTGCGATCAGATCTGGCACCGCCCGGGTGGACGCGGTCGGGTCCGCGCGATCCTCGCCGGCGATCGCCTGCAGCACGTATGCGCAGTCAGCGACCGAACGGGCGATCGGGCCGACATGGTCGAGCGAATGCGACAACGGCATCGCTCCGGCCCGGCTGACCCGCCCATAGGTGGGCTTGATGCCACTGACCCCGCACAGCGCAGCGGGCAGTCGGATCGAGCCGCCAGTGTCCGACCCCAGCGCACCGAACACGATGCCTTCGGCGACCGCGGCAGCGCTGCCGCTGGATGAGCCACCGGTGATGTACGCCGGGTTCCAGGGGTTGCAGCAGTCGCCGAAGTGAACGTTGTGGCCGGTCGGACTGAACGCGAACTCGGCCAGGTTGAGGGTGCCCAGGTGCAGTGCACCGGCCTCGGCCAACCGCGCCAGTGCGGTCGAGGTCGAGCCGGCGCGCCAGTCCCGGCGGATGCGCGAGCCGCAGGTCACCACCTTGCCGGCGCGATAGAACATGTCCTTGTGTGCCAGGGGCAGGCCGAGCAGCGCACCGTGCGTGGCACCCTCGCTGGCTCGGATCTGGTCCGCCGCGCGCGCCGCGGCCAGTGCCAGGTCCGGCTCGAACGAGATGAAAGCGTTCAGCCTGGGCTGCGCCGCCGTGGCACGCGCGATCGCCGCCTCGGTCAGCTCGACCGAGCTCACCTTGCGTGCGGTCAGGGCCGCGAGTGCAGCGGTCAGTGTAGGCAGCTCGGCAGCGCTCACAGTTCCCCCTGCGCATGGGCTTCCCGCTGCCGATCGAACCCCGACGGCTCGGCCTCGAAGTCGAGCGGCAGCGCTGCCTGCAGTGTCGCCGCGCCGACTGCGGCGAGACCGGCCTCGATCATCGGGACGCGTCCGGGTTCAAGTTCGACACCCACGGCGCGCGCACTGGCGACGATCGAAGACGGGTCTAGGGGTATTGGATTCATCCTGGGTCTCCTGCGATTGGGGTGATGCCTAGGGCGGTCGCCGGGCCTGATCGTGACCGGGACCGGAACCCGAGGCCTGGTGCTCAGTGCCTGGTGCTCAGTGCTTCGTGCTTAGTGCTCGGTGCCGAACATGCGATCGCCGGCGTCTCCCAGGCCAGGCAGGATGTAGGCGCGTTCATCGAGTCGCTCATCGATCGCGGTGACATACACGATGAGACCGGGGAAGCGGCGCCCCAGCAGGTCGAGCCCCTCGGGGGCGGCCAGCAACGACACCAGCCGGATCTCGCGCAGATCGAAACCGCGCGCCACCAGCACATCGAGCGTGTGGGCCAACGAGTTGCCAGTGGCCAGCATCGGATCGACGACGAAGCAGCGCGTCGGCACCCCGGCCGCCGGCGGTGGCAGCTTCACCAGATACTCGACCGGCCGCGCCTGCGCATCGCGATAGACGCCGACATGTCCGATCGATGCGCCAGGCATCAGCTCCGAAAACGCCTCGGCCAGCGGCAGGCCGGCACGCAGCACCGGCACGATCATCAGCCGTGACTCGTCCACCGCCGGTGCCTGCATCGGCGCAAGTGGCGTGTCGATCGGACGCACGATCCGTGGCAGGTCGACGCTGGCGGCGAACGCCATCAGGCGGCCCAGCTCGCGCACCGTCGAGCGGAACAGCGCGACCGGGGTCAGGCGGTCGCGCAGGATGGAGAGCTTGTGCTGCGCCAGCGGATGGTCCACCAGATACAGGGCCAACCCGGCGCGCCCGGTGCCGGGCGCCTCGACCCGGCTTACCCCGCCCTGCCGGTCAGCGCGCTGGTCACCGCGCTGGTCACCGTTCCGGTCGGTCGTGCTCACGCGCCGCCCCGGAAACAGGAATAGCCCCAAGGCGTGGTTTTCATCGGCAGATGGTAGTGCTGCGACGTATCGTCGATGCCGAACTCGTAGCGCACGATATACAGGAACGGCACCTGCGGCAGCGGGACCGACTGAGTGCGGTAGTAGTCGGCGATATGGAACCAGACTTCGTAGCGCCCGCGACCGACAGCCGGCCCGGTGAGTTGCGGCGCAGGCAGCACGCCGGTGGCGTCTATCTCTCCGGCGGCGATCACTTCCCGGCCGGACGCTGCGGCGCTGCCCCCGTCTGGCTGCCGGTACACCTCGACCCGCATGCCGCGCGCAACCACGCCCCGGCTCACATCGACGACATGGATGGACATTCCGGCTGGCATCCTGCTCAACTCCCGCGATAGGTCGAATAGCTCCACGGCGACACCAGCAGCGGCACATGGTAGCCGGCCTGCAGGTCGAAGATTGCGAAGCGGATCGGTACCGTGTCGAGGAACGGCGGCTCGGACAGGGGCGTGCCACGGGCGCGGAAATAGTCTGCCACATGGAAGGTGAGTTCATAACTCCCGATCGCCAGTTCTCCAACATCGAGCAATGGCAGATCGGTGCGGCCATCAGCGTTGGTGTGCACCGTCTTCAGCAGCGTCGACTGCCCCCCTTCGACGCGCGCGAGATCGACCCGCACCCCTGGGGCCGGACAACCCGCCGCGGTGTCGAGTACATGCGTGGACAGTCTGCCGATCATGCCGGCCCTCCCTGTTCGGCACGCATCCGCTCGATGCGCAACCCGGTGATGACGTAGACCTGCTCCAGGCAGGCCGCCAACTCGCTGCCAGCGTCCAGCGCGAGCCGACGTTCGAACTCGGCGAAGATCCTTTCGCGACTGTTTTGCATCGCCGCGATGATGAACGGAAAGCCGAACTTCTGCTGGTGGGCGGCGTTCAGTGCATCGAGCCGGGCCGCCTCTGCTGCAGACAACGCCAGCAGCCCCGCCCGGCCCTGCTCGGTAACCGACTCGGCGGTCATCCGGCGGTCCCGGGCGGCCGGCCCCCAGAGTTCCGGGTGCTTTCGTAACAGTGCAAGCTGCACCGTCGGCGCACTGGTGCGCACGACCTCGACCATCGCCTGATGCAACTGTGCCAGGCCGGCAAACGGACGCGCCGCCCAAGTCCGCTCGGCCACCCAGGGTGAGTGCTCGAACACCGGGCCGAAGCGCTCGATGAATGCCTGCCGGTCGAAGGTGCCGGGCAGGCACGGGATCGCGATGGCGACATCGTCGGGACCCGCATCCGGTCTCTTGCGTTCGTTCATCGACCGATGCTACCGCGTGGCACGGCCTGGCGCTTCATGGTACAAAAAGCCGGATGGTTTCCACAGCCTCCTCTGCCCCTGCTGTTCCCGCTACCCCTGCCGCCCCGGCGCCCTCGATCGCGCCTGCGGCGCTGCTGCCGGACGTGGCCGAGCGCATTCTGCACAGAATCGAAGCCCTTGCCTGCATCTCCGAGCAGGCCGACGGTCTGACCCGGGTGTACCTGAGCGCCGAGCATCGCCAGGCCAACGATCTGGTCGGCGGCTGGATGCGCGAGGCCGGGATGACAGTGCGGGTGGATGCCGCCGGCAATCTTGTCGGTCGGCGGGAGGGCGATCGCCCTGGATTGCCCTGCCTGATGCTCGGCTCGCACCTGGACACGGTGCGCAACGCAGGGCGCTATGACGGCATGCTGGGTGTGCTGACGGCGATCGAATGTGTGGCCGCGCTGGGTGATGTGGCACCGCCGTTCGCCATCGAAGTCGTCGGCTTTGCCGACGAGGAAGGCGTGCGATTCCAGGCCACCATGCTGGGTAGCCGGGCGATCAGCGGCCGGTTCGATCCAGCGCTGCTAGATCTGCGCGATGCCGCCGGGCTGTCGATGTGGGAGGCGATGGTGGCCTTCGGGCTCGATCCCGAGCGCATCGGCGAGGCCGCGCGCGCCCCGCATGAGGTGCTGGCCTATGTCGAGTATCACATCGAGCAGGGGCCGGTACTGGAGTCCGAGACGCTGCCGGTGGGTGTAGTCACTGCGATCAACGGCCAGCAGCGGTTCCGGATCGAGATCGATGGCATGGCCGGGCATTCCGGTACGGTGCCGATGCGACTGCGCCAGGATGCGCTGGCGGCCGCTGCCGAATGCGTGCTGGCGGCCGAGCGAATCGCCACCGCGGTGCCGGACGCAGTGGCCACGGTCGGACAGATGGCCGCGCAGCCCGGTGCCACCAATGTAATCCCGGGCAAGGTGGTGTTCTCGCTCGACGTTCGCTCGCCACGCGATGCCGACCGCGAGCGGGTTGCGCGTGCCATCGTCGATGAATGCAATGCGATTGCGGCGCGCCGGGGTGTGCGTCTGCAGGCCACGCAGACGCATGCACTGGACAGCTGCGCCTGCGCGCCCTGGTTGCAACAGCAGATCGGTGAGGCGATTGCCGCCGACGGCCACCGGGTACTGCATCTGCCCAGCGGCGCCGGTCATGACGCCATGGCGATGGTCGCGCTGACCGATGTCGCGATGCTTTTTCTGCGCTGCCGCGCTGGCATCAGTCACAACCCGGCCGAAGCGATCAGTGCGCAGGATACCGCCACCGGCGCGCGCGTCCTGCAGCGGTTCATCACGCAGTTCCGACCGAGCCGCTGATGGAAAACGAACGCAGCCCGTATCCCCTGTCCGACTATCCACGCGATCTGATCGGTTATGGCCGCAAGCCACCGCATGCCGACTGGCCGGGGGGCGCCCGCATTGCCGTGCAGTTCGTCCTGAATTACGAGGAAGGTTCCGAGAACTGCGTGCTGCATGGCGATCGTTCCTCGGAAGTGTTCCTGTCCGAGATCGTCAACGCACAGCCGTTCGAGATGCGCCACATGAGCATGGAGTCGATGTTCGAGTACGGCTCGCGGGTGGGTGTCTGGAGACTGCTGCGCGAGTTCGAGCGGCGCCGGCTGCCGTTGACCACGTTCGGCGTAGCGATGGCGCTCGAGCGACACCCGGACGTGGCGCACGCGATGATCGAGGCCGGTCACGAGCTCGCATGTCATGGTTGGCGCTGGATCAGCTACCAGAACGTCGATGAAGTCACCGAGCGGGCGCACATGAAGCGCGCCGTCGAGACCCTGGTCAAGCTCACCGGCAATGCACCCGTAGGTTGGTACACCGGGCGCGACAGTCCGAACACCCGGCGGCTGGTGGTCGAGCATGGGGGTTTTCTCTACGACTCCGACTCCTACGCCGACGAGCTGCCCTACTGGCTGAAGGTTGCCGGCCGCCAGCATCTGGTCGTGCCCTACACCCTGGACGCGAACGACATGCGCTTTGCGTCCGCACAGGGCTTCAATGCTGGCGATCAGTTCTTCAACTACCTGCGTGATGCTTTCGATGTGCTGTATGCAGAGGGCGAGGATCAGCCACGCATGCTGTCGATCGGCCTGCACTGCCGGTTGATCGGCCGGCCCGGCCGGTTTCGCGCGCTGCAGCGGTTCATCGACCATATCGAGGCGCATGACCGCGTATGGGTCTGCCGGCGGGTGGACATCGCCCGCCACTGGCATGCCCGACATCCGGCCAGCGCAGTTTGAGCACCGGATCGCCACCCGTTCGGGCACGGCCTGCGCGCTGAACGCAAGAACCTCCTGCCCTTTTATCGACGATGAAACTGCTCGCCCTGGTGTTCGGCATTGGACTGGTCACCTTCCCGGTGCTCGCTGTCTGGCGACCGCGGCAAGCCTGGATGAATGCCTGCTGGCTTGTCACATTCGGCTGTCTGCTCGGCCTCATCATGCTGGCGGCGTTCGGCCATGACGATGACTTCAACCGTACGGTGAGCGAACGTCAGGCCGAGGTGCAGAAGGTGGAGCTGCTGGAGGCCAAGGCGTTTACCGCCGCTTTTCAGCACCTGTTGCTCGACGGCGAGATGTATGGCGTGATGGCCGACACCACCTTCGAGAACGGCGAACGGGTATCGATCAGGTTGATGCGGCATCGACTGTTCTCCGACACCCGGCTGTTCGTCTGCAGCGAACGCGGTTGTTCGGCTGCGCAGCCGCTCGGTGACGAATGAACCCGATTGCACCCTGGTATCAACTGGGCTACATCATTGCGCACCGGTTTACCGACAGGGATGCCTGCCAGTTCCACCGGGTCGCACCCGAAGGCATGCTGCTGGTGACGACCGGGCTGGATCTCACCGAGTACAGCCTGGTCTCGGTCGAGGCGCAGCTGCTGGCCTTTCATTCTGCGGTGGATTTGCTCGCCCATAAGCCGGTGGGCCGGATTGCGTCAAGCGGTGTTCCGGTGGCCTTGGTGCTCGGCAGAACGCGCATTCGCGCCCTGCTCGCCCAGTTTCCGCCCTGTTCTTTCCACCATCCGCACCCAATGCATCAGAGATCGGGGCCACTGAGATGACCGGCCGCTGGCAGTTCTGGATCGATCGCGGCGGCACCTTCACCGACATCGTCGCGCGCCAGCCCGATGGTCGGCTGGTCACCCACAAGCTGCTGTCGGAGAACCCGGAGCGCTATCCGGACGCGGCGCTCGCTGGTATCCGCGCCCTTCTGGGCGTGACTGGCGACGAACCACTGCCTTCGCAACGTATCGATGCGGTGAAGATGGGTACCACGGTGGCGACCAATGCGCTGCTCGAGCGCAAGGGCGAGCGCACCTGTCTGTTCATCACCCGCGGCTTTCGCGATGCACTGCGCATCGGCTACCAGAACCGTCCGCGCATATTCGATCGCCATATCGTGTTGCCGGAGCTGCTCTACAGCGCGGTGTTCGAGATCGACGAGCGCATCGGTGCGCGCGGCGAGGTGGTGCGGGAGCTCGATGTTCGCGCCACCCGGGACGCCCTGCAGACGTCTTTCGCCCAGGGCTACCGGGCCTGTGCCATCGTCCTGATGCATGGTTACCGGTTCACGGCGCACGAGGCCGAGGTTGCGCGCCTGGCGCATGAGACCGGTTTCACCCAGGTATCTGTATCGCACGAAGTCAGCCCGCTGATGAAACTGGTCGGCCGCGGGGACACCACCGTGGTCGACGCCTATCTGTCGCCGATTCTGCGCCGGTATGTCGACCGGGTCGCCACTGAACTCGGGGCGGCCGATGCGCCTGCAGGCGCTGCCGATCATCCACGCCTGATGTTCATGCAGTCCAGCGGCGGCCTCACCGATGCGCGGCTGTTCCAGGGCAAGGACAGCATCCTGTCCGGGCCGGCGGGAGGCATCGTCGGGGCAGTGCGCACGGCCCAGGCCGCCGGCTACGACCGGATCATCGGGTTCGACATGGGTGGCACGTCCACCGATGTGTCGCATTACGCCGGCGAGTTCGAGCGCGCGTTCGACACGCTGGTGGCCGGCGTACGCATGCGCGCCCCGATGATGAGCATCCATACCGTGGCTGCAGGCGGGGGCTCGATCCTGCATTTCGACGGTGCGCGCCTTCGGGTGGGACCGGATTCTGCCGGCGCCAACCCGGGGCCGGCCTGCTACCGCCGCGGTGGGCCGCTGGCGATCACCGACTGCAACGTGATGCTGGGCAAGGTGCAGCCGCAGTTCTTCCCCTCGGTGTTCGGGCGCGTTGGTGATCAACCGCTAGATGCTGCCGTGGTGCGCGCGAAGTTCTCTGAACTCGCTGCCCGGATCGGGCGATCGACCGGAAGTGCACCCACGCCGGAAGCCGTAGCCGAGGGCTATGTGCGCATCGCAGTCGAGAACATGGCCAATGCGATCAAGAAGATCTCGGTGCAGCGCGGCCATGATGTCACCGGCTACACCCTTCAGTGCTTCGGGGGCGCCGGCGGCCAGCATGCCTGTCTCGTCGCCGATGCCCTGGGCATGAGTCGCATCCTGATCCACCCGTATGCGGGAGTGCTGTCGGCCTACGGTATGGGGCTGGCGGACATTACCGCGATGCGAGAGTCAGCGATCGAGGCACCGCTCGACGCCGACACCCTCGCCCTGCTGGAGCAGCGCTTCGATACGCTCGGACAGCAGGCGAGCAGCGAGGTTGCGCAACAGGGCATTGCCAGTGGACGCATCGATCTGGTCCGCCGGGTGCACCTGCGCTATGCCGGCACCGACACCGCGCTGGCAGTCGATGCCGGCACGCTCGAGGCCATGCAGGGGGCCTTCGAGAACGCCTATCGCGCCCGGTACAGTTTTCTCATGCCCGGCCGGTCGCTGATCGTCGAATCGATCGCGATCGAAGCGATCGGTCGAACCGACGTCAGTTCGCAGTCGAGCGAGGGCGCTCGCGCAGTTTCGCCGACAGACGCTTCAACGACAGACCCATCGCCCACAGGGCCGGTGACCGTGGTGGCGCCGCTCGCCACGGTGCCGATGTACAGCGAAGGGGAACTGCATCAGACCCCAGTGCACGCACGTGGCACGCTGCCGGCACAGGCCCGGATCGCCGGCCCGGCGATCATCGCCGAAGCCAATGCCACCACCATCGTCGAACCCGGCTGGGCGGCACAGGTCACTGCCAGCGGCGACCTGGTACTCGAGCGGGTACGCCCGCGCCCGGCACGCACTGCGATCGGCACCCAGGCCGATCCGATCATGCTCGAGATCTTCAACAACCTGTTCATGGCGATCGCCGAGCAGATGGGATTGACGCTTGCCAATACCGCCTGCTCGGTGAACATCAAGGAGCGGCTGGACTTCTCCTGCGCACTGTTCGATCAGCACGGCCACCTGATTGCCAATGCGCCGCACATGCCGGTGCATCTGGGTTCCATGGGCGAGAGCGTGAAGACGGTGATTGCGCGCAACGCCGGGCACATGCGCGCCGGGGACGTGTTCATGCTGAACGACCCGTACAACGGTGGCACCCACCTGCCGGACATCACGGTGATCACGCCGGTGTTCGGCGAAGCGCCGGCCGATGGCGCCGCTGCACCCATCCTGTTCTATGTGGGTTCGCGCGGCCATCATGCGGATGTGGGCGGCATCACGCCAGGCTCGATGCCCCCGGACAGCACCCGGGTGGAGGAAGAAGGCGTGCTGATCGACAACTTCCTGCTGGTCGAACAGGGCCGGTTGCGTGAAGCCGAAACCCGCGCCCTGCTCGCCTCCGGCGAATACCCGTCGCGGAACATCGATCAGAATCTGGCCGATCTGCGCGCGATGATCGCGGCCAACCAGAAGGGTTTAAGCGAGCTGGAGCGCATGGTTCGCCAGTACGGTCTGGCGGTCGTGCATGCCTATATGAGGCATGTGCAGGACAATGCCGAAGAGTCAGTGCGCCGGGTGATCGATGGGCTCGGCGACGGGGAGTTTGCCTACGAGATGGACCATGGCGCGGTGATCCGGGTGAAGATCACCATCGATCGCGCAGCGCGCCGGGCACGCATCGACTTCAGCGGCACCTCGCCGCAGCTGGCGAACAATTTCAACGCACCCTCGGCGGTCTGCCATGCCGCGGTGCTGTATGTGTTCCGTACGCTGGTCGATGACGACATCCCGCTTAACGCCGGCTGTCTCAAGCCGATCGATCTGGTGATACCGGAGGGCTCGATGCTGCGCCCGTCGTATCCGGCAGCAGTGGTGGCCGGCAATGTGGAGACCTCGCAATGCCTGACCGACACGCTTTATGGCGCGCTCGGGGTGATCGGCGCCTCACAGGGCACGATGAACAACTTCACCTTCGGCAACGACATCTATCAGTACTACGAAACGGTGTCGGGCGGCTCCGGTGCCGGCTCCCTGGGTGTGGGCGACGATGGGGTCGAGCGCGGCTTCGATGGCACCGATGTCGTGCAGACCCATATGACCAATTCGCGGCTGACCGATCCGGAGGTTCTCGAGTGGCGCTTCCCGGTGCGCCTGGAGAGCTTCGCGATCCGTCAGGGCAGCGGGGGTCGCGGTCGCTGGCATGGGGGCAATGGCTCGACGCGCAAGGTCCGCTTCCTGGAGCCGATGACCGCGGCGATCCTGTCCGGTCACCGGCGGGTGCCGCCCTACGGTATGGCTGGTGGTGAACCCGGGCAAGTCGGACGCAATTATGTGGTGCGCAATGATGGCCGGATCGATCCTTTGGAGGGCTGCGATTCGACCCGGATGCAGGCCGGGGATGTGTTCGTCATCGAAAGCCCAGGGGGCGGGGGCTTCGGTTCGGCGCGCTGAGCGACGTGCATGGGTGAGTACAGAGGCCAGGAGGACACCATGTGCACCACCGGCAGGTGGTCGAGCTGGCCCTGCTGATCAGTGCCTGCAACATTCATACGCGGGCCGCGCGCGCTGCATATCGATGGCGAGCCTGCCGCGACCAGGCCGCCCCCCTGCCCTGAAGGCGCCGGGTGGGGTGCGTGCAGTGCCCGGTCCGGTCAACGTCCAATGCAGTAACTACCATGGAGATCCGAACATGCTCTACATCATCTATCAGGAAGACGGCCCGGACAGCCTGGCGATCCGCGCGCTCGTAAAGCAACAGCATTTCGCCTACCTGGAAACGCACAAGGACAAGCTGGTGCTGGGTGGCGCAACCCTGGCGGAGGACGGCAGCACCCGCCTGGGTAGCGTCCTGATCCTGAACGTACCTTCGCTGGCCGATGCCCAAGCGTTCTCGATGAACGAGCCGTTTCGCAAGGCGGGCCTGTTCAGCAGCGTGAAGATCACGCGCATGCGCCGTGGCCAGTGGTTCCCGCATAACGCACCGGCTTCGGCCGAAGGCAACTGAGTTCAGATGGCCCACATTGCCCAGAGCCAGTCCGACGGCGACTGACCAGCCCATGTGCTGGCGGTCGTGCTCATCGACCTGCTGACCGGGCTTGGCTGGGCGGTGGCGAAATGAGCGGTGGCACGCGTCGGCTGAAGTCGTTGCTGGAGCGGGCCCGGACAGTGTCGGTTCCGTTGATCGTTGCACTCGCGCTGACCATGTCTCTTGCGACCGTACTGCACGCGCAGTCACCGGCCCGATCCGTTACCCAATCGGCCACCACTGGCGCCTGGCCGGTCAAGCCGTTGCGGGTGATCGTCCCCTTTCCACCCGGCAGCGCCGCCGATGCCGCGACCCGGGTGATCACCGTGCGTCTGGCCGAGCAGCTCGGTCAGCAGTTGATCGTCGACAACCGGTCTGGCGCAAGCGGCAACATCGGCGCTGAAGTGGCGGCCCGCGCCGCGCCCGACGGCTACACCACGCTGGTCGGCACCACCAGCACTCATGCGGTCGCGGTGAGCCTTGACGAGAAGCTCAGCTACGATCCGGTGCGCAATTTCGCGCCTGTGACGCGGTTCGGCAGTTCGCCCTACATCGTGCTGGTGCATTTGTCGCTGCCCGCCAACTCGCCGGCTACGTTTCAGTCGCCTTCCAGCTTCGCCTCGCGGATCACCTTGGTCCAGCGCGCGATCTCGGCCTTCACCATCGCGGCGAACACCTCGGGTGTGGTCGGATTCACATCGATCGCCTGGTCCTCGAGCCGCTGGCGCAGCGGCTGACCCGGAGCGAGCATCCGATTCGTGTCGGTGTTGATCCGGGTGAGGATCGCCGCCGGCACCCTGGACTGGGTACACAGGCCGTACCAGCCGGTGACATCGAAACCGGCGATACCCTGCTCCTGGAAGGTCGGCACATCGGGCAGCAACAGCGCGCGCGTGGCCGAGGTCACACCCAATGCGCGCACCCGGCCGGACTTGATCGCGCCCAGCGGCCCACCCGCCAGATTACCGACCGACGACTCCATGTGACCGCTGATCACGTCGCCAAGTGCTGCGGCTGCGCCCTTGTAGGGCACGTGAACGATATCGATGCCGGTCAACGTCTTCAGCAGTTCCATCGACATGTGCGGCGAGGCACCCACCCCGGATGAACCGAAGTTGATCCTGCCAGGCTGCTTGCGCGCGAGCGCAACGAACGCCTTCATCGACCTGACTGGCATCGATGGATGCACCATCAGCACATTGGTGACGCCACCAAGCAGCACCGGAAAGGCGAAGTCGGCGATCGGGTCATAGCTCAGTTTGCCTGCGAAGCGCGCCGGAGTGACCCCGTGCGAGCCAATGTTGCACAGGACGAGCGTATGGCCGTCCGGCGCAGCACGGGCGGTGAACTCGGTGGCGATGTTGCCGGCCGCCCCCGGGCGGTTCTCGACCATCACCGTCTGACTCCAGGCCTCGGTCAGCGAGGCGGCGACGATCCGCGCGATCGTGTCGACGCCGCCACCCGGGGAGAAGCCGACCATGATGCGCACGGGCTTGGCCGGCCAGGTCTGACCCCAGCAACTGCCGGTCAGGAGCGCGAGGCTGGCCAGCGCCGCGACTGACGCGCGCCCCGCTCGTCGGGTCATCATCGCCTTCTCCTTTCACAGAGGTGGGACGCAAATCAGTTTAGGTCTGCTGCCGGGTGCGCCGCCGCCAAGGCCTCAGTGTAGCGGCAAAACTCCACGGGTCAATGCCGTTCGGGGGCCGCGTGGCGGTTCAGGCCAGCGCTTCGACGATTCTGATCTCCCGGTCCACCCCGCCGTCCAGCAACTTCAAGGCCGCCTGGTACCCGGGACCATCATGGGCTGCGATCGCCTGCTCGACACTGTCGAACTCGATCATCACGACGCGCTCGGCGAGCCCCATCTCAAACACCTTTGCCGGCGCCCCACGCACAAGGAAGCGACCGCCGGCCGCCTGAATCGCGGCCGGCGCGAGCTTGGCGTAGGCCGCGAAGGCCTCGGGGTTGTTCATCTTGCGGTAGAAGGCGATCCAGTACGCTTTTGCCATGTCGGGCTCCTGTGGGTGGGTGGCTGAGGGTGGCTGGGGGTGACATTCATGATGCCACGGACGAACGCCGCTGCGCTCACCCCAGTCCGTGCCGTTCCCAGTGGGGACCGAACACCTGTTCCACCGTCGGCTCGTCCGCGGCGATCACCCGGACGATGCGCGTGGTGTTCATGAAGTGCCGGTAATTGAGATTTTCCGAAAAGCTGTTGCGCCCCCAGGTGCCGCAGCCCATGGTCAGCGAGAACGGCAGGCCGTTGTCGAAGCTGCCGCCGTTGGCAATGGCGTGGGCCTGGTTGACGATCACCCGGCAGACGGTCATCTCTAAACCAAGCCTCGCCACATGCGCGTCGTCCCGGGTGTGAATGCCGCAGGAGTGGCCGTTGCCCATGTAGGCATAGATGTCACGCAGGATAGAGAACGCGTGATCGAAGTCGCGCGCACGGTACACGGTGAGTACCGGCGAGAGCTTCTCACCCGAGAACGGACACGCCGGGCCGGTGCCAGTTTCTTCGACCAGGAGGCAACGCGCGGCCAACAGCGCCGGGCGCGACAGGCCGGCGACTTCGCAGACCCGCGTCACCGATTGCGCGGTGACGGCCGAGGAAAGATGTCCGTCCGGGAACATCGCCCGGCCCAGCACTGCCTTCTCGTCTGCCTCCAGCAGCACTGCACCTTCGGTCGCCAGCGCCGTGATCATCCGGTCGTACACGGCATCGACGATGATCACGCTGTTCTCCGACGAACAGCTGGTGGCATTGTCGAACGTCTTCGAGCGCATGATCTTGGCTGCCGCATCGGCCGGATCGGCCGAGGCATCGACGATCACCGCCACGTTGCCGGCGCCAACGCCGAGCGCCGGCGTGCCGCTCGAGTAGCCTGCACGCACATTGGCCTGCGAGCCGGTGACGACCACCAGGTCGCACTGCTTCATCAGTTCATGCGACAGCGCCTTGGTCACCGGCTCCGGCAGCATCTGCACCAGGTCGCGCGGTGCGCCGACCGCATCGAGGGCGGCGTGCATGTATTCGAGCAGAAGCCGGGCGCTCGACATGCCCTTGGGCGAAGGCGACAGGATGATCGCGTTGCCACACTTCAAGGCGTTTATGATGTTGTTGGCAGGGGTCGCACCCGGGTTGGTCGAGGGCACGACCGCACAGACCACTCCGACCGGGCGCGCGATCTCGGTGAGGCCGAGCTGCGGGATCTCGGCCAGCACGCCAGTCGAGACGGCTCCCTTCAGATCGCGCAGCAGGCCCAGGGTCTTGCGGTGATTCTTGGTCACCTTGTCTTCCACGTTGCCCAGCCCGGTGTCGCGCACCGACAACTCGGCCAGCCGACGATTGCGCCCCGGCTCCATGATCGCCCAGCCGCAGGCGAGCACCATGGCGTCCAGTTCGGCCTGGGTATAGTGTCCGGCCACCGCCTGCGCCGCGCGCGCCCGCTCTACCAGTGCGGCTACCGTGCCGGCGGCGGCGGTATCGCGCGCCAGCCGGTCTTCGGTCGACACGCCTGTCGTCGTACCCATGTTGGTCACTCCCAAAAGAAAAACGCTCCACCGACTTGCATCCGCAGAGCGTACAGGCAACCAGGCTGCCCCATGCGGGCCGCCCACGCAGGACGGCCCACGCAGGCCGGCCTCGCAGGAGATGCGGCGCCTGCCCGGCGTTACTTCTTCTTCGACTCGGTCGACTTGTACTTGGCCAGATGGCGTACCGGATGCTGAAGCGCATCCCGCCGGAACGGGTCACCGAGTTCGCGCGTGACCATCAGCTCGAGAATGGTGGTCTTGCCCTCGCGCTGCGCCTTGCACGCGGCTGCCAGGGCAGGCCCTACCTGGTCGAGCTTGTCGATGCGGTGACCTTCGGCGCCCATCGAGCGTGCGATCTCCGCGAAGCTCGGATTGGTCAGATTCGAACCGACGAACCGGAAGTCGTAGTAGTCGACCTGGTTCTTCTTCTCGGCACCCCACTGCTCGTTGTTGAACACCACAGCGGTGACCGGGATGTTCTCGCGCACGCAGGTGAGGATCTCGCCGAAGCTCATTGCCCAGGCCCCATCGCCGACATAGGCGACGCCGGGGCGGTCGGGCGCAGCCACTTTGCAGCCGATCATGGTCGGAAACGCATAACCGCAGTTGCCGAAGCTCATCGCGGCGAACATGCTGCGCGGCTGTTCGAAGCGCAGGTAGGAATTGGACACCGAACAGATGTTGCCGATGTCGGTGGAGACCATCGCGTCCTTGGGCATCGCTTTCTCCAGCTCGCGCAGCACCTGCCTCGGATGCATCCGGTCGGAGCCCTTCATCACCTCCAGACTCCACTCGTCCTTCTCGTGGTGCCACTCGGTGAGTTCCTTCTCCCACGCCGCCTTTTCGCCGGCGATGGTCTTGGCCCGCTCGGCCTTGTTTGCATCGCAGGCGAGGGTGCGCGCCTTGAGCCGGTCGAGCAGCGCGACCGCCGCCTCGGCCGCATCGCCGCAGATGCCCACACCGACCTTCTTCACCAGGCCGATCATCTTCGCATCGGCGTCGATCTGGATGATCTTCGCGTCTTTGGGCCAGTAGTCCATGCCGTGCTGCGGGAGCGTGCCGAACGGCCCGAGACGGGTGCCCAGGGCGAGCACCACATCGGCCTTGCTGATCAGCTTCATCGCTGCCTTCGCACCCTGGTAGCCCAGCGGGCCGACCCAAAGCGGATGGCTCGCCGGGAAGCTGTCGTTGTGCAGGTAGCTGCAGGCTACCGGCGCGCTCAACCGCTCGGCCAGCGCCTTGCACGCGTCCACACCGTTGGCCATGATCACCCCGCCACCGGACAGGATCACCGGAAACTTCGCACCCGCCAGCATGTCGGCCGCTTCGTCGAGGCTCTTGCGGCCGCCCGGTCCACGCTCGACCACGATCGGCGGATTGATCTCGCACTCGATGTCGCCATAGAAGTAGTCGCGTGGAATGTTGAGCTGGGTCGGGCCCATGTCGAGCATCGCCCGATCGAATGCGCGTGCGGTGTGTTCAGCCATGCGCTTCGGATTGTTCACATGCGCCTGGAACTTGGTGATCTTGGAGAAGATCGGCAACTGCTCGGTCTCCTGGAAGCCACCCAGCCCCAGCCCCATCGAGCCGGTCTCCGGCGTCACCACCACCACCGGGGTATGTGCCCAGTAGGCTGCGGCGACTGCAGTCACGAAGTTGGTGATACCCGGGCCATTCTGCGCGATGCACACGCCATGCTTGCCGGAAACCCGTGCGAAGCCGTCGGCCATGTGTGCAGCGCCCTGCTCGTGCACGGTCGGGATGAAGCGGATACCGGCGCTCGGAAACAGATCCAGCGCATCCATGAACGCCGAGCCCACGATGCCGAACACGTTGGTCACCCCGTTCACCGCCATGGTCTCGACGAAGGCTTCGCTGGGTGTCATCTTGTGTTTGCCGGTAACCACCGGTGCAACCGCTGCAGGCATATCGACTGGCTTGTTCATGCATTCCTCCGGGGGTAGGGGACAGACCGCATATCCGTGCGGACAACAGGGCATCACTGGGCCAACGATAAGCAGATTAGCGGTGTTCGTCAATAACGAAATAAGACTTGACGTTTCAATTTCCGAGACCTATGCTGACGTCATGTGCCCAGCAGCCTCTGCAGTAGTCCCCCCGTCCGCCTCACCCGCGGATGCCCCACCAGACCACGATTCACCGACGCTGCGGGCGATCGCGGTCATCGAAGCGATCGGGCGAAACGCACAGCCGATGCTGCTGATGGAGGTCGTGGAGACGGTCGGCCTGCCTAAGCCGACCGTCTACCGAATCCTGTGCCATCTGGTCGAGGCCGGGCTGGTGCGCCGGATGCCGGGGGCCGGCTACGGCGTCGGTGCCCGGCTGTCCAGGCTCGGGCGCGACCTGGTGACCAACGATGCCGGGCGCCCCGCCCGCCACGCCATCCTGCAGCGACTGGTCGGTGCGCTTGGCGAGACCTGCAACTTCACCATGCTGGACGGGGCCGAGATCATCTATCTCGACCGGGTGGAGACCGCCTCGCCCCTGCGCGTCAACCTGCAGCCCGGGTCCCGGGTGCCGGCGCACTGCTCGGCCAGCGGCAAACTGCTGCTCGCCCACATGCCGCCAGCCCAGTACCAGCGGCTGCGGGTCCATCTGTCGCTGACCCGGTTCACCGCGCGCACCATCACCAGGCTCGATGCGCTGGACGCCGAACTGGCCAGGATCCGAACACAGGGCTACAGCGTGGACGACGAGGAGTACCTCGAGGGTCTGGTCTGCGTGGCTGCGCCGGTCGTGGACGACCAGCAACGGGTCTGGGCCACCGTGGCAGTTCACGGCCCCGCGGCACGGATGCCGATCGACATCGCGCTCGCCCATCTGCCGCTGCTGCGCGCCGCCGCAGCGGCGCTGGGCGAGACCTACCGTGATGCCGATGTGCGCCCAGCGAGTCCGACCTCGAGTCCAACCTCGAGGCCGGTCGGCCGGCCAATCGCCGTCGCGGACGCCTGACCCTCACCGGCTGAAGTTCAACCGGGCGATCACACCGATCGGCCCAAAACAGAAGCTCCGGACGCGCAAGCCACCGGGGCCGACACAGGCAGCAATCGCAGCAATCGCAGCAATGGCAGCAATGGCGGGTCACCAAAGGAGACGGAAATGTTCGAGCAAATTACTCGACCGGCAGGTGCCGGCAATCCACGCACCGGCGTACTCACCGGCGGCGTCGCCGGTGTACTGGCACTGCTGATCGGCGCTGCTGCTGCGGCGCTTCCGGCCAGCGTCGCAGCTCAAGCCTACCCGGTGAAACCCATCCGGATGATCGTCAACTTCCCCCCAGGCGGCGGTACGGATGTCACTGCGCGCCTGATCCAGCCCTGGTTGTCGAAGGAGCTCGGCCAGACGATCATCATCGACAATCGCGGCGGCGCCGCTGGTGCGGTCGGCGCCGAGATTGCAGCCCGCTCGACCCCGGATGGCTACAACGTGTTGTGGACGCTTTCCTCGCACACCATCAACCCGTCGCTCTACGGCAAGTTGTCGTTCGATACCGAGAAAGACTTCATCGCCATCTCGCTCGGCGCCAACGCACCGCAACTGATCACAGTCTCGAACACGGTGCCGGTGAAGGACGTGCGCGAGCTGATCGCCTATGCCAAGGCCAACCCCGGCAAGCTGTCCTACGCCTCGCCCGGTGTGGGCTCGCCAGGCCATCTCGCCGGCGAACTGTTCAAGCAGCAGGCTGGCATCGACATCCTGCATGTTCCCTACAAGGGTGCCGGGCCCGCCATCCCGGACGTGATCTCGGGCAACGTTCAACTGCTCATCGCCACCATGTCGGCCGGCATTCCGCATGTCAGAGCGGGCAAGATGCGCGCGATCGGGGTAACCAGTCTGAAACGCTCAGCCGGTGCACCCGAGATTCCGGCGATCGCCGAAGGACTGGCAGGCTTCGAGATGCCTTCCTGGTTCGGTCTGCTTGCCCCTGCCGGCACGCCGCGCCCGATCATCGAGCGGCTGCATCAGGCGTTGACCAAGGTACTGGCCATCCCTGAGCTTCGCGACCAACTGATCGCCCAGGGTGCCGATCCGGTGGGCAACACGCCCGAGCAGTTCAGGCAGCAGATCAGCGAGGAATTGAAGCTGTGGGCGAAGTTCATCAAGCAGACCGGGATCAAGGCGGAGTGAGCGAGGGGTCGACGCCGATGATCGAACCACGCACGGTACGGCGTCTGATCGACTATTGGGCAGAACAGACGCCCGGGGCGCCCTACCTGATCGCGCCGGAAACCGGTGCCATCATGACCTACGCGAAACTCCAGGCGCATTGCCAGGAGCTCGCGCGGGTTTTGCTGATGAACGGACTGGAGTCAGGCGACAAAGTGTCGCTGATGATGCACAACGGCTACCAGACCGCGCGTCTGCTGCTTGGCATCATGTACAGCGGCATGACCGTGCAGCCGGTGAACCTGCTGTCCCAGGCCTCGCAGTTGAAGTACGTGCTTGAACATTCGGACACCCGGCTGGTGTTCTGCGCCCACGAGTTCGTCGACCGGTTGCGCGCGCCGCTGGAGGCGATCACTGCCAGCGCAGACCGCGACATCGCCATGTTTCCGCTGAACCCGGACCAGATCGACATCTTCGATGACCCGTACATCGCCCATGTGCCGCTGCCGGTGGTGACCGAGGCCGATGAGGCAATGCTGATGTACACCTCGGGCACCACGGGTGTGCCCAAGGGGGTGATCCAGACGCACAGGGCCGTGGTCAGCGGCGGCCTGTTCACTTCGCAGGCCCATGCGCTGACCCGCGACGATCGGGTGCTGTGCGCACTTCCGCTGTATCACATCAACGGCCAGATCGTGACCACGGTTGCCCCGCTGGTGCATGGCGGATCGGTGGTGATGCCGCACCGGTTCTCGGCCTCCAGCTTCTGGTCACTGGTTGCCGAGCACCGCTGTACCTGGATCAACGTGGTGCCCACGATCATCGCCTACCTGCTGAACGGCCCCGACCCGCGAACACTCGGTGTGGATGTGTCGCGCGTGCGTTTCTGCCGCTCTGCATCGGCGCCGCTGCCGCCGGAACAGCATCGCGCTTTCGAAGCAAAGTTCGGCATCGGAGTGATCGAGACCATGGGGCTGACCGAGACCAACGCGCCCGCCTTCACCAATCCGCTAGAGCCTTCGCAGCGCAGGATCGGCAGTCCGGGTCAGGCGTTCGGCAACGAGGCGCGCATCACCGATGCCGAGGGACGCACGGTCGCTGCCGGGACACCGGGCGAAATCATGATCCGGGGCGACAATGTGATGAAGCGCTATTACAAGTCGCCCGAGCAGACCGCAGCGGCATTCGACAGCGAGGGCTGGCTGCATACCGGCGACATCGGCTATCTCGACGCCGACGGTTTCGTCTTCGTCACCGGGCGCATCAAGGAGCTGATCATCAAGGGCGGCGAGAACATCGCACCGCGTGAGATCGACGAGGCGTTGCTCAGGCACCCGGCGGTTCTTGAAGCCGCCGCGGTCGGCATCCCGGATGCGAGCTATGGCCAGGAGATCATGGCCTGTGTCATCGCCAAGCCAGGCGAGACTGTGACCGAGCAGGAACTGATCGAGTTCTGCCGCGCCGAACTCGGCGCCTACAAGACGCCCAAGCGGATCCGCCTGGTCACCGATTTGCCCAAGGGGCCGTCCGGCAAAGTGCAGCGACTCAAGCTGGCAGAACTGGGTTAGCGGGTCGTGCCAGCGCGTCGACAAGGCAACGAGGCAACAAGGCTACGAGGCAACGAGGCGACAAGGGGCCAGACCCTTGGGTCTGTCCCCGCTCGTTCGGTCAGCCAGTCAACAGGCGGCCAGACCCATAGGGTCTGTCCCCAGTCCGGTCTGTCCCCGGTCGCGCGTTCGGGCATCAACCCTTCCAGCGCTCCAGTGCCGCGGTATCGAACTCCAGACCCAGGCCGGGCTTCTGCGCCACACTGAGCATGCCCTCGTGCATCCGTGGCACCTCGCGAAAAAGCGCGCTGGACCATGGCATGAACTCGACGGTCAGTCCATTGGGAATCGCGGAGATCAGATGCACATGGATCTCCGGCAGCAGATGACTGACCACCGGCAGGTTGAACGCCTGTGCCAAGCCGGCGATCTTCAGCCAGCCGGAGATGCCGCCAGCACGCAACACGTCGATCATCACGATGTCGACCGAGCGTGCCTCCAGCATGTGCCGGAACGGCACCGGGCCGTAGACATACTCGCCTGCCGCAATCGGTGTGGCGAGCGCCCGCGCGACCGCAGCCATCCCGGGATAGTCGTCATGGGCGACGACATCCTCCAGCCAGAACAGCCCGTATTGTTCCACCCGCTGACCGATCGAGATCGCCTGGCGCACATCCCAGCGCTGGTTGATGTCGCACATCAGATCGATGTCCGGTCCGATCGCCTCACGGATCACGCGGATGCGCTCCTCTTCCTTCGCCGGCGTGGTGGCCCCGGGCAGGGCGAGCTGGGTCTTCATCTGCCGCCAGCCCTGACCGACGAGGTGCTGCGCGGCACGTGCACCCTGCTCCAGCGTGAAGTGGCGCATCAGCGCGCCACTGGCGTAGGTCGGCACGGTCGTGCGGTGGCCACCGGCCAACGTCGACACCGGAACACCCAGCGCCTTGCCCTTGATGTCCCAAAGCGCGATGTCGATCGCGGCAAGTGCCAGTGTGAACATGCCTCCCGGCCCGGCAGAGGCGCCAGCGGCGCTGCGCAGGCGGTCGCCGATCGCCTCAATGCGCAGCGGATCGTCACCGACGATCATCGTCGCCAGCAGATCGACGGTGTGCCTGAGCGCCGGGGTCAGCGGCCCGCCGAAGTAGGTCAGTCCGATCCCGCTGAGCCCCGGCTGGTCGGTATGCAGGGTCAGGGTGACGAAGTCGCGGGTGCCGGCAACCGTGGGTCCGCCAGCGAGCGACTCATCGGCAGGCAGGCGCGCTACGCTCGAAACGTGTCCGGTGATCTTCATCGTTGGTTGTCCTCGTTGCGGGGTGGAATGATCGGCAGCAGCAGACAGGGAGACCGCCCTGGGCCTGAGTGCAGGGTCACCTTGCCGCCGAAAATCTCGGGGGGCCGATCGGCCGGGTCGTCATGCAGGAAGGGGCCACAGCCGCGCATCGGGTGCTTCATGTTCGACAGCGTCGCAGCCTCGCCCTCGTACTCATAGTCGCGGCCGCGCACCGACAGCGCGATCCGGTAGCCGCGCGGCACCACGATGCAGGTCGGGATGATCTCGATGTCAAGTTCAACCACTTCGCCCGGCACCAGCGGTTGCAACCGGTCATGGCTGTGATACGGCCGCCAGGGCGTTGACAGCGTCGGGTCGAGCCGGCGGTGCGAGGCGCGCAGCCAGCCCTGACCCACCGGTGTGTGCGGGTCGAGGGCGCCCTGGAACACCACCTCTACCCCACCCGGCGCGAACACCCTCAGCACGGCGAAGATATCGGCATCGGTGGTCGAAGAGGCCACGAACAGTTTCAATGCGACCGGGCCGGTGATCTCGGTATCGGCCTCGAGCGGCAGCGTGGTGAACGTCAGGCCATCGCCGGTGGCGTCGTAGAGCACCGTCTCCTGCCGCTCATTGGGCATCGGCACGAGCCGGCGCGCGCCCAGCTCCAGATGCAGCGTTGTCCACCGGGTACGCGCCAGCGGCCACTCATGCTCGTCCCGGCGCACGAATCTCTCTCCCGGGTGACGGATGTTCAACTGCACCCGCGGCTGGCGATCCCAGCCGTTGGCCTCGCCCTTGAGGAAATGATCGAAGAAGCGCCTCTGCAGCGCGACGCCATGGTCGGTGTAGAACGGCGCCCAGTGCGAGCCGCCATGAACCTCGAGCCACTTCTGTTTCGAGGCGGCCCACATGAAGCCCTCGAAGTTGCCGCGTGGATGCAGCCCCTGACCGCCCCAGTTCGCCGCCGACAGCAATGGCACCGTGACCCTGGCCAGATCGGCGGAACGCTCCAGATACCAGTCATCGCAGAGCGGACGCGCCAGACACTCGCCCCACATGTCTTCGCGGTTCAGGACGAGCTGCGCCTCGGACAGGGTCTCCGGCCCACAGACCAGTTCGCCGGTGACCTTCGAGCGAACGCCGCGTCCGCCCACGCCATGCTGCACCGTCTTCACCTGCATATCCTGCCAGTTCTTGCGGAACGTGCAGGCGATACCACCATGGCGGGCACCGTCGCGGTAGTTGTCGGCCCAGCCTTCCCAGACACAGATCGCGGCCAGGTGCAGTGGCTGCGTCGCCGCCACCCGCCACTGGTTCGCGCCGTAGTACGAGATGCCGTTCAGGCCGACCTTGCCGCTGCACCACGGCTGTGCCGCGATCCACTCGATGCCATCATGGAAATCTTTCTGTTCGCGGGCATTGTTATGCGCGAGATAGCCGGGGGAGCGGCCCGCGCCACGCGAGTCGATACGGACTACTGCGTAGCCATGCGGAACCCACTTCTCCGGGTCGACCACTTCCCAGTTCTGGTAGCGATTGCTGGTGCCGGCGAGCGCATCCGGGTTCTCTCGCGCCATGATCTCCCAGGCGGTCCTGTAGCCCTCCTGGAACGCGAGGCCCTTGCCGTAGGGCCCGTAGCTGGCGATTGCTGGCCAACGTCCTGCTGGCCAACGTTCGGCTGGCCAGCGCCCGTCGTTCACCGGCCGGAACACGTCGGCGCGCAGCACCACGCCGTCGTCCATCGGTATCGGCACATCCCAGTCGATGCGCATGCCGTCACGTACTTCAGTCTTGTATTCCTGGGTCATCGTGCCTGAATCCCTGATCAATCGATTCTCGCCCCGGACTGCTTCACGACCTTGGCATATTTCGCATGCTCGGCGCGCAGGAACTTGCCGAGCGCCTCCGGACTGCCTCCAGCCGGGTCATGCCCCTGCGCCTCGAGCGGGCTGCGAATCTCCGGCGAGCGAACCACGCCGGCGAGTACCTCATTGAGACGGCCGATGATCTGGCGCGACGTCTTCGCCGGGGCGAACAGGGCGAGCCAGGTGGTGGCCTCGAAGCCCGGAACGCCTGCCTCGGCGATGGTTGGCACTTCTGGCAACTGAGGCGAGCGTGCAGCGCTGGAGATACCGGGCACCCGTACCCGCCCGGCCTTGATGAATTGAGCCACCGGCGCGATCGAGTTGAACATCATCGGCACCTGGCCGGCCAGCACGTCGGTGACTACCTGCGGGGCGCCCTTGTACGGCACATGATTCAGGTTCACCCCGGCGAGCGCCTTGAACAGCTCCATCGCCAGATGATTGGCGGCCCCATTGCCGGCGGATGCATAGTCGAGCCTGCCCGGCTGTGCGCGCGCCAGCGCCAGCAGCTCGGCAACGCTTTTCGCCGGCCGCGAGGGATGCACGATCAGCAGAAACGGGCCGCTGAAATCAACCCGATCGGGGCGAAGTCGACGATCGGGTCATAAGTCGGAAGCTTCTGCAGATGCGGCAGGATGGCCATGGGCCCGGGGCTGCTCAGGAACAGGGTGTAGCCATCCGGGATGGCCTTGGCCGCGACCTCGACACCGATCAGCCCGCCGGCACCGCCGCGGTTGTCGATGATCGAGGGCTGGCCGAGCTGCGCGGCCATGGGAGCAGTGACCAGGCGCGCGATCACATCCGGCGTGCCGCCCGCAGGCACCGACACGATGACCCGGATCGGCCGGTCGGGCCAGGCCTGCGCGGTCGCGATCGACGGCAGCAACAGGGCCAGTGTGCACTCGGGTAGCGCGGCGAGCAGCGCGGTGAGCAGCGCACTGAGCAGGCCTGACCGGCCGATCGTCGACCGGCAGAGGGCGACCCGGTCTGGATGCTGTACGTTACCTGCCCGATGGTCGTCCACACGCCTCCTCGTCTATCTTCGTGCGGGCGCCTGGCAGGCTGCTCTCACCAGGCCACCGGCTGCCGCGGCCCAGTTGTGTACTGCAGACCATGCGCGTCATGCTACCCGATCCCGGGCAGTGACCGCCAACCTGCAGCGAGTGCGGGCGCGGCCCTTGCCAGCCGGGCCAACCTGCCAGGAGGACGCTGCGATGAGTACTCACCCGACCAACGAGGGCCACCTGCCCGCGAGCGAGGTGCCGGGGGTCGAATTGAGCGACAAAGTGGCGCTGATCACCGGCGGCGCACGCAACATCGGCCGTTCGATTTCGCTGGCACTGGCCGCCGGCGGTGCAACCGTGGCAGTCAATACTCGCGCATCACGGGAAGACGCCGAGTCCCTGGTGCAACAGATCGAGGCGCGCGGAGGGCGCGCCGCAGCGTTCCTTGCCGACATCTCCGACGGCGCAGCAACAGGCGCCATGGTCAGCGCTATCCTGCAGCGCTTCGGCCGGCTGGACATCCTGATACTCAACGCCTCGGTGCGCCACGAAACGCCCTTCCTCGAGATGAAGCATGAGGAATGGCGCCGGATCATGGCGACCACGCTGGACGGTGCGTTCTACTGCACCCAGGCCTGCCTGCCGTCGATGCTCGCTGCGGGAGGCGGCAGCCTCGTCACTCTCGGTGGGTTGACCGCCCTGTCCGGGGCGAAGCGCCGGGTGCACGGCTCGGTGGCCAAGGGCGGCCTGGTCGCGTTCACCCGAGCCATCGCCCGCGAGTTCGCAGAACAGGGCGTGCGTGCCAACTGCGTAGTGCCTGGACAGATCGCCACCGAGCGCGCCGCACACCGTTCGGCCCGGGTAGACCCGAAGGGCCTGATTCCGATCGGACGCGCCGGCAAGCCGGAAGAGATCGCCAGCATGGTGCGCTTCCTGTGCGGTCCGGGCGCTGGCTTCGTTACCGGCCAGACCATTCATGTCAACGGCGGGCAGTTGATGACCTGAGCGGCTGACCTGAGGCGGATGACCTGAGCGGCTGACCGGGCTGGCTCAGCTGAGCGGCTCAGCTGAGCGGCTGGCCGGGCTGCGGCAAAGTGCGCAGATCGTGCGCGCCAGACGCCTTGATGCGAAACTAGAGCGAGCCGCGGTGCGGACGCAGTCGGTCCGCGGTCGGGCCGCAGTCGGGATTATGTAATTCGCCCTGCCTTCCGGTCGCCGCGAGTCCTGCCATGGACACCCACAGGAGTGCCGTAATGATCATCGATGCCGATACCCATTTCTTTCCCCCGGACGTCTATGACTACATGGGCGAGGAATGGGAGGCGCTGCGCCCGCAATTGGTCTGGGATGACAACGGTCTGCTGACCGATGTCCGCTTCCCGGGTGCCCCGCCCGTGGTGCCTGGCTCGACGCCACTACCCCCACCCGGCACTGGCGCCCGCTATCGCGGTTGCTACTACATCGAGGAGCGGCTGCGCGACTACGAGAAGCTAGGTGTCGACAAGCAGGTGCTGTTTCCACAGCTCACCTCGACCCTGTTCTCGTATCTGGTCGAGCCCCGCCTGGCCGGGGCGATGGCGCACTCCTGGAACATCGCGATCGGCAAACTGGTCGCCCAGGAACCGGAGCGTCTGATCGGTGCTGCCCTGGTGGCACTTCAGGATGTGGGCGGTGCGATCCGCGAGATGGAGTGGGCGGCGAAGAACGGCTTCAGTGCGGTGATCCTGGACAAGGTCTACCCGGTGCACAGTCACTGCTACTCCGAACCGTATGGCGTGCATCGTGAACTGTGGCCATTCTTCGCCCGCGCCGAAGCGCTGCAGATGCCGCTGCTGATGCACAGCATTGCCCATGGGCACCGGATCACCAATCTGATGAACTTCCAGTACCACGGGCTGGATGCCCTGGCGCCCCAGGAGGGCCAGATGAGTCTGGTGTCACTGATCACCAGCGGCCTGCTCGATGATTTCCCGGGCCTGAACTTCGTCTACACCGAGGCCGGTGTGAGCTTCATCAAGCCTCTGGTCGAGCATCTGGACACGGTGCACCGCGACGAGTTTGTCGACTACGACGCCGAGGACTCCGCGCCTCGCTTCAACTATCGCAAGCTGACCGGTGGCAAGCGGCTGGTCGCGGCCGAGGACTACCGGCCCAAGAACAAGCAGGCGCCCAGCCACTATTTCAAGACCAACCTGCACTTCACCATCGAGACCGAAGAGCCTGAACTGGCCGAAGCGATCGACACCTTCGGCGCCAGCCGGTTCCTGTTCGCCACCGACTACCCGCATGACGACCCGGGCGGACGCATGAAGTTCCGGGATGCAGAACTGATGCGCGCCCACCAGGGCATCAGCGAAGCCGACAAGGCCCTGATCAACTGCGGCAACGCGCAGCGACTGCTGCGCACCGGTTGATTCGGCAGCGACTGCTGCGCACCGGTTGATTCGGCAGCGACTGCTGCGCACCGGTTGATTCGGCAGCGACTGCTGCGTCCCGGTTGATCCGGCAGCGACTGCTGCGCACCGGTTGATCCGGCAGCGACTGCTGCCGACCGGTTGATCTGCCAGTAGCGGCTGCGCACCGGTCACCTCGCCGGGTGCGCAGCCTGACCTGCCTACTGGACGCCGAGCAGTTCCACGTCGAACACCAGGGTGGCGTTCGGAGGGATCACCCCACCGGCACCGCGGGCGCCATAGCCGAGCTCCGGCGGAATCACCAGGGTGCGCTGTCCGCCGACCTTCATGCCGGCGACGCCCTGGTCCCAACCGCGGATCACCTGTCCGGCCCCCAGGCCGAACGAGAACGGCTGCTTGCGGTCCAGCGAGCTGTCGAACTTCTTCCCCTTGCCTTCAGGGGCAGCCGGGTCCAGCAGCCAGCCGGTGTAGTGCACGCTGACGGTGCGCCCGACAACCGCATCTGCGCCGGTGCCAACCTTGCGATCGGTGATCTTCATGCCAGGCGCAGCGGCCGGGACGTTGCCTTGTGCTTCACTCATCGGAATGCTCATCCATTGTGTGGTCAGGGCGACGCAGGTCGCCAGGAATGCTCTGCGGGCAAACCGCGTGTTGAATCGCTTCACGTAGGTTCTCCATCCTTGGTCACGCCGGACAGCGAAGGCGGCACGCAGTCCAGGCACACTGATACCGTTGTTGCAGGTCGTACTGGTTCGGTCCTATTGCTGCTGTCTTACTGCTCCGGTCCTACCGCTCCGGTTGTTCAACTCTCCGCCACGGCGATGATGCCACCGGCGCGCGATCCTAACCGATCCGCGCTACCGGCATGCGTCCGACCGCACCGGCCGCCGCAGCGTCATGCCGGCCCCGGACCGGCGTTCAGTCCACCACCAGCGCCACCCGCCCAACCAGCCGATTGTCGCGGATCATCTGATGCACTTCCTCGGCCTGCTCGAGCGCAAAGGTGCGCTCGACGATCGCCCGCACCCGCTTCTGGCGCAGCAACTCGAGCGTCTGTGCGATCTCGGTCGCGGTGACATAGCGCGACCCGCGCACCTCGATGCCCTTGCGCACGATCATGGTCGCATCCAGCGTGAACTTCGAAGAGTCGCCGAACACCGCCGGCGGCCTTACCCCGACGATGACCAGCCGCCCGCCAGGCGCCAGCGCCAACACCGAAGCTTCCAGTGTCTCCCTGGCGCCGACCACATCGATCACCGACTCCACGCCCCGGCCGGCAGTCAGCGCCAGCACCTGCATTGCGATCTCCCCACGCGAACCATCGATCAGTTCGTCGGCGCCGGCTGCCTGCGCCCCGGCGAGCTTGATCTCACCGATCTCCACCGCGATCACCCGCGCCCCGGCCGCCTTCGCCACCTGCACCACGTGAACGCCCACGCCGCCCCCGGCGCCGAACACCAGCACGTTGTCGCCTGGCTGGATCTGCGCCTCCTTGGTGCAGGCATGGAACGGGGTGGCGATCGCATCTGCTGCCACAGCCGCGTCGACATCGTTGACTTCGTCCGGAACCGGCACGAAGTTGCGCGCTGGCAGCACCATGTACTCGGCATAGCCCCCGTCGCAGGCCATGCCGACATAGCCCCTGAACGCGACGCACAGGGTCTCGCGGCCGGCGCGGCAGTAGCGGCACTGGCCGCAGGTCAGATAGAAATGGTTGGTGACTCGCTGCCCGACCGCGAAACCGCTGACCTCGCTGCCGATCTCGACGATCTCTCCGGCGACCTCGTGGCCCGGGATACGCGGATACGCGGTCACCTGCCCGGGGTTGGCGATCATGTGAACGACGGTCAGTCCGACGCCGATCGCGCGCACCCGGATCTTCACATCGTTCGGTCCGACCTTCGGTTCGGCGACCTGCTCGAGCGCGAGCGGCTTGCCCAACGCGTGCAGCACCATTGCCTTCATTCGTTCACCCCTGGCCCGATTCGATCAGGGCTTGCGCGGATAGACCCGGGTGTCGAACGCGGGCGGAAAATAGTCGACCTGAAACCGGCATGTCTCGCCATAGGTGGCGCGAAACCCTTCGCACCGGGCGGCGATGTCGCGCGCGCTCGGCCGCTTGCCGTGATCGACCCAGTCGAGCAGCGCCTGCATCAGCGCCGGGTACTGAGGGGTGGCGAGAAAGCTGTGCTCGGTCTCGTCGGTGAACGTCTGCACCAGCAGATTCTGGGTACCTGCGCGGGTGCGGATCTCCCGATAGACCGACTGGTTCTCGACGAACACCGTCGGGTCTCCGATCGCATGCAGGGTCAGCGTCGGGATCGTCACCTTGCCGGTGAAGTCGCTGTCGTTGGCCAGCCAGGCGACCGCCTGCGGGTCGGACGAATAGCGCGCGACGCCGGCGTTGAGCGCAGCGTCGTCGGGTGACCCGGTGTATTGCACGCCGATGTTGCTGAAGGCGTTGCGGCCGCCAGTGCGCTGCTGAGCGAGATCGGCGAAGAAGAAGGTCGCCCAGCTCATGTTGCCGTGCAGGCTGCGTTCCTGGATACGCACGACGTTCAGGATCGCGGTCAGCCGCCCCTGCTGCTCCGGACTGCGCTTGTCGGCGGTCAGACCGACACCGGTGCATTCATCGACCCGCGCCCGCAGCTCGGCAGCCGTCAACGTCGAGCCGGGGGGCAGCCCCTGCCATGCGGGGTACTGAAGCTCGTCCGGGCGCGGATGATTCCGGCAATAAAACTGATAGACCGTGCGCAGGTCGAAGCGGAAGTTGTAGGCGCGGGTGGCGCCTGCCAGCACGCCACTGGTGAGCAGTGCCGCATCGTAGTTTCGCGCGCCACCCTCGCCGGTCGCATAGAGCTCGATCACCTTCGCCCCGACCAGTCCACCCCAGGACTGGCCATGCATGATCGTCCGCCGAGGCTTGCCGAACTTCGCGACGAACAGTTGGCGCAGCGACTCGGTGTCCTCGGCGGCGGACAATGCACCATAGCCGCCACGACGGTACTGGGACGCCGCGTAGGCATAGCCCTCGCGCACCCAGACTGACCAGCGGGTGAGGTCGTTTACACTGCGCTTGACTCCGACAGCCTGCAGCTCCGGACCGCCACGCGCATGCATGACCAGAACCTTGTTCCAGTTCTTCGGGATCGCGATCAGCCAGTGCGCACCATTGGCGTCGATGCCGACCTGGCAGACGGTACCCGCGGGCACCGAGCCCGGGCAGGCGATCTCTTGCTGCGCGAAGCCTGTGGCGCCAATGCCCGCACCCAGCGCAAGGGCGATAACCAGCAAACACCGCCGCAGCGCCGTGGCCATGTCAGTGACTCCCGGTACATTTTCAGACATCGATCTGTGCCTCCTTGTTGGCCGAACTGTGCGACCGGACTTTGCGCACCGGTACGTTGCTGCTGAAATCCCGGCCAGCGGCAAAGCAGGTGAATACCGAGGCACCCGGCACCCACACCGGGATGCCCCGCCCCCACCGTCTTGTCGGTGCCCGGGGCGAAGCACTCGACGAGCACCATGTCCTCATTGCCTTCGCCTCCTCGCGGGACGTTGCCGTTGATCGGCGGAATTCGCGCCCGGAACTCTAGTCGTTGCCTGCCAACCGCACAATAGGGCGTTTTACCGCCTCGCCGGCATCCGATTCGCTCTAGAATCGCGAGCACAAGATCGATCTGGTCAGACCGGCAACCCCGGTCACCATGGAGGCGTATCAAGCATGAAGCGTTTTATCGAGCATCGCGACTCGCGTTGTGCCCTCCTTGCTTGCGTCCTGGCCGGGTGTTCATTGATGCCATCGGCGGCACTGGCCCAGCCTGCCGCAACAACCGCCGAGCCGTCGAGTCCGAGCTTTCCGCTGCGCCCGCTTCGCCTGGTGGTTCCGTTCCCGCCAGGCAGCGCCAGTGACTTTCTGGCCCGCCAGTTGAGCGCCCTGCTCGGCGACGGCTACAAGATGCAGGTGATCGTGGATAACCGGCCCGGCGCCGGCGGGCTGATCGGCAGCCAGATCATCGTGAACGCTGTAGCGGATGGCCATACGCTCGGGTTGGTGGGTGCGCCACACTTCGTCTCTGCGCTGCTGCAGCCCAAGCTGCCCTATCGGCCGATCGAAGATGTGGCGATGATCACCCAGGTGGCGACCATCCCGAACCTGCTCACGGTCGCACCCACGGTTCCGGCGAAGACGGTGCAGGAACTGGTCGCTTACGCGCGGGCGCGTCCCGGCGAGCTGAACTACGCCTCGCTCGGTGTCGGCTCCTTCGCCCATACCGCCGCCGAGATTTTCCGCAGTGCGACCGGCATCAAGGCGGTGCATGTGCCATTCAAGTCGATCGCCGACGTCAACGCCGAACTGGTCGCCGGACGAATCCATTTCCTGATCTTCACCGCGCCGTCGACTCAGGCGCTGGTCGGCGAAGGGCGCGGACGGGCCATTGCGGTGAGCACCGCGAAGCGCAACCCGGCATTTCCCGATCTGCCGACCTTTGCCGAAGCCGGTTTTCCGGCTGCGACCAACGATGCCTGGTTCGGCGTCATCGCCCCGGTTGCACTGCCCAGACCCCTGGCAGCGCGTATCTTCAGCGATATCAACCGGGTACTGAAGTCGCCCGAGACCCGCGAGCGCTTCGCCAAGCAGGGGGCAGACGCGACCCCGGAGTCGACACCGGAGAGTTTCCTCGCGATGATGAAGTCGGAGTACGCGCGCTACGGCAAACTGGTCAAGGAGTTCGGCGCTCAGCCCCAGTAGCCGGGCAAGGTGCTGGGGGAAAAAAGCCCGACGTTGCCGGGCGTTTTTCAGGTTTCTGGCGGACCGCCGGGTTACTGGATGCCGCCGAGGCAGAGGTACTTCACCTCCATGAACTCGTCGATGCCGTACTTGGAACCTTCACGGCCCAGGCCGGATTGCTTGACCCCGCCGAACGGGGCGATCTCGTTGGAGATGATGCCAACGTTGATGCCGACGATCCCCGATTCGATCGCTTCACCGACCCGGAAGCAGCGGCCGATGTCACGGCTATAGAAGTACGCAGCGAGGCCGAACTCGGTTGCATTGGCAAGCCGGATCGCCTCCTCCTCGGTGCTGAACTTGAACAGGGGTGCGACCGGGCCGAAGGTCTCCTCGGTGGTGACCTTCATGTCGGTGGTGACCCCGGTGAGAATGGTCGGCTCGTAGAAGGTGCCGCCCAGGGCGTGCCGCTTGCCACCGGTGAGCACCTTCGCACCCTTGGCCACGGCATCGGCGACATGCTCCTCGACCTTCTCCAGCCCGGCCTTGTCGATCAGCGGCCCCTGCGAGATATCGGCACCCAGACCATTGCCGACCTTGAGCTGCATGACCTTTTCCTTCAGCTTCCGGGCGAAGGCGTCATACACACTGTCCTGCACCAGAATGCGGTTGGCGCAGACACAGGTCTGCCCGGTGTTGCGGTACTTGGAGGCCATCGCGCCTTCGGCTGCCGCATCCAGATCGGCATCGTCGAACACCAGGAACGGCGCATTGCCGCCGAGTTCCAGGGACAGCTTCTTGATCGTCGGTGCGCACTGCTGCATCAAGACCCGCCCGACCTCGGTCGACCCGGTGAAGGTCACCTTGCGCACGATCGGGTTGGCGCACATCTCGCCCCCGATCGCTGCCGCCGAGCCGGTGATCACGCTGAACACCCCCTTCGGAATGCCGGCGCGCTCGGCCAGCACCACCAGCGCCAGCGCCGAGAACGGGGTCTGGCTGGCGGGCTTGAGCACCATCGGGCAACCGGCGGCGAACGCCGGGCCGGCCTTGCGGGTGATCATCGCGTTCGGGAAGTTCCACGGGGTGATCGCGGCACAGACGCCGATCGGCTGCTTGAGCACGACGATACGCTTGTCCGCCTGATGCGGCGGAATCACGTCGCCATAGACGCGCTTGCCTTCTTCGGCAAACCATTCGATGAACGAGGCCCCGTACATCACCTCGGCGCGCGACTCGGAGATCGGCTTGCCCTGCTCGGTGGTCATCAACACCGCCAGGTCTTCCTGGTTCTCGACGATCAGGTTGAACCACTTGCGCAGGATGGCCGAGCGCTCCTTGGCGAGCTTTGCACGCCAGGCCGGCCAGGCGGCATCCGCAGCCTCGATCGCCGCGCGAGTCTCGTCCGCACCCATCTTCGGCACCATGCCGATCACCGACCCGTCGGCCGGGTTCTTCACCGTGATCGTCTCCTTGGATCGGGCGTCGACCCATTCGCCGTTGAGGTAACACTGCTGGCGAAACAGACTGGGGTCCTTGAGCTTGAGCATGGGGCTCTCCTGGAAAGCTTGAGTGGGAACCGGCGCAGGGTCCTGCGCGGCGCAGCCTTGCATTTTACGCCTGCCCTCGGGCCGCCGGGCCGTACTTGTGCGACCGCTCGCGGGACAGAGCCAAGAGGACAGACCCTGAGGGTCCGTCCCCAGGACGCGCGCTGGTCTGTCCGGGCCCAAGGGGACAGACCCTCAGGGTCTGTCCCCAATACGAGCGTTGGTCAGTCCGCGTTCCCGCATTAATAGGTACCGGGATAGGCGCCACCGTCCATCAGGAAGTTCTGCCCGGTGACATAGCCCATCTGCGCGCTGCACAGAAAGGCGCAAGCGTCGCCGAACTCGGCCGGGTCGCCCAGCCGCCCGGACGGATTCTCCCGGCGCCGGATCTCGCGTGCCTCGTCGACGGTGATGCCCTTCACATTGGCGATATGGAAGAAATTGCTGCGCATCCGGTCGGTCTCGAATGGCCCGGGCAGCAGGTTGTTGATGGTCACGTTGAACTTTACTGTCTTGCGCGACAGGCCGGCGATGAAGCCGTGCAGGCCGGAGCGTGCGCCATTGGACAGCCCGAGCACCTCGATCGGGGCCTTCACCGAGCTGGAGGTGATGTTGATGATGCGGCCGAAACCGCGCTTCATCATCGGATCGACCGTGGCCTTGATCATCTCGATCGGGGTGAGCATGTTGGCGTCCACTGCGGCAATCCAGTGTTCGCGGGTCCACTCGCGAAAATCGCCCGGCGGTGGGCCACCCGCGTTGTTGACCAGGATATCGGGCTCCGGGCAGGCCGCCAGCACCGCAGCCCGGCCCGCCACGGTGGTGATGTCAGAGGCCACCGTGATGACCCGCATGCCGGTCGCCGAGCGGATCTCGTCGGCAGTCTGTTCGAGAGGACCGGTCGTTCTCGCGGTGATCACCACTTCCACGCCTTCTCGCGCAAGCGACATCGCACAGGCGCGACCCAGCCCCTTGCTGGCGGCACAGACAATGGCCTTGCGGCCGGCGATTCCCAGATCCATAGTTTCAATGCTCCGTGGCGTGAGGTGAGACAACTCGGGTCGAATCGTATCGGCAAAACTAGATACCGGGCGTGTCCGCCAGGCGGTTGACCTGCTGGTGGATCGCTCTAACCGCAGTTGTGGCTGAAGCAGACTGCCGTTGCAGCGAAAGTACAAGAAAAGAGCTTCCGGCGGTCACAACAGCGTTAAACCCGGGCACACATGGTGCCGATAGATATAATCCGTCAGTGTTCTGACCAGAGGTTTCAATGCGAATCGACGTCCCCGATTTAACCCGATCCAGTATAGATGCGGTCACTGGTATTCCGTCGCTGCTGCATGGCAGGCTTCAATCTGCGGTTCGCCTGTGCACTGCGGCGCTGATGGTCTTTGCGGTCTCGGGATGCGCCACGACCGACCCGCGGGACCCACTGGAACCGCTCAATCGCGGCATCTACGAGTTCAACGATGCCATCGACCGGGGGGTGGTCAAGCCGGTGGCGCAGGCCTATATCGCGGTCGTGCCGCAAACCGGGCGAACCGGGGTGTCGAACTTCTTCGGCAACATCTATGACGTCTGGAACGTGATCAACAACGCCCTGCAGGGCAAGGTCGGCACCGCGTTCTCCGATCTTGGTCGGATCGCGCTGAACACGACCGTCGGGCTGCTCGGGGTGGTCGATGTCGCCTCCCGGGTGGGCCTGGACAAGAGCGATGAAGACCTCGGGCAGACACTGGGCTGGTGGGGAATCGGTCATGGCCCCTACCTGGTGCTGCCGTTTCTAGGCCCAAGCAGCGTGCGCGACGGGGTCGGCACCCTCACCCAGATCTATTTCGACCCCATCTTTCAGATCGATGACGCTACGACCCAGTGGTCGCTCGCGGGCTTGCGTCTGATCAGTCTGCGGGCGGACCTGCTTGGCGCGGGGGCGGTGCTCGATACCGCCGCCAGCGATCGCTATGCGTTCTTGCGCGATGCGTATTTCCAGCGCCGCCGCAGTCAGCTCTGGGATGGCAATCCGCCGCGATTGAAGGACGGAGTATCGCGTCGGCAGATGCCGGCGCCCGGGGTCCAGCCCAGCATAGTCGAATTGCCTTCGGTCTGGCGCATGCCGGCGTCTCAGGAACCGCCTGCGCAGCCGGGGCAGGACGCAGCTTCCGACGAGGCCTTGGCGCCGCCGCTGCAGACAAGCGCCCGGTTGAACTGAGTCGGATGTTCTGGCGAGCTGGCTCCGGGCCAAGCCCTGAAAACGATGAAAAAAAGCCAGCCGTAGGGCTGGCTTTTTTCATGATCCCAGCATGTCACAGACCAGCGCGCAGCACCTCGATGCGCTCCGACAGGGGCGGATGAGACAGGAACAGCTTCTTCAGCCCGGCGCCACCGCCTCCCGAGATGCCCATCGCCGCAAGCTGACTTGGCAACTGGGTGGGCTCATGGCCGCGCTGCAGGGCTTCGAGTGCCGCAATCATCTTGCCTCGAGACGCCAAGGTTGCCCCCCCGGAATCGGCGCGGAACTCACGCTGCCGACTGAACCACATCACGACGATGCTTGCCAGCACACCGAGCACCATCTCGGCAGCAAATACCGAGATGAAGTAACCCATACCCCGCCCCGATTCGTTCTTGAACACGGCGCGGTCGATGAACTGGCCGATGATTCGTGCAAAGAAGAACACGAAGGTGTTCACCACCCCCTGGATCAGCGCCAGTGTAACCATATCGCCGTTGGCCACATGGGAGACCTCGTGCGCCAGCACCGCCTCGATCTCGTCGTCGCGCATCTGGGCCAAGAGGCCGGTGCTTACCGCTACCAGGGCGCTATTGCGACTCATGCCGGTGGCGAAGGCGTTGATGTCCGGCGAATCGTAGATGGCCACTTCCGGCATGCCGATGCCGGCCATCTCGGCCTGCTTGCGCACGGTCTCGACCAGCCAGAACTCACGCGAACTGCTGGGCGTCTCGATGACCTGGGCGCCAGTCATCCGCTTGGCTGACCACTTCGAAATCGCGAGCGAGACAAAGGCGCCACCAAAGCCCAAGAAGGCGCAGAACAACAGCAGCCCGCCCATGCCGCCACCCATCATCTGGTCAAGGCCCAGCAGGCGGGCGGTGATGCTCAACACCAGCATCACCGCCAGGTTGGTGACCAGGAAAAGCACAATGCGTTTCATCGATTCACTCCGTGATTTGACAATGGCTGTGTCTATGACTATGACTACGACTATGAAGATGGGTGTAACTATTACCACGACTGCGATGACGGTGGTAATACATGACGTCAACCGCTGCGCCGCGTCTGCCGTGAGCCGCGGCTTGACTCTCGCCGTGAGTCATTACACCCCACTGATGATTAGATAGGGATTCGGGCGGCAAGTTCAAGTTTCTCGGATCGATTTCGCACGCAAGGTATCCGGACGCTGGGCAGCCCTGAAGCTGTCCAGCATCGCGCCGTCCAATACGTCGGCCACGCGCAGTCGTTTTAGCGCCGTTCAGTGGGGTGCCGTTCAGTTGAGTCGGGCCGCCAGCCGCTCCAGTTCGATCACCGCCCGTCGTGCCTCCTCGGCATCCTCGGCTGCCGGTGCAAGCTCCAGATAGCGCCGATAGTCGGCGAGCGCGGCGGCGAAACAGTCCAGCCGCCGGTACAACCAGCCTCGATCCCGGATCTCGGTGGCTGCGCCAGGCATGAGCATCACGATCCGGTCGGCTGCCACCAGAGCCTGATCGAACTGCTCGGCCATGACATGCACCGCTTTGAGGTTGCGCAGCACCCGGCTCAGAATCTCCCGCCGGGATGCACCGGCAAGAAGGGCCGATACCTCGGCGCGCGACGGCCGGTGTCCTTCGCGCAGCGCGCCCAGCCGCCGCTGCAGGTCTTCTATGGACAGGGACGCCCCGGACAGAAACGGATCGAGCACCGCCGCGCCGTCTGGCAGGGCGCACTTCACCAGGAAGTGCTGCGGGAACGACAGGCCATCGAGCGCCAGTCCGATCCGCCGGCCGATCTCGATATACACGATCGACAGCGTGATCGGAATGCCGATCCTGCGATCCAGGACATCGTTCAGGTAGCTGTTGCGCGGGTCGGCGAACTCGTCCTGGTTCGGGCCAAAGCCCTGCTCGGCGAACAGGAACCGGTTCAGCGCCAGGATTCGCTCGACGCTGCTCGCGTCAGGTGCGATCCGCGCCCGCAGCACGGTGCCGAGCATGTCCAGCCGCGCCAGGTAGTGATCGATGTCGATCGCCGGATAGGTCTCCTGAGCGATCAACAGCGCCCCTTCGGCCAGACTGCCTGCGTCGCCATGCTGCTCGACCAGTCGCTTGAGTCGGCTCGCCGCGGCCTGGTTGCGCACAGATGCGCAGGAACCGAGCGTCACCGGGCCGCCCGTCCACTGCATCCCGAACCGGCCCCGGCTAGACGACGCATTCCCGATAGTGATCGAGTTTTCCGTCCGCGTCGATTGCCTCGAGCCGGACGGTGAAGCCCCACAGACGGGCAAGATGCTTGAGCACTTCAGTCGCTTCGGACGACACCAGCGGTCGATTGCGATGGATCAGATGACGCAGCACCAGGGAGCGATCGCTGTCACGCTCATAGCGCACCACCTGAATGTCCGGCAGCGACACATCGCGGTTGTAGTGCTGCGCGAGCAGTCGACGCACCTGTCGATAGCCTTCGTCGTTATGGATGCTGTCGATCTCGAGATACGACTTGGACTCGTGGTCGGCGACCGTGAACAGGCGAAACTCGCGGATCAGCTTGGGCGATAGATACTGCGCGATGAACGACTCGTCCTTGAAGTTGCGCATCGCGAAATCGAGCACCTTCAGCCAGTCGCCCCCGGCGATATCCGGAAACCACTGCCGGTCCTCGGCAGTCGGCGTCTCGCAGATGCGCCGGATATCCCGCATCATCGCGAAGCCAAGCGCATACGGATTGATGCCACTGTAGCCGCGCTCATCGAAGCCGCGCTGGGTCACGACGTTGGTGTGCACCTGCAGGAACTCGATCATGAAGCCGTCTTCGAGCTGACCCTTGTCATACATCCTGTTAAGCAGGGTGTAGTGCCAGAACGTGGCCCAGCCCTCGTTCATGACCTTGGTCAGGCCCTGCGGATAGAAGTACTGGGACACCTTGCGCACGATACGCACGATCTCGCGCTGCCACGGCGCGAGCCTGGGCGAGTGCTTCTCGATGAAGTAGAGGAGGTTCTCCTCCGGCTCGGGCGGAAACACGCTGCGCTTCTGTCCTGTCGACTTGGCCGACCCCGCAGCCGGGACGGTGCGCCACAGGTCATTGAACTGGCGCTGGATGTAGTCGTTGCGCTCCGACATGCGCGCTTCTTCCTCGCGCGCCGACAGCGGCTGCGGCCGCCTGTAGCGGTCGACACCGTAGCTCATCAGCGCATGGCAGGAGTCGAGCACCTCCTCAACCGCGCTGATACCGTAGCGTTCCTCGCAGTCCATCACATAGCGGCGTGCGAACACCAGATAGTCGAGGATCGCGTCGGCGGCCGTCCACTGCCGGAACAGGTAGTTGCCCTTGAAGAAAGAGTTGTGTCCGTAGCTCGCATGCGCGATCACCAGCGCCTGCATCATCATGGAGTTCTCTTCCATGAGATAGGCGATACAGGGGTTGGAGTTGATCACGATCTCGTAAGCGAGACCCTGCGCGCCCTTGCGATAGGCCTGCTCGTTGCGGATGAACTCCTTGCCGAACGACCAGTGCGGGTAGCCGATGGGCAGGCCGACGCTCGCATAGGCGTCCAGCATCTGCTCGGAGGTGATCACCTCGATCTGGTTCGGATAGGTGTCGAGCCCGAACTCCGCTGCGGTCTTGCAGATCTCGACCTCATACTCCTCGATCAGCTCGAAAGACCAATCGGGCCCCTGCGCAAGACGCTTCTCGCGCATCTGCACCTGGTTGCTCATGCCTGCTCCCGCCTCCAGGTCATGCGGTTTCCTTCTTGAAAAGTTCGTGGAACACCGGGTAGATCTCGTCGCGTTCGCACACCCGCCGCATCGCGAAGTTCGGTGCCGTTGCGGTGAGCGTGTCGTACTCGACCCACAGGCTGCTTTGCCGCGCGTCCTGTCCGTCCGGTATCTCGACATAGGCGAAGTAGCGGCATACCGGAATGATCTTCTCGCCCAGGAAGCGCGAGCTCTTGCCCGCATCGCTGCCGAAGGCGTCGCCGTCCGACGCCTGCGCGACGTAGATGTTCCATTGACTTACAGGAAAGCGCTCGGCCTGGATCTGATGCATCAGTTCCAGCGCGGACAACACCACGGTGCCCCCGGACTTCGGATCCTGGAAAAAGGTGTTCTCGTCCACCTCCTCGGCGTTGTCGGTGTGCCGGACGAACACCACCTCGATCTTCTCGTACTTGCGCGACAGGAACAGATAGAGCAGCGTGAAGAAGCGTTTGGCAATGTCTTTCTTGCGCTCGTCCATCGAGGCCGAGACGTCCATCAGACAGAACATCACCGCGCGGGCGACCGGCTGCGGGACGTAGACCCGATGCCGATAGCGCAGATCCAGATCGTCGAGGAAGGGCACGCGCGTGAGCCTTGCCTCCAGCTCGGCCACCTCGGCCTCCAGGCGGCTGACTTCGTCCTGCGCGCCGGCACGGCCGCGCGCCTCGCCTAACGCGTTCAGCGCCGCGTCCAGCTCGCGCCGGATCGGCGACGACAGCGCGACCCGGCGTCCGAGCGAGTTCTTCATCGTGCGCGGCACCGACAGGTTGGTCGGCGCCCCGGCGACCACATACCCGGCACGCACCATCTTCTTCTGCTGCACCGTGCCGAGATAATTGCGAACTAGCCGTGGCAGTTCAAGATCGTCGAAAAAGATGTTCAGAAACTCTTCGCGCGACAGGGTGAACACGAACGAATCGGTCGCCTCGCCCTCGCCCGCCTCGCTGCCCCCGCCCCCACCCTCGCCGCCCTGGGGCCGCTGGATCGTATCCCCGGGCGTGAACTCGCGATTACCCGGGTGCACCGTCTCGCGATTCCCGCCCTGCCCATGACGGAAGCTCGGCTCGGAGATATCCCGCGCCGGCAGATTCACTTCGCCGCCACCATCGATGTCGGTGATCGAGCGTTGGTCGACCATGTCGCCCACCGCGCGCTTGAGCTGATCCTTGTACCGGCGAATGAACCGCTGCCGGTTGGTGGCGCTCTTGTTGCCGCTGTTGTAGCGGCGGTCGATCAGATGGATGCTGCCTGCCATTGACGTTCCTGCGGTTTCGCTGCGGTGTCGCTACCGAACTCCTACCGAGTGGTTGCTTCGTGGCCTCCAGCGCCCTACTGCGATTTGCGCACCCGCAGATACCACTCGCAGAGGAGCCGGACCTGTTTTTCAGTGTACCCCTTGGCGACCATGCGCTCGACGAAGCTCTGGTGCTTCTGGCGCTCATCGGCCGAGGCCTTGGCATTGAACGAAATCACCGGCAGCAGGTCTTCGGTGTTCGAGAACATCTTCTTCTCGATGACTTCACGCATTTTCTCGAAGCTGCTCCACGCCGGGTTGCGCCCCGCGTTGCCGGCACGTGCACGGAGCACGAAGTTGACGATCTCGTTGCGGAAGTCTTTCGGATTGGCGATTCCGGCCGGCTTCTCGATCTTCTCCAGTTCGGAGTTGAGCGACCCACGGTCGAAGATCTCGCCGGTCTCCGGGTCGCGGAACTCCTCGTCCTGAATCCAGCAATCGGCATAGGTGACATACCGGTCGAAGATGTTCTGCCCGTACTCGGAGTACGACTCCAGGTAGGCGGTCTGGATCTCCTTGCCGATGAACTCGGCGTAGCGCGGCGACAGGTAGCCCTTGATGAAGTCGAGATATCTGCGCTTGTTCTCTTCCGGCAGGTCCTCGCGGGAGATCTTGGTTTCGAGCACGTACATCAGATGCACCGGATTGGCCGCCACTTCGGCCTGATCGTAGTTGAACACGGCCGACAGAATCTTGTAGGAAAACCGCGTCGACACGCCGTTCATGCCTTCGTCCAGGCCCGAATAATCACGGTACTCCTGGTACGACTTGGCCTTCGGGTCGACGTCCTTCAGGCTTTCACCGTCGTAGACGCGCATCTTCGAATAGATGCTCGAATTCTCCGGCTCCTTGAGCCGGGACAGCACTGCAAACTGGGCCATCGTGTCCAGAGTGCCCGGCGCACAAGGCGAGGCGGACAATGAACTGTTGGTGAGCAGCTTCTGGTAGATCTTTATCTCTTCGGACACGCGCAGGCAATAAGGCACCTTGACGATGTAGACACGGTCGAGGAACGCCTCGTTGTGCTTGTTGTTGCGGAAGGTCTGCCACTCCGCCTCGTTCGAGTGGGCCAGAATGACGCCGTTGAACGGAATCGCCGAAAAACCTTCGGTACCCTTGTAGTTGCCCTCCTGGGTGGCGGTGAGCAGCGGGTGCAGCATCTTGATCGGCGCCTTGAACATCTCGACGAACTCGAGCAGACCCTGGTTGGCCAGGCACAGCCCGCCAGAGTAGCTGTAGGCATCCGGGTCGTTCTGGGAGTAACGGTCGAGCATGCGGATGTCGACCTTGCCTACCAGCGAGGAGATGTCCTGATTGTTCTCGTCGCCTGGTTCGGTTTTGGAGATCGCCACCTGCTGCAGCACCGACGGGTGCAGACGCACCACGCGAAAGCGCGTGATGTCGCCTTCGAACTCCTGCAGACGCTTGACCGCCCACGGGCTCATGATGCCGGAAAGATAGCGCTTCGATATGCCGTATTCCTTCTCGAGAATCGGCCCGTCGCGTTCGACATTGAACAACCCGAGCGGCGACTCATTGACCGGCGACCCTTTCAGGGCGTAGATCGGCTTGGCCTCCATCAACAGTTTGAGCCGCTCGGCGATCGAGGACTTGCCGCCACCGACCGGTCCGAGCAGGTAGAGCACCTGCTTGCGCTCCTCGAGTCCCTGTGCGGCATGCTTGAAGAACGAGACGATCTGCTCGATCACCTCTTCCATGCCGTAGAACTCGTCGAACGCCGGGTAGCGGCGGATCATGCGGTTGGAGAACAGCCGCGACAACCGCAGATCGTTGCGGGTGTCGACCACGTCGGGATCCCCGATCGCAGTCAGCATGCGTTCAGATGCGCTCGCATAGGTGCCCTGGTCAGCGCGGCACAGATCGAGATAATCATGCAGTGACATCTCGTCTTCCTGCGAAGCTTCATACCGCTCACGATACTGGCTGAACAAGTCTGTCATCACCACACCTCCAGATCGAATCAGAACGCGAAAAACGAGCCTGCTGCTTGAACGCCCCAACGATACGTGGCGACGGCACGACGCATCGGGTGAACGACGCTGTCCATCATCAGAGCGCGCTCCGCTTGCGCGAAGCGGTTGGCGCCCTCCAATGAACCATTAACGGCCGCGCCAGCACCGGAGTTGACCTTTCGGGTGCCACCGCTGCCGAAAAGATCCGGGTCACCCTGACCTGCGGGCAACCGCCGCGCCGGTGCGGCCGGTCCCGAACCGGTGACGCGCACGTCCGGGTGGCCACCATCGTCTGGGCGACGAAAAAGTATGGGCAGCGCAATCGATCCTGTCCGCTGTTGAAGCTTCGCGAAGAAAGATTCATGCCAGGAAGTCCTCTTGACCTCACCCCGGTACGGCACCAAGGCCGCGTCGGAATCCAGCATACACAGATGGTTTAACGCCAGCAATAGTAGTCTGGTGAGCATCTGACACAACATGTTGTGTCTGCAACCCGGCGGACTCGATTTCCAGACTACAGCCGGGTGCGTGCCCCCCCGAGCGAGCCCGATCCGCTATAGTTTTCAGTCGGCTTGTAGCAGAAGGTTGCAGTCAGGGCGCAGTGTGTCGAGGGCCGAACGTCGGAACGCATGTCGGTCTAGCCCGGATCTTGCTTGAGTGCTGCATGACATTTCGACATACTCAGGCCCCGGCTTGATGACTGAATTGGCCACGATCCGCCATGCGGCCTGCATGGCAGGCGGCGGTGCGTTGCGGTTTGCGTTTCTCGCACCGGCGTGATCTGGCGGTTGGTTTCCATCCAGCAAGTACAACAGGCGGACTGGCAGTTGATGCTTCAAGCTATTCAGCAGCACCCTGGGCGGGGACAGGTGAGCCTTTGCCGTTTGCCTCTGCGCAGCGCGCTCGGCTTGCTCCTTGCAACCTGCGGCACGCTGGCGGCCTCGCCGGGCTTCACCGCCGACCAGTGGTGGCGCGACCCGCTGGGTCTGGACAGTCTGATCGCACCCCAGCCGGAGTCCGCATGGATCGGAGACCGCTTGCCCGCCGCGCCGCGCCCGCCGGCCGAGATCCCGCATCCTGACCGCCCGCTCACCCTGGCCGAGCTGACCGATCTTGCACTGCGCAACAATCCGCAGACGCGTCTTGCCTGGCAGGCCGCGCGAGCCGCAGCCGCGCAGGTCGGCATCGAGCTGGCCGACTATTCGGTTCAGGTCTCGGGCGTCCTGAGCTACCTGCGTGCCCGCCAGGTCAGCCAGACCGGCGTGCAGCAGCCGCTGGTCGAGCGCTACACGCCTGCCCTCAATCTCAGCTACACCCTGTTCGATTTCGGCGCACGGGCGAGTCAGGTAGAGGCGGCGCGATTCAACCTCCTGGCGGCAAACCTTGCCCAGAATCGCGCGCTGCAAGCAGTGGCGTTCAACGTCGAGCAGACGTACTACGCGCTGCTGGGCTTCCAGCAGCTGGTCAACTCCGGCCAGATCTCGCTGCGCAACGCGCGGACGACCCTGGAGGCGACCGAGCGCCGGCGCCTGAGCGGCCTGGCTACCATCGGCGATGTCTTCCGATCGGAGACCGCAGTTGCCCAGGCCCGTCTGACCTTGGAACAGTCGCAAGGCGCGGTAGAGCAGGCGCGCGGACGGCTCGCCTTCGCCGTCGGCCTGCCGGTGACTACCCGCTACGCCCTCGCCCCGGTGCCGGACCAACTGGAATCCGGCCGCCTTGCCGAGCCGGTGGCCGCCCTGATCGAGCGCGCCAAAGCGGGGCGGCCAGACCTGATCGCTGCCGAGGCGTCCGCCCGCTCCCTGGCAGCCACCCGCCAGGCGGCTGTCGCTGCAGGTCTGCCGAGCATCGTGGGCACTGGCACCTATGCCCAGAATTATTTCGTGAGCCGGCCGGACAACCCGAACTGGTCGTTGGGCGTGGCGGTGAACATTCCGATCTTCACCGGCTTCCGGGACACCTACAACATTCGCCTGGCCGAGGCGAACGCTGAGCGCCAGCGCGCCACCCGCGATCAGCTATCGAATCAGGTCGAGCTGGATGTATGGCAAGGCTACTTCAATCTGCAGACCGCCTCGGCCGCGATCGCCACTGCCGAATCGCTGGTGCGCACCGCCGCCCAGTCGCTGGAGGTTTCCGAAGCGCGCTATCGGGGCGGCGTCGGCACGCTGCTCGAGGTGATCACTGCGCAGGCTGATGACGTCAATGCCCGGGTGCAGAGAATCACCTCCCAGGTCAACTGGTACACCGCGTTCTCGCAGCTCAATTTCGCGTTGGGCTCGCTGCCGTTGCGGACCAACGCGGCCACCGCCTCTACAGGCCTGGCGCCCGAACCAACCGCCGCCCCGCCCGCCTTTTCCCCTTCACTTCCGGTGCAGAAATAGTCATGAAGCGATTCGTCACACTGTTGGTGGGTCTGCTGATCGTCGGCGCCGCGCTTGGGCTGGGTGCCTGGCAGAGCGGCAAGTGGAATCCGTTCGGCGACACCGCCAGCGCAGACAAGGGTGGCCAGAAGTCGGCGGCGAAGGACGGCAAGAAGGATGGCAAGGGCAGCCGGCCAGCGGCCGTGGTGCGCACCGCCAGGGTAGAGATCGCACCAATGCCGGTGGTGCTCGACGTTGTGGGCACGATCGAGTCCGAGCATGTCGTGGCGGTGAGGCCGCAGGTCTCCGGACTTCTGAACCAGGTGTTGGTGAAGGAAGGGGATCGGGTCAAGGCTGGGCAGGTCCTGTTCCGCATCGACGCCCGCCACCTTGAAGCCTCGGTCAACCAGGCCAAGGCGGCGGTCGCTCGCGACCAGGCGAATCTGGAGTTGGCGCTCGCCAACGAGAAACGGCTGAAGCCCCTGCTCGATCGCGATTTCATCACTCGCGCCGAGTACGAGACAACGGTGGCCAGCGCGACCGCATTGCAGGCGCAGGTGGCGTTGAACAAGGCGCAGCTCGAGCAGGCGATGATCCAGCTCGACTACAGCTTCATCCGGGCGACGATCGACGGGCGGCTGGGTGCGCTGTCGGTGCGCGCCGGCAACCTGGTTTCAGCATCCACCTCCTCGACCAGCGTGCCGCTGGTGACCATCAACCGCACGAATCCGGTGCTGGCGAGTTTCAACGTGCCCCAGGAAGCGCTGTCGATGGTGCGCAAGTTCCAGTCTTCCGGCGAACTGAATGTCCAGGTGCTGCGTGAGCAGGGCGCCGAGGTGTTGGCCGAGGGCAAACTGGTATTCATCGACAACACGGTGAACGCGCAGACCGGCACCATCATCATGAAAGCGCGCCTGTCCAATGACAAAGAGAACCTGTGGCCCGGCCAGTTTGTCGCGGTGAGGATGGTGCTGACTACCGAGCCAGAAGCGATCGTCGTGCCCGAGGCGGCGGTGCAGCCGGGTCAGCAGGGGTCCTTCGTCTATGTATTCCAGGCGGGCGAAGGCGACGCACCCGGACGGGCCCGGGTGCAGCCGGTGAAGATCGACCGCCAGCTCGGCGACAGGGTAGTGATTGCATCCGGGCTCAAAGGCGGCGAGCTGGTCATTACCGAAGTGCCGCCCGGTCTGTCGCCAGGCGCGCCAGTGCGCCTGGCGTCCAAGGGCGAGGGCAAGGGCGCCGGCAAGAAAGGTGGCGACGGCAAGGGCGAATCCAAGGTTGACGCGAAAGGCGAAACCAGGGGAGACGCGAAAGGCGATGCCAAGGCGGAGCCCAAGGGAGACATCAAAGGCGAATCGCGCAAGGGTGAGCCTGCCAAGTAGTATGCGTCGCCACGGAGCCACGATGGGGCGCGGTCGCGCGCTGTCGATTACAGCAAGGAGTCAGGCATGAGCAACAGTTCTCTTTCCAGACTTTTTATCGAGCGTCCGGTAGCTACCGTGACACTGATGGTCGCCCTGGTCTTGTTCGGCTTTATCGGCTTCCAGAAGCTGCCGGTGAACGAATTGCCGAACGTCGACTTCCCGAATATCCTGGTCAGCGCGAGCCTGCCTGGCGCGAACCCGGAGACGATGGCCACGACCGTGGCCACCGTACTGGAACGCCAGTTCAGCACGATCGCCGGCGTGGACTCGATGAACTCGATCTCTCGTGACGGCAGCACGCGGATCACTTTGCAGTTCAACATCGACCGCGATATCGATGCTGCGGCCCAGGATGTGCAATCGGCCATCGCCGTGGTGCAGCGGCGGCTGCCTGACGGCATGGAGCCGCCGGTGATGCGCAAGCTCAATCCGGCCGACTCGCCAATCCTGTTTCTCGCCTTCACCGGCGAGAACCTGACCCTGTCCAAGCTCAACGAGTTCGCCGATACCCGGATCGCCCAGCGCCTGTCGATGATTCCCGGCGTCGCCCAGGTGCAGATCTTCGGCTCACAGAAGTTCGCCCTCAGATTGTTCGTCGACCCCTCCAAGCTGGCCAAGCGAAACCTCGGCCTGGAGCAGGTGGTCTCCGCAGTCCAGCAGGGCAACAGCAATCTGCCGTCCGGCTCGCTGGAGGGCAATGTGCGCAACTATGCAGTCAAGGTGGACGGGTCGATCGACTCGGCGCGCGACTTCCGCAATGTGGTGGTCGCCTACCGCGATGGCGCCCCGGTGCGTTTCGGGGACATCGGCCGGGTGGTCGAAGGGGTCGAGAACGACAAGTCCTGGACCTGGTTCAACAAGGACCGGGCGATCGTGCTGGCGATCCAGCGCCAGCCGGGCTCGAACACCGTCGAGGTGGTGCGCAAGATCAACGAAATGCTGCCCGAGCTGACCACGTCCCTGCCCGCGGGCGCGAAGATGGACGTGATCTATGACCGTTCGAAGTTCATCAAGGCGTCGATCGACGAGGTCTACTTCAAGCTCTTTGTCGCCACCAGCTTCGTGGTGCTGGTCATCCTGGTGTTCCTGCGCAACCTGCGCGCCACCCTCATCACCGCAGCCGTTCTGCCCACCGCGATGATGGGCACCTTCGGCATCATGTATCTGCTCAACTTCTCGATCAACAACCTGTCGCTGATCGCGATCATCCTGGCGGTCGGTTTCGTGGTCGACGATGCGATCGTGGTGCTGGAGAACATCGCCCGGCACATGGAGATGGGCAAGACACGGATGCAGGCCGCGCTCGACGGGGCCAAGGAGATCGGCTTCACCATCCTGTCGATGACCGTGTCTCTTGTCGCCGTGTTCCTGCCGATCCTGTTCATGGGTGGGCTGCTAGGCCGACTGTTCACCGAATTCGCCGTGACTGTGGGCATCGCCGTGGCACTTTCCGGCATCATCTCTCTGTCCCTGACCCCGATGCTGTGCAGTCGATACCTGACCACCTCACACAGCCACTTCTTCCTGTTCGACTGGTTCGAGGCCGGATTCGAGGCCACCAAGCGCGGCTACGAGCGGTCGCTGCGCTGGTCGATGCGCCATCGCTGGCTGATGCTGCTGGTGTCGGCCCTCGTGCTCTACGGCACCTTCGCCCTGCTCCAGTACATCCCGAAAGGGTTCATCCCCAGGCAGGATACCGGGGTGATCAACGTGTCCACACGTGGCCCGGAGGGCCTGACCTTCGCCGAGATGGCCAAGCGCCAGGCGGCGGTCACCGAGACGGTAATGAAGAACCCGAACGTGGCCGCCATTCGCTCCAGTGCCGGCCAGGGGTTCGGCGGCGTCCAGCAACCCAACATCGGCTCGATGACCGTCCGGCTGGTACCGATGCAGGACCGCGACGTCCGGGCCGACGAGATCATCGAACAGTTGCGCGAATCGTTCCGCGGGCCCGCGAGCCAGGGCCTGCGCCTCTTCTTCTCCAACCCACCGGCGATCAACCTCGGCGGCGGCATCACCAGTGCCGACTACCAGTTGGTGCTGTCCGGCTCGGATCTGAGCGGGTTGTATGGCCCGGCCGAGGCACTCGAGGCCAAGCTGCGGGAGGTGCGCTCGCTGCGTGATGTGAACACCTCGCTCGAACTACGCAACCCGCAACTGCAGGTGCATATCCTGCGCGACCGCGCTGCTGCGATGGGCATCACCCCCCAGCAGATCGAGTCCGCGCTCTACAACGCCTTTGGCGGCCGCCAGATCAGCACGCTCTATGGCGACACCGACCAGTATGATGTGATACTGCAGGTCGACCGGGTGTTCCAGCAGGACATCAACGCGCTGTCGATGCTCTATGTGCAGACGCCAGCCGGGGTGACCGTGCCCCTGTCCTCGGTCGCACAGATCAAACGCGGCGTCGGACCGATGACGGTGTCGCATTTCGGCCAGCTTGCCTCGGTCACCCTGTCGTTCAACACTGCGGTGGGCGCATCGGTGGGCGAAGCAGTGGAGGATGCCTTGCGAGTGGCGCGCGACACGGTGCCCGCAGACGTCACCGTCAACCTCACCGGCAGCGCGAAGTTCTTTCAGGACTCGACCAAGGCACTGCCAATCCTGCTGCTGATCACCATCCTGGTGATCTACGGGGTGCTGTCCATCCTGTACGAGCATTTCGGCCACCCGATCACTATCCTGACCGCACTTCCGCTGGCTGGGTTCGGCGCGCTGCTCACGCTGATCCTGTTCGGCTACGAGCTCAACGTTTTCAGTTTCGTCGGCATCATCCTGCTGGTCGGGCTGGTGAAGAAGAACGGAATCATGATGGTCGACTTTGCGCTCCAGTTGCAGCGGGAGAAGGGCATGACGCCGGTCGATGCAATCGTCGAGGCCTGCGTGGTGCGCTATCGCCCGATCATGATGACCAGCTTCGCCGCGGTGTTCGCCACCCTGCCGATCGCCATGGCCAGCGGCGAAGGCGCGGAGTCGCGTGCACCAATCGGCCTCGCGGTGGTCGGCGGTCTGCTGTTCTCGCAGTTGCTGACGCTCTATATCACCCCGACCTTCTTTGTCAGCCTCGACCGGGCGACTCGCTGGGTACGCGGCGATCGGCGGCGGCCGGAAGTGGCGTACTACATCGACGAGAAGGTGGCGCCCCCGCCGCCGCTCCAGCCCGTCACCGATGCAGGGGGTCGCTGAGGGCTGCGTCTGAGGCCCTGCCAGGGCGCAGCCTCCGCGAAGGCTGGGGACAGACCCTGAGGGTCTGCCCCCGCTTGAGATCTGCATCGGAGCCCCTTTCCCTGCAAGGGCGCGGCCTCCGCCTGGTTTGAGGCCAGACCCTGAGGGTCTGTCTCCGCTTTAGATCTGCATCGGAGCCCCTTTCCTGCAAGGGGGCGGCCGCCGACCGGTTTGGGGCCAGACCCTCTGGGTCTGTCCCCGCCAGCGGTGTCGGCCCCCGCCGCCGGGGTGTGCCCCCCCACCGGCCACAACCGAAATGCGCTAAAGGTCACAAAGGTTCAGCCGATAACTCGGGGTGATTCACCCGTGTCCCGACGAGGCCCTCCCCCACATGGCTTCACCTGCATCTGCTGCGTCGATCACTCCCGCAGGGACCGAGCTCATCGGTGACGCGGACGAGGATCTGTTCAAGTCTCTTCCGCGCCAGGTCGAGACCTTCGATCCGGCTCGCCTGCCCAGGTTGTCGCCGCTGGCGGCGCGCCTTTCCGGCATGAATGTGAGCGAGATCGGGTCGGCCCGCGAGTTCTGCCGGCTGATCGAGCATGAACCGGTGCTGGTCGCCCGCCTGATCGGCCTGGCCAATTCGGTGGCCTTCGGCGTTCCCGGCCGTCGCTTCAATACCCTGGAGCAGGCGCTGATGCGGGTCGGCCTGCACCAGTCGGCACAAATCTGTTTTGCGCTGCTCTGCAGCCAGGCGATGGGGGGCAAGATTGCGCCGCACTGGCGAAACGCCCTGTGGGTACATGCGCTCTGTGCAGCCGCATCCGCCCACAAGATTGCGCGCGAACTTGGCACCTGCGACCCGAACGACGCCTATCTTGGCGGGCTGATCTATGACATCGGCCTGATGGCCCTGGAGTGCGTGCAGGCGAACACGCTGGACGCGATCGCCAACGCCGCCCAGACCGAGGCGCGTCCGTTTCGTGAAGTCGAGGAGGATCGGGTCGGCGCCGCCCGGGATCGCCTCACCCGCACCCTGCTCACCAGCTGGTCGATGCCCGTCCAGATCGTCGACGCGGTCGCCTGTCGCGCCCTGGGCTCGATGGACCAGGACTCGATGCCGGCGATTCTCTGGTGCGCCGACCACATGGCGCGCTCGCGCCGGTTGGTCGAGGCCATCTACGCCGATGAAGAGCCGCCGCTGCCACTGGAAATCTGCAGCGAAGAGACTCTGCCCGCTGCCTTTCAGACAGCCTGTTCGCTCGCCGCCGCCGACGTGCTGAAGATCGAATCGCGCGTGACCAGCCAGGTGCAGGCGCTGCGCTCGATGGCCGCGATGTTCACTCAGGTTCGCTGAACGCACGACCTGACCCCAAGGCACACGGAACCCATGGACGACTCTCTCGATTTCACCACGACGGCCCCGGCGCCCCCCCCCGCACCGGCGCGCACTGCCCCGGCAGGAAGCAGCGCCCTGGAGAAACTTTCGGCGCGCCTGGAGACCCTGGATCTGTCCGCCCTGCCCCGGGTCTCGCCGGTGGCGACCCGGCTGGCAGCGCTGAACCCGTCGGACATGGAATCGGTCAAGGAGTTCTGCAAGCTGATCGAGCAGGAGCCGATATGCGTCGCGCGCCTGATCGGTCTGGCCAATTCGGTGGCCTTCGGGGTGCCAGGCAAGAAGTTCAATGCGCTTGACACTGCAGTCACCCGCATCGGCCTGGAGCGTGCTGCACAGACCGCGTTCGGCATGCTCTGCGGGCAGGTGGTAAACAAGGGCATGTCCAGCCAGTGGCGCGAGTTTCTCTGGCTGCATGCGATGGCAGTGGCCCATGGCGCCAGCATGATCGCGATCAAGGTCGCCCCGCAGGAGCGTGCCAACGCCTATCTGGCTGGCATGATCTACGACATCGGAACACTGGTGATCGAGTCCCTGCAGCCAGGCACGCTGGACGTGTTGCTGCAGACTGCGGAGGCGCGCGACACCAAGCTGGGCGAAGTCGAGAACGTGATGCTGGGCAAGGCTCGACGCGCGGTGTCGACTGCGCTGCTGCGCAAATGGAGCTTGCCCGACGAGATCGTCAACGCAGTCGCCGAGCGCGATCCGGACATGATCGAGCCCGACTCCCTGGCAGCGATCCTCGCGGTGGCGGACGGGCTGGCCCGCACCGGCACCGTGCTTGGCGCGGTCTATGCCGAGGTCGAGTCACCGTTTCCGCTGGACGCCGTGGTGCTGGAGGAAGTGCCAGCGCGTATTGCCGGGCTGATCTCCCTGGATGCAGACACCCTCGCCGGGATCTGCGAACGGTTGTCCGGGCAGGTCGTCGCGCTGCGCGCAACCGCAGAGGCGTTCTCGAAGGCTGCCTGACCGCCAGCTGCGCCGGCCGAGTGCTGGTGCGACCAGCAGGCGATGGACGGGGCTGAGCGCCGGCTCGATACTGCAGCGCGTGCGTTACTCTACTTGCCATGTCGATTCGCCAACTACGCTCGCGCGGCCGTTCAGCGGTCCGCTGGCCTGAACAGCTGGTTCGGTCGAACTGGATCATCGGCTGCATTCTCGCAGGCAGTGTCACGCTCGCTGGCGCAGGAATGCCTGCACAGGCGCGCGCACAGGCGCTTCCATCGGAGGCTGAGATCTGCGCCAGGCCAGGTGTCTGGGTCGTACCGTCAGCGGCAGGTCTTGCGGTACGCAGCGGAACGGAACTGGTCACCGAGGCCGCCCGCCGCGCAGTGGTTCTGCTTGGCGAGCAGCACGACAATGTCGATCATCATCGATGGCAACTGCAGATGCTCGCCGCCCTTCATGCCCGTCGCCCGGACATGGTCATCGGCTTCGAGATGTTCCCGCGCCGGCTGCAACCCGTGCTGGACCGATGGGTGGCAGGCGAGCTTGGCGAGGCGGAGTTCCTGCGCCAGACCGAT
>JBBRCD010000014.1:0-53938 GCA_038205245.1 Burkholderiales bacterium
CCGATCAGTTGATGCTGCTGGAACACCATCGCGCAGCGCTGCCGGTGCCGGCGCAAGGCGCCGCGGGCAGCAATCGAGCCTATACCGGCCACCTGGATATCGCCCTGGGTCGCCGCAACCAGCCCGTTCAGCGAGCGCAACAGCGTCGACTTGCCTGCCCCGGACGGGCCAAGCAGCACGACGAACTGTCCCGGCGCGAACGCAAGACTTGTCGGCCGCAAGCCGACCGTGCCATTCGGATAGACCACCGACAGGCGGTCGACCGCAATCGCGTCGGGTGCAGCGGCGGCCAGCGGTTCATCTTTCGGCATAGAAAAGGCAGGCGAGGCGGGCTGACCGCCGTGAACAGCGGGACTGCGTCAGCAGAACGGTGCAGACGCTTGTAACAACCCAGTGTGATGGATAGATGACAACGACCTGACAGCGCCGAAATGGCGAGCCCGGTCAGATGCTGCGCCCAGTCAGGTCGCTTTCATTCGCCTTGGTGGGCAGCGAAAAGCGGAATGTCGAGCCGAAACCTTCCTTGCTTTCGACCGCCACCGTTCCACCATGAGCCTCGATAAACGTCTTCACGATGGCGAGACCCAAGCCAGTTCCACCCGCGTCTTCCGGATCGGTTTCCCCCTTGTCGAAGACTTTCGCGAGAAGCTCTACCGGGATGCCCGATCCATTGTCGCTGACCCAGCACTCCACGACGCCTGCGCCGAGTTCCCGCGCACCGAGGATAACCTCGCCGCTTGGGGTGTATCTGGTCGCGTTGGCAATCAAGTTCTGGAATACGCGCCGAAGCAGACTGGCGTCTGCATAGACGACCAAGTCGTGGGGAACGTTGTTGAGCAACTGGGTGCTGGAGATCCGGGCGACCGGATGGAGGTCGTGAATCAGGGCCGCGACGAAAGGCCACAAATCGAACTCGCGCCGCTGCAATTCGACCCCACTCTCGGTTTGGAGATGCGTAGTCTCTTCGAGCACCTTGCGGACCAAACCGTCCAGATGCTGCACGTTGCGACGCACAGTTTTCAACATCTGGGCGGTTTCGGCGGCGGCGTCTGGCTTCGGGAGGGTCAATTCCAAAACGCTCGCGGCCATTGAGATCGCACTCAAAGGAGTCCGAAGGTCATGTGCTACGAAGGCGAGATACTCTTCCCGGCGCCGTTGCACTTCCAGGGCTTGCTGTTGGGCAAAGGTCTGCACTGCCAAACCAATTGCCTCATTGAGAACGTGGTTGAGAATATGGAAGGGCTTTCCTTGCAGACGCAAACCATGGGTATCGGCGAGATCGTGGAGACAGCCGCGCAGGATGTTGTACTCGCCAACGACCTCCTCGATATTGAAGCCATCCTGGACCCGCTGCAAACCATGGGCTGGCGGGCTACCTTCGCTGAGCGCTTTTGAGATCGTCTTGTCGGACCCTTGCTGAAGCGCCGCAGTCAGCTCGGCCAGCAATTGAGGAATGTGATCGTTGAGCGTCGGTGTATCGAGATGCCGCGCCGAGGGAATCTGGCGCGCCTGGTGCCGCCAGTTCGCGAGCAAGGCGTCACGCTCGTGCGTGATCAGCGCTGCCAGTTTGCCGAGTTCGTCAATGGTCATCTCGCCTCCACCATCTCCGTGCCGTTCTCTGAATTTGTTCTCGATGAGCACGTCGTATTCGCTCGAACTATGCAAGAAATGCTTCTGTGACAACACGATTCGCGTGGCGAGCATGATAAACCGACGTGCTTATTGACGTACTGACTGACGCACTAACGGACGTTCTGCCGCACAGGCGCAAGAAGTATCATGGCTGTCCCGTTCAGCAATCCACTGCCGCCCACAAAAAAGCGTCCCTCATGCCCAGCGCCCCTGCCCCCCGGCCGACGGTCGCCGTCGCCAACTGGGTTCACCCGGAAGTGCATGCCTACCTTCAGCCGCACACCCGGGTCATCGCCAACGAAACCCGAGAACCATGGACAAGCGCCGAGCTGCGCGCGCACTGCCAGGCGGCCGATGCTCTCATCGGCTTCATGACCGAAACTGTCGATGAGGCGTTCCTTGCGGCCTGTCCACGGCTGAAGATCGTCGCCTGCGCGCTCAAGGGCTTTGACAACTATGATGTTGCAGCGTGCACCCGGCGCGGCATCTGGATCACCCTAGTCACCGACCTGCTGACCGCGCCGACAGCGGAACTGACCGTGGGCCACCTGATCGCGCTGGCACGCCACATGCCGGCCGGTGACCGGCTGGTCCGGTCCGGAGGCTTCGAGGGCTGGCGCCCGACGCTCTATGGCACCGGCCTCGATGGCAGCACGATCGGCCTGATCGGGGCGGGTGCGGTGGGCAAGGCCGTCGCCCGCCGGCTCGCTGGCTTTCGATCGCAGCTGCTGTACTGGGATCGCAACCCGTTGACCCCGGATCAGGAAGATGCGCTGCGCCTCACCTATGTGAGCCTGGAGGAACTGGCCGCCCGCAGCGACTTCGTCTGTGTCTGCATCCCGCTCAACCCGGACTCGTACCGGAAGGTGGACGGGCACTTCCTTGCGCAGATGAAGCCTGGCGCCCTGCTGGTGAACACCGCCCGCGGCTCGGTGGTGGACGAGGACGCAGTCGCCGACGCACTGGAGTCGGGACATCTCGGCGGCTACGCGGCGGACGTGTTCGAGATGGAAGACTGGGCGCTGCCGGACCGGCCGCGCGAGGTCAATGCGCGCCTGCTGGCGATGCCGGAGCGCACCTTCTTCACCCCGCATATCGGCTCTGCGGTCGATCGCATCCGCCGCGATATCGCAATGCAGGCCGCGCAGGATGTGGTCGAGGTGCTGCAGGGACGGCGCCCGCCGCATGCAATCAACGAACCCGTGCAGGCGCCGGCTGGGGCTTAGCTGGCGCGCACTGCAGGTGACGCTGACGCGTTGCCCGCGCATCCGGCGTCAGCCGATCGCGGCGATCACCTGAATTTCGAGCTTGGCCGCCGGCTCGGTCAGGTGGCTGATCTCGATCATCGTGCTGGTCGGCAGGTTGTCCTTCCAGAATTCCTCGCGCGCCGCCACGATCTCGCGAAACTCGCGCATGTCGGTGGTGAACACCGTGGTCCACACCACGTCGGCCATGGTGGCACCGGCCGCCTCCAGACTGGCTTCGACATTGCGCAGCACCTGGCGCGACTGTTCCAGCATGCTGTTGCCGCCGACCATCTGGCCGTCCTCGCCCCGGGCGAGCTGGCCGGAGACGAAGATCATGCTCTTTGGCGCATCGACCCGAACGAAATGGTTGTAGACGGTCGCGCGCATGTGTTTCTGGCCAGGCGGATTACCCCGGGTGATCGGCATCGGATGCTCCTGGTTATGGATCGAGCGGTGTGCTTACTTGCTGGCGCGGTTGTTCGCGCCGTTGCGCCGCGCGACCGGCGAATACACCTCGACCAGGATCGCGCTCGGGTTGTAGCCGCAGGCCGGGTTGTACTTCTGCGGGCAGTTCGAGATCACTGCCAGCACATCGGTGAGCGCCTCGACATCGACATGATCTCCCGGCCGGGACGGGCTGTCGCAGATCGCCATCGCGCCATCCGCGCCCACCGGCACGCTCATGAACCAGTTGACGTTGGCGACGATGTCGGGCTCGCCCATCCGGAACTTCGACAGCTCGTGCAGGAAGTTCGACCGGCAACTGTGAGTACGCACGCCATAGCGAAGCTGATTGATCTCGACACTGCAACAGCCACCGATCGTGTCGTGGTTCGGGCAGCTCGAGCCGACCACCTTCATCAGCGCGCTGGCGTACTCGCCATAGAGCACCGTGCCGGTGTTCAGGTACAGGTTACCGGCCATCTTCATCGTGTTGGCGGCGTTGTACCGATCGCGGGTGTCCTCTGCGTTGTAGCAGAGGAAGTCGACTGCCTGCTGGCCCTCGAGGTCGATGAAGCGCACCACCTGGCCGCGCGCGAGACGCGCCCCCCAGGAGCCGCCCGGGTCGACCGGCATGGACGACACTTTCCGATAGCCACGTAGGGCGGCGCTGGGTCTGAGGCTGGGTCCGAAGCTGGGTCCGGGTCCAGGTCCAGGTCCAGGTCCAGGTCCAGGTCCGGGTCCGGGACTGGATTTGCCTGGCATCGATTTACTTTTCATGTTGGGGTCCGGACCTATTCCGCCTTGATGCCGGCGCTCTGGATCAGCTTCATCCATTTTTTCTGCTCGGCCACCACCACGGTCGAGAACTGAGCCGGCGTCATGCCGACCGGATCGAAGCCCAGCTCGGCCAGCCGGGCACGCACGTCGGGCGCCTTCAGCACCTTGATCGCCTCGTCCGCAATACGGGTCACCACCGGGCGCGGCGTGGCAGACGGTGCGAACAGTCCCTGCCAGTTCAGCGCCTCGTAGCCGGGCAGGCCAAGCGCTTCAGCCACTGTCGGTATCTCGGAGAGCGCCGCGTTGCGCTGCAGACTGGTTACCGCCAGCGCGCGCGCCTTGCCGGCCCGGATGTGGGGCAGCGCGGCCTGCAAGCCGGACACCATCACCGGCACCCGGCCGCCGAGCAGATCGACCAGTGCCGGGCCGCCCCCCTTGTACGGCACATGCGACAACTCGATCTTCGCCAGCTGGTTCAACAGTTCGCCGCCCAGGTGCTGCATGCTGCCGATGCCCGAGGAGGCGAAGTCGATCTGCTTGGGCTTCGCCCGGGCCACCTCGACCAGTTCCTTCATCGACTTCGCAGGAAACGACGGATGCACCAGCCAGACATTTGGCGACTGGGTCAGCATGGTCACCGGCGCGAAGTCACGGATCGCATCGAACGGCGCATTCTTTGTCACCAACGGTGCGGTGATCGTGTCGATCGCCGACAGCAGCAGGGTGTATCCGTCCGGGTTGGCCTGGCGCACCAGATCGGCACCGAGCATGCCGGCGGCCCCGGGCCGGTTGTCGACGATGAACGACTGGTTGAAGTTCTCGGCGAGCTTCTGCGCGGTCAACCGCCCGATGGTGTCCGACCCGCCACCCGGGGACTGCGGAATCACCAGCCGCACCGGGCGCTGCGGGTAGACCGATGCGGTTGCGGTTGTCGAGGTTGCGGCGGCCGCCAGCGGGGCCAGGCCGACCAGCGCCAAAGCAAGGACGGACACGGCAGAAGCGGCCATCGGCATGCGCCGCCGGGTCGGAGAACAACCGTTGTTGGCGTTCATGGGTAGTGACAACTCCTGCAGGTCGGATCGGTAGGCTGAATGAGGTGCGATGAATGAGGTGCGATGAATAAGGTGCGATGAATGAGGACCGATGAATGAGGACCGATGAATGAGATGCACAGCGGTGTCTGACCAACGATACCGGGTTCAGGCACAGCACGAATCATGCCGAAGAGATGAGTGCGCGGCTCTGACCGGCCAGAGCGCCGGTCGCCTTCGAAAAGTCGAAGTAGCCGCGGGTGGCGTGTGGCCAGCAGGCGCCATCCCAACCCCGTCTGACTTCGATCAGCTCGATGCTGTGAGCGGCCAGCGCCGGACGCAGTTCGTCGAACAGGGTGCGCACCGGCCCGACGCAGGCAAAAGCGGTCAGCACTTGCTGCAACTCATGCTCCCGCGCCCAGCGCACGATCGCATCGACCCGCATCATACTGCCGCGATCAACGCCGTCGATGGCGGCAGACTGTGCAGCGCAGTCGAAGGCAGCAGCGGCACGCATGCCTGCATCAGCCAACGCATCGGCAGCGAACCGGTGCGCAAGCTCGCCCCCCGGCAATGGCGAGCGTTCCGGCGTGCAGGCAATGCTGAGCGCTGTGCTTATCCGGGGCTCGATCCCGAGCGTCTCGGGCAATGCATCTTCATCAGTGATCAACAGACCGCCAGCTCGGCCCGGATCGGCAACAACCGGCACACGCAACCGCTCGATCGCGACTGGCGAATCAGGCGGGAGCGCCCGGGCCGACTCGTCGAGCTCACCCTGCGGGTCGAACCGGCCCCGTGTGTACTCGGCAATATTGGCAGCGCGTGCCAGATAGTGCTTGCCACGGGTATGCAGCCCGGCGACCCACCGCCAGGACAAGGTATTCGATGCCGGGTCGCCGTCCAGCAGGTGCCGAAGAAACCAGTCGGCACCCAGTTGCCAGGGCAGTCTCAGGGTGAATATCCAGATGCTGGCAACCCACATGCGTGCGTGATTGTGCAGGTAGCCAGTGCCGACCAGTTCGCGCGCCCAGTGGTCGAAGCAGTCGATACCGGTAGTGCCGTCGGTTGCCGCGCAGAAGCGGCGGTCGAGTTCTGTATCGTGCGCGAGTTGCAGGACAAGCGCCGCAAGTTCGCTCTGGTAGCGCGTCCATATCGCCGGGCGGTTCTCGAGCCAGCCCTTCCAGTAGCTGCGCCAGTACACCTCTTGAACGAACCGGTGACAGGCAGACGGCGGATGCCGGGCCAGAACGGCAGCGACCACTTCCGGCTCCAGCAGAAGCCGGTGTCTGATATAGGGCGACAGCTGCGAGACACTGGCCTGCTGGCCAGTTTCCGCGCTCGCTGCGGTACTCGCTGCGGTACGCGCTGCGGTACTCGCTGCGGTACTCGCTGCGGTGCTCGCTGCCGTACTCGCTGCGGTGCTCGCTGCGGTACTCGTCCCGGCGCTGGGTTCGGCACCGGCGTCAGCGCCGGGGAATCCACCGCAGTCGAAGTTGCGTCCGGCCGCATAGTCTCGACCGGCGGACGGCAAAAAGGCGCTCAGTCGGGCAAGCGCGGCAGCCCGGGTCGCAGGAAGCCGACCCGAACTCATCCGCCACGCCGCGCGCCGCGCCGACACCGCATCATGGCGATCTCACGCGTTGGGTCTGCGATCAGGCAGTGCCGAACAACGGCGCCGGGCGGAACGCGATGAGAATGCCGATCGAGATGCCAGTGAGGATCATCAGCACCGAGCTGTTGCCGCTGAACATGAAGAAGCCGATGCCAACATACATCGGCAGGCTGCTGACCATCGCGCCGGTGGTCATCCATACCTGAGCCGCCTGCAGGTCGATCTCGCTCTCCGGATCCGGGCGCGGCGTGCGGAAGCGGAACTGGTTCCACTTCTGGTAGACGAACACCGTGGGGACGGTAAGCACGCCGCCCACGATCAACGCCAGGGTCGCATGCCGCGCGAACGACTCGTCCATGTAGGTCGGACCGATCCAGATCACGAACAGGGCCGTGATGGCGTTGCCGAGCAACATCAGCAGCCACAGCCACTCGACCTTGTTCACGTTGCGCTTTGCCTGTTCGCTCATCATGATCCTCTGCCCTTGATGCGTCGCTTGGGACACTCGATGGGGACTATTGTAGTCAAGCTGCGCTTCGGGGAATGCGCAGTATTGCGTGCCGGTGGCGATGAATCGGGCGCTACGATAGTCCGAAAAGACTAACCGCGTGACGGGTTTCGCACCGTTGTGCCGGCGAAACTGCCTGGCCCGTTGAATTCTGACCGGGCTTGCTACACTGCCCACTCGTGCCGCAGCGTTCTATCGGCCACCTCGACGTCGGCATCTGGAGCAGTCAGCGATGAGTCAGCCGGAGCAGTCGGCAACCAAGGCGGGGGTGATGCCGCCGGGCGCACTGACGGTGCTGATCTGCGGTGCGATCGTGATCACCCTGGGCATGGGTATCCGGCAGTCGTTCGGCATCTTTCTGAAGCCGGTGACCGCCGACCTGGAGGTAGGACGGCAGGTGTTCGGCCTGGCGATCGCATTGCAGACCCTGCTCACCGGGCTGCTTGGCCCGCTCGCCGGCATGCTGTCTGATCGGCTGGGTCCGCATCGGGTGGTGGCTTGCGGGGCGCTGATATACGGGCTCGGTCTCATACTGGCAGGCCTGTCGCAGGGGCCGACCAGTCTGGTGCTCACCCTGGGCGGCGTGGTCGGAATGGGGATGAGCCTGCTCACCCTGCCGGTGGTGCTCGGCGCGGTCGGGCGGGTGGTGCCGGCCGAGCAGCGCGGCACCGCGTTCGGACTGGTCACGGCCGGAGGCTCCTTCGGCCAGTTCGCGATGGTGCCGGGCGCGCAGACCCTGATCACCCACTTCGACTGGCACTGGGCGTTCATGCTGCTGTCGATCGGCATGGCGGTCGCCTTCGCCACCGCGTTCGGTCTGGCGCACAAGGGAAACGCCGCCAGCGCGCCAGCGGCAGGCGAGGACTCGGGCCCGCTCGCCGCGCTGGCGCGGGCCAGCCGGCATCCAGGATACTGGTTGCTGACCCTGTCGTTCTTCGTCTGCGGCTTTCATGTCTCGTTCATCGCCACCCACCTGCCCGCCTATCTGGCCGATCGCGGCATCTCGGCCGCGGTCGCGGCCAACTCGCTGGCGCTGATCGGTCTGTTCAACATCTTCGGCTCGTACATCTTCGGTGCCCTGTGCGCGCGCTATGCCAAGAAGCATCTGCTGTCGGCAATCTATGCCGCACGCGCGCTGCTGTTCGTGCTGGTGGTGACCCTGCCGATGACTCCGGCGTTCGCCCTGGTGTTCGGCGCGGTGATGGGTTTCCTCTGGCTGGGCACGGTGCCGCCGACCTCCGGACTGGTCGCCCAACTGTTCGGCACCCGGTACCTTGCGACATTGTTCGGCGTGGTGTTCATGAGTCACCAGATCGGCGGCTTCCTGGGGGCCTGGTTCGCCGGTTATCTGTTCGACTCGACCGGGTCCTACCAGATCGCCTGGACGATTTCGATCGCGCTCGGGGTGTTCGGCGCACTGGTGCTGCTGCCAGTCAAAGAGACGCCGCCAACGCGCCTGCGGACGGCCGCGGCAGGCTAGCGCTGCGGTGATTGCAGCCGCTATACTGCGCGCATGAGCATTGCCGACACCGCCGGACAAGAGGCGCTCAGCAGTCCCCAGGACTCCGGGCCGCCGATGCTGTCGCATGGCGCCGTACTGACCGCATTGACGATCGGCGGTCTGGGCGTGTTCGCGGTCTGGCAATGGACCGGCATCGAACATTATCTCAGCGCGCTGGGCGGCTACTGCCTGTAGCGTTGCCTGGACGGACGCTGGCTTTGTTGCGTCGCAACCTGGTGACCGTTAGCGTCGGCGGCCGCCGAAACGCACGCCATTCGTATTCGTCAACTTCAGTGGTTGTTATGTTTACTTGACACAAAAATGTGTTAGTCTGTGTTTACACAAGCAGCGTCAACACGTCGATCACCCGGTCCTTGCAGGTTTAGTTGTCCCGGTCCCAGCCCCTGGTCTTCAATATGGCTGATTTCAGCCCAGACCCGTCTTCCTGAACGCGAGCCATGCAACTCTACGCAGTCGGCATCAACCACCAGAGTGCCCCAGTCAAGGTACGTGAACGTGTCGCCTTCAACCGCGACGCCATGCCGGACGCGTTGCGCAGCCTGGTCGAGACCGGCCCGGTCACCGAAGCGGCGATCCTCTCGACCTGCAATCGCACAGAAATCTACTGCAGCACCAACGATCCGCAGTATGCGGTGGGCTGGCTGGCCGACTTCCACCAGATCGAGCGCGATGCGCTCAAACCCTACCTGTACACCCTGCCGTCCGAGGATGCCGCCCGCCACGCCTTCCGGGTGGCCGCCGGGCTGGACTCGATGGTGCTGGGCGAACCGCAGATTCTCGGGCAGCTGAAACAGGCAGTACGTTCGGCCGAAAACGCCGGCACCCTGGGTTCGTTGCTGCACAAGCTGTTCCAGCGCACGTTCTCGATCGCCAAGCGGGTACGTTCCGAAACCGAGATCGGCGCCAGCTCGGTATCGATGGCCGCCGCCGGGGTCGCGCTCGCGGAGCGGCTGTTCCCGTCGATCGGCGAGCAGCGGATCCTGTTCATCGGTGCCGGCGAGATGATCGAGTTGTGCGCCGCCCATTTCTGCGCGCGCAAGCCGCGCATGGTGAGCTTTGCCAACCGCACCCAGGCGCGTGGTCAGTTGCTGGCCGAACGCTACGGCGGTAATTCGATGGGGCTGGCCGACCTGCCGGATCGCCTGCCCGACTACGACATCGTGGTCACCTGCACCGCCAGCCAGTTGCCGATCATCGGCAAAGGCCTGCTGGAACGTACGCTGAAGGCACGGCGCCGCAAGCCGGTGTTCATCGTCGACCTGGCAGTCCCGCGCGATGTCGAAGCCGAGGCGGGACAGATGGACGACGTGTTCCTGTACACGGTCGATGATCTGGGCGAGATCGTGCGCCAGGGCCGCGAGTCGCGAGCGGGTGCAGTCGACGACGCCGAAGCGATCATCTCGCTCGGCGTATCCGACTTCATGCACTGGGTCTCGAGCCGCGACCTGGTGCCGGCGATCCGCGCGCTGCGCGAAGAGGCCGAGCTCGCGCGCCAGCGCGAAGTCGAGCAGGCGATACACCGCCTCACGCTGGGCGACGACCCCCAGCAGGTGATCGAGCGGCTGTCGCGCACCCTCACCAACAAGCTGCTGCATGCGCCGTCGCATGCCTTGAACCATCTTGGCGAAGGCAGCCGGGACGAGCTGGCCCAATTGCTCTCGGGACACCTGCGCGCCACCGACCGCTCCTAGATGTAGATGAATGCGAGCATTGCGGCCAAGCTCGCGCAGCTGGCCGACCGTCTGGATCAGGTCAACGCGATCCTGGCCAGCGAGAACATCACCGACGACCTCGACCAGTACCGGCGGCTCACCCGCGAACGCTCGGAGCTGGACACGGTGGTCGCCCTCTACCGCGAGCATGGCGCGGTGGAGCGTTCGCTTGGCGAGGCCCAGGTGTTGCTGGCCGACCCGGACATGCGCGAGCTTGCCGAGATCGAGCTGCGCGAGGGACGGGCGCGCCTGGACGCGCTCGAAGCCGACCTGCAGCGCGCACTGCTGCCCAAGGATCCGAACGACGAGCGCAACCTCTTCCTCGAGGTGCGCGCCGGCACCGGCGGGGACGAGTCCGCCCTGTTCGCCGGCGACCTGTTCAGGATGTACGCCCGATTCGCCGAGCGCAGCGGCTGGAAGCTCGAGATCGTCTCCCAGAACAGCGCGGAGCTGGGGGGCTACAAAGAGGTCATCGCAAAGATCATCGGCGCTGGCGCCTACTCGAAACTGAAGTTCGAGTCCGGCGGACACCGGGTGCAGCGGGTGCCGGCGACCGAAACCCAGGGGCGCATCCACACCTCGGCCTGCACGGTCGCCATCCTGCCCGAGGTGGACGCGGTGAGCGATGTGGTGCTCAATCCGGCCGAGTTGCGCATCGACACCTATCGCGCCTCGGGTGCCGGCGGGCAGCACATCAACAAGACCGACTCGGCGGTGCGCATCACCCACCTGCCGACCGGCATTGTCGTCGAATGCCAGGACGACCGCTCGCAGCATCGAAACAAGGCGCAGGCCCTGTCGGTGCTGGCCGCACGCATCCGGGATGTCCAGGTGCGCTCCCAGCAGGCGAAACAGGCCGCCGAGCGCAAATCGCTGGTCGGCAGCGGCGACCGCTCCGAGCGCATTCGCACGTACAATTTCCCCCAGGGACGGGTAACCGATCACCGTATCAACCTCACCCTGTACAAGATCGACCAGATCATGGACGGCGATATCACCCCGCTGGTGTCGGCGCTGGCTGCCGAACACCAGGCGGAACAACTGGCCGCGATGGCCGAGGCAGCATGAGCCGATGACCTCCAGCCTGACCTACACCGATGCGCTGACGCTCGCCGCGCGCGGGCATGCATTGAAAGCAGTCGATGCCCGGTTGCTGCTGCAGCATGTGACCGGTGCCAATGCCGCCCAGATCGTCGCCCACCCGGGCCGGCAGCTCGGGCCTGTAGAGCGGCTGCGCTACGAATCGCTGGTCACCCGGCGCGCCGGTGGCGAACCTGTGGCCTATCTGGTCGGTCATCGCGAGTTCTACAGCCGTTCGTTCAGCGTCGGGCCAGCGGTGCTGATTCCGCGCCCCGAGACCGAGGGGCTGATCGACGCGGCGCTGGCGCGACTGCCGGTCGAGGGCGTGCCCGAGATCGTCGATCTGGGCACCGGCAGCGGCTGCATCGGCATCAGCCTGGCGCTGGAGCATCCGAACGCACGCGTGCTGGCGGTCGATGCCTCGATCGATGCGCTGGAACTGGCGCGCGCCAACGCGCGCGCGCTGGACTGCCGCAACATCGACTTCGTCATCGGCGACTGGCTGGCGGGTATCGACGCGCACCGGCTGGCAATGATCGTCGCCAATCCGCCCTACATCGCGGACGGCGACTGGCATCTCGACCAAGGCGATCTTCGCTTCGAGCCGAAACAGGCGCTCAGCCCGGGTGGCGATGGACTGGCCGCCCTGCGCACGATCATCGCCCAGGCGCCCGCCGCGCTCGCCGACAACGGGTGGCTGATCATGGAACACGGTTTCGATCAGGCTCCGGCGGTGCGCGCGCTGATGACCTCGCAGGGCTTCATCGATCTGTTCACCGAACGCGATCTGGCTGGCCATGAACGCACCACCGGCGGCAGACTAGCGGCCAGATGAACCGCTTTGGGCGCGGCGTTGTTCGATGTGCGTGGGGGCTATCTGCACGATGTCGGCGCGCCGCGACATCGCGCGCAGGCGCGTCCGTCTCTCCGGCGCCGAGATGACCTTCAGCGGGCAGGCGTGGCAGCGGTGATGCAGACCGAACCTGCGCCTACAACCGCCCGCGCGCCCCCGCGATCGCCCGCCGGACCGTAGCCGGCGCCGTTCCACCGATGTGACTCCGGCTCGCCATAGAGCCTTCAACGGTGAGCACGGCATACACATCGTCTGCGATCACCGGTGAGAAGGCCTGCAATTGAGCGAGCGGCAGATCGGGCAGGTCGCAACCGGCCTGCTCGGCATGGCGCACAGCGCGTGCCACCGCTTCATGCGCATCCCGGAATGGCACGCCCTTGCGCACCAGGTAGTCGGCAAGATCGGTGGCGGTCGCGAAGCCCTGCTTCAGCGCTTCGCGCATCGCCGCCGGCTTGACCAGTATGCCGCCGACCATGTCGGCATAGATGGTCAGCGTCATCAGCAGCGTATCGACCGTGTCGAACAGCGGCTCCTTGTCTTCCTGATTGTCCTTGTTGTACGCGAGCGGCTGACCCTTCATCAGGGTGAGCAGCGCGACCAGATGACCGTTGATCCGGCCGACCTTGCCGCGCACCAGTTCGGGCACATCCGGGTTCTTCTTCTGCGGCATGATCGACGAACCGGTGCAGAAGCGATCGGCCAGATCGATGAACGAGAAGCGAGGACTCATCCAGAGGATCAACTCCTCGGAGAAGCGAGACAGGTGAGTCATGGTCAACGCGCCGGCCGCGCAGAACTCGATCGCGAAATCGCGATCGGACACCGCGTCGAGCGAATTCAGGCAGACCGAATCGAAATCCAGTTCCCTCGCGACCCGCTCCCGGTCGATCGGAAAGCTGGTGCCGGCCAGCGCCGCGGCGCCCAGCGGCAGGCGGTTGACCCGCTTGCGGCAGTCGGAAAAACGCTCCCGGTCGCGCCCGAGCATTTCGAAATAGGCCATCAGGTGATGCCCGAACGACACGGGCTGCGCCACCTGCAGGTGAGTAAAACCGGGCATGGCGGTTTCGACATGCTGCTCGGCCAGATCCAGCAGTGCGGTCTGCATGGCGCGCAAGGCGGCGTCGATCTGGTCGATGGATGCCCTCAGCCAGAGCCGGACATCGGTGGCGACCTGATCGTTGCGCGAGCGGCCGGTGTGCAGCCGCTTGCCGGCATCGCCGACCAGCTCGGTCAACCGGCGTTCGATGTTCAGATGCACGTCTTCCAGGTCGAGCCGCCAGTCGAACTGGCCGCTGCGCACCTCATCGAGCACCTGCGCCATGCCGCGCTCGATATCGGCAAGGTCCTGCGCAGTGAGTATTGCGCAGCCCGCGAGCATGCGTGCATGTGCCAGCGAGCCCTGGATATCGTACGCGGCCAACCGGTAGTCGAAACCCACCGAGGCGGTATAGCGCTTGACCAGTTCCGAGACCGGCTCGCTGAACCTGCCGGACCAGCCACCCGGGTCTGGCGTCCGATCTGGTATCCGATCTGGTATCGAATCAGGAGTCGGGACTGGCTTGTCGGGTTGCATCAGGGCGTCAGGGGCGTCGACAATGGGGGGTGAGCGCAATACGACCAACGAAACGGGCCGGGACGTGAGCAAGACGACTGCAGGCCAGGCGGCTTCGGGCGCTGCTGGGTCGCCGACAAGCGCGGCACGCCCGGCACCCGCAGAGCAGGCCCCTCCTCAACGCACGCCGCGCGCGCCGAGTATAGGTGAAATCCCCGCGCCTCCGGCCGGACTGGTCGGCACTGCGCGCCTGCCGGACTTCCGCAACCTGGGCGTGCTGTTGCGCATCCTGCTCGCGGTCAACGCCGCCTCGCTGATCTCGGCGGTGATGAAGAGTGAGTCCCTGCGTTCGATCGGCGAATCGCTTCTCGAGATCTCGGCGCTGGTGCAGCCGGTGATGTTCCTCACCCTGCTGCTGCTCGCGGCCAGCCAGCCGCTGCTCGACCGATTGCGCCATGATCTCGCGGTAGGCACGGTGCTGCTGGCTGCGATGTCGGTCACCGCGGCGTTCGACCTGATCGGTCAGGGCCTGGTCGGTGCCGGCGATGCCCTGCCGCGTCACTTGTTCTTCACGGTGATCAGCGTCGGCGTGCTGCTCGCCTGGTTCGACCTGCGCAGCCGCGCCCTGTCCCCGGCCCTGGTCGAGGCGCGTCTGCAGGCACTGCAGGCGCGCATCCGCCCGCACTTCCTGTTCAACAGCCTGAACGCGGTATTGTCGCTGATCCGCGCCGACCCGAAGCGCGCCGAGCATGTGCTGGAAGACCTGGCCGACCTGTTTCGCGCCCTGATGGCCGACAGCCGCGCCCTGTCCACCTTCGCCAGCGAGGTGGAACTCGCGAGGCAGTATCTGGCGATCGAGCAGGTGCGACTCGGCGAGCGCCTGCAGATCGAGTGGGATGTCGAGCAGATGCCGGGCGAGGCGCGCCTGCCGGCACTGATCCTGCAACCGCTGCTGGAGAACGCGGTGTATCACGGCATCGAGCCATCGATGACCCCGGGTACTGTCGTTGTTCGCATCTTCCGGGTGGGCGGTGAGGTCCACGCAATCCTGTCCAACCCGCTCCCCGGAGCAGGCGAACGGCGCCATGGCAACCGGATTGCAGTAGACAATATCCGCGAGCGGCTGCAGTTGTTCTTCGATGCCGAAGCGCGGATGCGCACCCGCGAGCACGATGGCCGCTACGAGGTCACCATCCGGGTGCCCTACACCAGCACCGACCGCCGCAGTTGACTGGCGACTGCGATGTTTGAATCCGACAGTTCATTTTGACGCTTTATGCTGGCGCTTCGTACTGACCCTTCGTACCGACCACCGCCTTGGGACCGATGACGATGAACCCCGCAGACCCGCTGCTCCGTGTGCTGATCGTCGATGACGAAACGCCGGCACGCAACCGTCTGCGTGACCTGCTGGTGGACTGCGCAGCAAAGGTACCGCTCGAGGTGATCGGCGAGGCTGCAACCGGGCGTGAAGCGCTTGAGTTGCTGCAGGATCATGACGCCGACCTGGTGCTGCTCGACATCCGGATGCCAGAGATGGACGGGGTGGAACTCGCCCAGCATCTGCTCAAGCTGAATCAGCCGCCCACCGTGATCTTCATCACCGCCTACCAGGAGTACGCAGTCAAGGCGTTCGAGCTCAACGCCATCGACTATCTGATGAAGCCGATCCGCGCCACCCGTCTGGCCGAGGCTTTGGCCAAGGCGCGGGCGATTGCCCCCTTGCGCGCCGACCTGCTGCGCGGGCTGTCCGACGCGCCCCGGCAGAATCTATCGGTAACCGAGGGCGGCCGGGTCTATCTGGTGCCGATCGCCGACATTCTCTACTTCAAGGCCGAGCTCAAGTACGTGACCATCCGCACGGTTCAGCGCGAGTATCTGATCGAAGAATCGCTCACCTCGATAGAGCAGGAGTTCGCCGCGCGTTTCGTGCGCATCCATCGCAACTGTCTGGTCGCGCGCGCTGCAATCACCGGTTTCGAACGCCAGTCCGGGGCTGAGGCCGACGCCCACTGGACGGTGATGCTCAAGGGGTTGCAGGAGAAACTCGCCATCTCGAGACGCCAGCAGCATATCGTTCGCGAACTGTCGCGATGAGCTGTCGTGCTGCACTGACTCTGCGCCCTGACTCTGCGCACTGACGTGCTGATTTGACGTGCTGCACTGACGCGCTGCACTGACGCACCGTCCGCTACCCGCTCAGCGCGTTCTGGGCATACGCACCGGCAACAGAAGTTGTACCACGGGTGAAACGAGCCGCGCCACGTTCAGTGTCTCGTGCATCGACACCACCTTCTCGCCGAGCAGGCCCGAGGACAGCAGCGAGCGTGCATAGAACGGCGTGTCCTCGAAGGTGTCGGTCACCGTGGCCGGGCAGTCCGGATCGGTGCGCATGGTGCGCCCGACCCGCCAGCCGGTGCGCGGCAGCCGCTGGCGCGGTGGCGGCTGGAACGGCTCGGCCACCCCGGCGCGGTCGAAACGGCACGCGATCACCCGGTCCGCCCCTTGCTTCTGACGCACGTCGTAGATCACGGCAGTGCTGCCGTCACGCATGCCGGCGCGCGACCAGTCCCATTCGGTGAACGGCCGGTCGACGGGTTCGTCGCCCTCGTTCGAGTCGAGATAGCCGGGACCGGACCAGGTGAGCGCGGGGCGTTCGAATGTGGCCTCCACCCGGGCACACGGCGCGATCGGACCCCAGCGGTGCCGCCCGCCGTCATCCAGCGCTGCGCTGAACCGGGACAGGGCGGACGGGTACACCCGCACCCGGCCGCGCACCCGCCGCGGTAGCGGCAACCCGACCTCATCGATATCGATGGTGAGGCAATCGCCGTTCCACTCGACCCGGCTGGGCCCGACGACGAACTCGCGCGCCGAGCGTTGCACTGAGGCGCGGCTGCGCTCGGTCATCGCCCAGCGCCGGTCCGAGACGCCGTAGAGCGCGACATTGATCGCGCAGTGATTGACTGGATCGGCTGTGCCCTGCGGGCTGCGACTGCGCGCCCAACGGTAGTAGGGCGAGAACACGCTGCCGACAAACGCGATTATGGTCAGGCCGTACCGGCCGTCGTCGCTGAGGGCGTCGACATACCACCAGAGATAACCACCCGGCGCGACCGGGAGGTCGAATCGAGGTGCCCCAGCAATGTCGCGGCCGCCAGTTGTCCGGACATCGCCGCCATCGGCACCCCTGGTCCCGGGTGCACGCTGCCTCCCGCCAGGTACAGACCCGGCAGCCGGCTCACTGCTGCTGGCCGTTTGAACAGCGCCATCCAGCCGTGGGTCGCCGGACCATAGAGCGCACCCCCGGTGGCCGGGAACAGCTGCTCGAAGTCGTTCGGCGTCGTGCGTACCGTGGTCGCCGGATCGATCTCGATCTCCAGGCCACAGGTCGAAAGCAGGGCCTGCATCCGGTGTTCGCATGCATCGATCTCCGAAGGTTCCAGGGTGCCGGTGTCACCGACCGCCGGGGCATTGACCAGACAGAGCAGGCGTTCGCGTGTCGCGCCATCCGCTGTTGCCGGCCGCGAAGAATGCGGCACAGTGTGCCGGCCGCGATCCTGGGCGCACACATAGACTGTGGCCTTCGAGGGCAGCCGGCGGTGTCGAAAGATGTCGTCGAACTCGGACGCATAGTCGTCGTCGAAGAAGACGTTATGGTTGTCCAGCGCGAAGCCCCGGGTGCGGGCATGCATCGACCAGGTGACCGCCGAAAGCGATCGGGCGGCCTGGGGCACTGCGGGTACGGCGGCACTGACGGCTGATCCGAGCAGGCCACTCGCCAGCGCATTGGTGTCGCCGTTGAAGACGATGGAGTCGGCGTCGATCCGCTCGCCACTGGCGAGCAGGACACCGCAGGCCCGATCGTTTCGCACCAGCACCTCGGCCACCGGCGCATCGTAGCGGATCGTCGCACCACGCTCGCCCGCAAGACTGGCGAGGCTGTCGGCAAGGGCATGCATGCCACCGTCGATCGCCCACACCCCGTCCAGCTCGACCTGCGCCACCAGCAACAGGGTTGCCGGCGCCGCCCAAGGCGAGGCACCGCAATAGGTCGCGTAGCGTCCGAACAGTTGCTGCAGGCGCGGGTCGCGGAACTGGCGTGCGAGATTGGAGGCGAGCGTCGAAAACGGACCCAGCCTGGCCAGTTCGGCCAGGCCACGCACCCCGAGCGCCCGGGACATCTCGAACAGCGTGGGCCGGGCCGAGCGGATATAGGGACCTTCGAGCGCCGCATAGAGCGAGCGCGCCTGGTCGCAGAACTGCTCGAAGCGGCGCGCCTCGTCGGCGCCAGCGAACTCGCCGATCGCCTGTGCCGAGCGGTGCCGGTCGGCATGCAGGTCGAGGTTGCCCCCGGACCGCCAGGCGTGACGGGCGAGCACCGCCAGCGGAAACAGGCGCAGTCGGTCGGCGAGCGACGCGCCGGCGCGATCGAAGATCTGCTCGAACACCCAGCGCATGGTGAACACGGTCGGCCCGGCGTCGATCTGCACCCCGTCGACTGCCACCTGGCGCATCTTGCCGCCCGGGGCGGCGGCGCGCTCGACCAGGGTCACCGACAACCCTGCGCAGGCGAGTTGCAGCGCCGCGACCAGCCCACCGACACCGGCACCGATCACCACTACCCGGTGCTCGCGCAGCGCCGGTGCGGCCGAGCTGCGCCCGGGCGGCACGAGTGGCGGGAGATCAACCATAGCGCCGGCCCTTCCAGACGCCCTGCAGCGCCTCCGGCACGAACCGGGTGAACATCGATTCGGAGAAGTAGCCGCCGTCGCGCGAAGCCCGGATGGCGTCCAGGTGCGCACCGCTGTGCGCATAGGCATCCATCGCCGCAGCGCTTTCCCAGACGGTGAAGGTCGCCTGACGCAGCAGTGGAGCCTCACCCAGGCCTGCCGCGAGCAGGCAGCCGGGAGCCGCATCGAGAGATCGTTCGGCAGGCGGCGCCCTGCGCCAGAACGCGCGCGCCAGATGCGGCTTGATCGAGGCACGGGTCAATCCGGCGATCGGGCCGTGTTGAGGCTCGCTGGCCGTAATTTCGAAGCGCTTGCCGGACCAGCTGCCCCGACTCGAGTAGGCGCGCAGCAGCACACTCAGGAACTCGCGCGCGTGAGCTCGATAGTCGGCGACCAGCGACGAGCGCTCCAGGAAGGCGTGCGCCTGCTCGGCTTGTTCGAACAGACAAAACAGGCCCTGCCGCGAAGCGCTCGGGCGCAATCCGAAACCGCCGTCATGGCCGCTGCCCAGCACCTTGACGAACTGCAGGCCCGGCAAGCGGCGCGCAGCCGACCTGCCGATCAGAAAGCGGTTGTAGCCCCACAGGCGCGCCGAGGGGTCGATGTCGGCGAGCAGGAGGGCGATCGTCTGGGTGCCTGTACCGGCATGCGCTGCCCGAAACTCTGCTGCCGCGGCGGCGGTGCCAGCTGATTCGCCAGCCGATCCACCAGCCGATTCACCAGCTGATCCACCAGCCGATTCACCAGCTGATTCGCCAGCCGATTCACCAGCTGATTCGCCAGCCGATTCACCAGCTGATTCGCCAGCCAACTGGCCGGCGGATCGGCCCCTACCCTGGCCGGCGGATCGGCCCCCAGACTGGCCAGCCAACTGAAGTGCAAAGGCGGGTGACGCAGCCATCCCCGCACTGGGACTGTCCGCCGCCGCACCCTCTCGCCAGGCGAGCCGATGCAGCGGCGGCGTCCGGGTCACTTCACCGCGACCAGATCCACCCGCCGCGAGCTGCCATCGGCACCGCCGATGACCGCTTCCGGCCTGCGCAGGTTGATCCGCGCCTGGGGAACCCCGGCTGCAGTGAGCGCGTCGCGCACCGCAAACGCACGGTTCTTCGCCAGCTCCGCGTTGGCGTTGGCGTTACCCGTGCGGTCGGTGAACCCGGACAGGTCGACCTTGAGCGACGCATCCTTGGCCAGCATCCGCGATGCCGCCACGATCTGCTGCTTAGCATCCGGAGTGAGCTCGAACTTGCCGGTCTCGAACAGCACCCGGCCGAGCAGCCCGGCAATCGGGCCCGCCACGACCGGGCCCGCGGTCGAGCCGGTGATTCGCCCGAGTACCGGGTAGTCCTTGAGCATGTTGGCGCCATACAGCGGCTTGTAGGCGCCCTGGTGACAGGTCGCGCAACCCACCTTGGCCACATCCCCGGTCGGACCGAGCCGCGCGGCCGGGAACACCGCCTGGAGCGGTTCCATGTAGACGTTGTTGATCTCGCGCGCCATCCGGATGCCGTGCCAGGCGGTGACCCGCTGGGGCGGCGCACCTTCCCACCCGGCGAAGTTCTGGCTGTTGTGGCAATAGGTGCAGTTCACGCCCAGGCTGTTGGACATGTGAATCATCAGCGCGAAGGTGAACTCGGTCTGCTTGATGTTCTGCCGGTTGCCTGTCGGCAGTGCAGTGGTACCACCAACCCGGATCTCCTTGGCATCGAGCAGATAGTCGGTGAGCGCGTCATAGGGCAGCGAGGCCAGCGTCACCCCGGGCGAGGGCCGGTTTTGTCCGGCATCGTTGCCCAGCGCGCGCGAGGCTTGAACCTGAGGCGGCGCCCGGAACCAGAGTTCCGAGGGATTGTGCTGTCCGCGATGGCAGGTGAAGCAGGTGACCCCAGCGCCGTTGCCGTTGGTGCCGCCGACATGCGCGCTCCATTTGCTGTTGATCGTCTGAGTCATCTGCAGCATGCGTCTGGCCACCACCTTGGTGTACATGCTGTCCGACTCGAAGCCCTCGCCAGCCATGTGGCAGTAGGTGCACTGCTCTTTGGGCGCGACCCAGGCGCTGATCGCCACCATCGTGCGGTTGAACTCGGCCACCGAAAGGTCACCGAGCACCTGCACGTTCTTGTACACGTCCTTAGCCTTCGGCCCGTCAGCCGGCACTGCCGGGATCGGATCGGGCACGACGTTGTTCGGCGCCTGTGCCTCGATCGTGCGCGGGTTGTACACCTGAACCATGCCGGTGCCGCGAAAGCCATGCTGCACGGATTCGATTGGCGGCCGCTCGCAGCCGGTAAGCACCGCGCTGGCCACCAGGGCCACTGTGACCAGCGAGAATCGTGTCGACGGGGTTCGACGGATCGTCATCATTTCACTCCCTGAATCAGGGTGGACGGGTCGACCACCGGCGGGAACACCGCAGGATAGGATGCCGCGAAGCCGTGTTTCACCGCCCACAAATACCAGTTGTCCACCACCGTTCCGGTGAGCAGGATGCCGATGCCGCCGGCCAGCGGGCAGAGCACGGCGAACCACCAGGCCCAGCGATGGATCGACTCCATCGTGGCGTTGAAGCCCATCGTCCAGCGCCAGAACAGGGCAGCCCGCTCGGACGCGGTGCCACGGTCGACGATCTGTTCGATCTCGCGCTCGCCACCGAACCGGGTGACCGCCAGGATCGTCGCCCCGTGCATCGCGAACAGCAGCGCCGAGCCGTACAGGAACACGATCGACAGCGCATGGAACGGGTTGTAGAACAGGTTGCCGTAGCGCAGCGAGAACGCTGCTGTCCAGTCCAGGTGAGGAAAGATGCCGAATGGCACAGCTTCGGACCAGCTGCCCATCAGCACCGGGCGGATGAAACCGAGCACCAGGTAGAGCCAGATCGCTGCTGCGAACGCCCAGGCGACATGGGTGCCCATGCCGAGCGCGCGCGCCCGGGTGTACATGCGTGCCCACCAGAGCAGCAGCGAGGCGGTCAGGAAGAAACCGGCCATCAGCCACCAGCCACCGTTGTTCAACGGCGGCAGGCTCAGCCCGTACTGCGGTCCCGGCGGTTCGAGGGCGAGCCAGAACAGCTGGCGCACGAACTGGATCGGGTTCCAGTCGACCGACGCGAGCATGTTGAAGCCCATGATCCAGAAGGACAGCAGGAAGCAGATGATCGAGGCGAGCCCAAGGCCGCCAAGGTAGATCGGACCGATCTGTGCGTTGCCGATACGCCCGAACAGATGGACGATCATCGGTTCCTTGCCGGTGCGCGGGCTGTTGCCGTGACCGAGCGGGATGCCGTGGCTGGCCGGTCCGGTGGCCTGGATCTGGGTGAAGATGTTCTGGTAGTAAGACATATGAATCTCCCGGGTCCTGTAGTGACTACGACCAGATCGGCAGGTTGAGCCACCAGCCCCACCACTCGGGCCATCCGCGCGTCCAGAACGGTCCGCTGATCACGATGCACACCGCGCTCCAGAACACTGCCGAGAGCGCCAGGAACAGGCCGAGCCGGTGGATGCCCAGGGTGCCGATCGAGTAGCCGATGGTGTCGCGGAAGAACGTGTCCTCATGCTCCGGGGTTTTCACCACCTGGCCCTTGGGCGGGTTGGTGGCCGAGAGCACCAGACCGCCATGCAGCGAAAGTGCGAAGGTGGTGGCGAAGAAGAAGCTCACCGCGATCATGTGTGCCGGGTTGTAGTGGAAATGGAGGTACTGGTAGCCGACGTTGGACACCCAGTCCAGGTGACTGAAGATGCCGTACGGGAAGCCGTGCCCCCAGGCGCCGAGCAACACCGGGCGGATCACCACCAGCGTCACATAGGCACCGATCGCGAACGCGAAGGCGAATGGCACGTGATAACCCATGCCGAGCTTTCTGCAGATCTCCACCTCGCGCATCATCCAGGAGACGAACGCCCCGATGGCGCAGATGGTGATGATCTGCCAGAGCCCACCTTCCATCAGCGGGGCAAAACCGAGACCGTACTTGAGATCCGGGGGCGCGATGTTGATCTGCCAGGGATTCCAGGTCGTGCCCTGAGAGGCGCCGTAGAAGATGAGTGCGGTGCCGACGACGGTGAAGAAGATCGTGGTCACACCGAAGAAGCCGACGAAGAACGGCCCGACCCAGAAGTCGAACAGGTCGCCACCGATCAACGTGCCGCCACGGACACGGTACTTGCGCTCGAAACTCAGCATGGCCATCTTGATTCCTCCCGCCGGCTGGCGTCACTCGTCGCCAGCACGGTCGAATTCGGGGTGTAGATCACGGATCTGTCCGACTCTGATCGGCGGACGGGACCCGGCGATGCTTTGCCGGTACCCCGTCCCCCTTGGGTACTGCCTGCTGCAGATGCTGCTACCGCGGTGTCGGCGCCGGGGTGGGCGCGTTCTGCGTCGCTGCAGGGGTTATTTTCGGGCCGTCCAGCCAGTTGAACTTGTTCGTGCTCAGCAGCACCAGATGAATCATCGCTGCCAGCGCGAACAGGAACACGCCCTGAATCACCATCGCCCTTAACGGGTCGAATAACCGCCAGACTCTCCACATATCTCTTTCTCCTAAAGTAGATACGACATGAAGTTGTAGACAGCCACCTTCACGCCGTCATTCATCGATTCCACGCCTTCCGCCCCCGGAAGCCAGGAACGCCAATGCCAACCCAACGCCTGGGCAACGAGGGCGATTGCCAGGAGAATCTTGAAGCTCACCGAATAGATGCCCTTGAAGGACCGTGTCTCGTCCTGCATGAGTCCATGCGCTGCGCCTGCCGTCGTGTTGATCATCGATGTTCCCCTTCAGGTGTTAGAGCCAGGGACGCCAGGCCCAAACGAGAATATGGGCAACGACGGCAACTGCCGTGAAGCCGATAAACCCTTGGATGTAGAACTTGTGGAACTCTTCCGCCTCTGCATCAGTGAGGCCGGAAATAGAGCTTCGATCAGCCATCTTGAGTTACCTCCCGATTAACGGCTGTGACCGCGCACAGGACATGCGCAGTCGGAACCGCCGTGACAGCTTCATCACGGCGCACTCTTCTGTCCGATGAAGCCGGACAGAACCGGTTGCGATGGCCGTGCCGGAACCGGCGCTCGTCCATCGAATGACTGTACTGCTCGAATCCGAGGACACCCTGGTCATGCCGGCTCCTCGACTTTCTGCGTTGAAGCGGCAGGCGAGGCGGCGGGCGATGCGGCGGGCGGCGCCCCCGGCACCCGGGCACGGGTGACCCGTGACTCGCCGGCAATGCGCACCGCGCGCTCGGTCTCGTCGCGCAACTGCTTGGCCGCCGAGATGCGGACCAGCACCGGATAGGCATCGACCAGCTCGTCGAAGGCTGCTTTCGCGTCGTCGTCCCAGGTGAGTTCGGCATGGAACCGGGCCGGGGTCGCATCGATCTTGTCCATGTCGGTGGCCAGCGGAATCATGTGGAACAACGCATCGAACAGCGCGTTGCACACTTCCTGCACCAGATAGGTCGCCCCACCGTAGCCCATGAACGGAGTGCCGGTATGACGGCGGATGATCGCGCCTGGAAACGACGCCGGGATGTAGCAGGAACGACCGCCGCACTCGGCCAGATACATCCGCTCGTTGAAGCTGCCGAACATCACCAGTGGCGGCTTCTCCTTCACCAGCCGCCTGACTTCCTCGTTGTCGGTCTTGGCGCCTGCGTGGCGCGCGACCGCGAAGGTGCACGGCAGTCCGAGTTCGTCTTCCAGGAAGTGGCGCACGCCGCGCGAGTAGGTCTCGTTGGCTACGATGGCAAAGCTGGCCGTGCCGAAGAAATCCTGGGTCACCGAACGCCAGAGGTCCCAGATCGGCTTGATCGTGGTGTGCTTCTCACGCTCGATGAACGGCTCGGGGTCCAGCCCGAGCAACTCGCCAAGCGAGCGCAGGAAACTGGTCGTGCTGTGCAATCCGATCGGTGCCTGCAGGTAGGGGCGCTCCAGCGCCTCGCACAGCATGCGGCCGAACTCGCGGTACATGCAGATGTTGACGTCGGCATCGACCAGCCGGCGCACATCGGCCAGATGGCTGCCCAGCGGAAACACCATGTTCACATCGGCGCCGATGCCTTCGGCCAGGCGCCGGATCTCGGCCACATCGCTTGGCGAGTTGAACATGCCGTAGCTCGGGCCGATGATGTTCACCCGCGGCTTGTCGCCCTCTTTCACCGGACGCCGCTCGGGCATCGTGCCGCGCTTGGACGCGTACTCGGTCCACAGCCAGTACATCGCGCGGTTGGCGCTCTGCCATTGATCTTCATCGATGGTACGCGGGAGGAAACGCGCGATCCCGGTGCCTTCAGGGGTGACGCCGCCACCGATCATCTCGGCGATCGAACCCGTGACCACCACCGCGGGCAGGTTCGGGTCGAGCACCGCGTGAGCACGCTTCATCGCGCCCTCGGTGCCGTGCTGGCCGAGCTCTTCCTCGGCAAGACCGGTCACCACGATCGGCAGCTCATGCGGCGGCAGCGCGTCGGTGTAGTGCAGCACCGACGTCACCGGCAGATTCTCGCAGCCCACCGGGCCGTCGATCACCACCTGCAGACCCTTGATCGCGGCGAACACATAGACCGCGCCCCAGTAGCCGCCGGCGCGATCATGATCCAGGACTAGCATCGTGCAGACCCCGTCATCTTGAAGTTCATGCTGGCGCTCATATACCGATCCCGCTTTCTTCGGCCTTGCGCTGCTTGGCGAGCTTGGCCAGATGGCGCTTCTGCTGCTCGCGGAACTCTGGCCGATCCTGAGGCACGCCGTCCTGCACCTGCCAGATGCCGGCGGTATGGCCTTCACCGACGCCGTTGAAGAACGCCTTCATCTCGTCGAAGCGCGCCTTGTTGCCGAGCGCTCCATTGACCACGGTCGCCAGTGAACCCGCACCGGCCGGGCCCATCAGCGGGCGTGCCGATATCAGGTTGGTGAAATACAGCGCCGGGATGGTGGCTTCCTTTGCCGCCTGCACCACTGGCGTGGTGCCGATCGCCAGATCGGGCTTGAACTCGCGCATCGCGGCCAGATCCTGCTCGAGCGAAGCCCGGTACTGGACATGCACGCCCTTGGCTTCAAGCCATTGCCGGTCGCCATCGCTCCACTGGGTGCGTGGGCAGGCGGTGCCGACATAGCGCAGGTCGGCGCCGCTCTCGATCAGCAGCCGGGCAACCAGTAACTCGGAGCCTTCATAGCCGCTCATGGTGATCCGGCCCTTGATCGGCATCTTCGACAGCGCGCCGCGAATCGCGGGCAGGATCCGGTTCTTCGCCGCATCGATCTTCTCGCGCGACACGTTCGCCGCCTGACCGATGGCTTCCAGCCAGGCCTCGGTGCCGTCATGCCCGACCGGTGCTGAACCGACGATCGGGCGTCCTGCGGCTTCGAATTCGCGGATGCTTGCGGTATAGAACGGATGAATCGCCGCCACCACCGCGCCATCGAGGGCGCCATAGAGCTCGCGCCATTCGCGCGTCGGCACGACCGGACCGGCAGCCAGCCCCATCGGCTCGAGCATCATGCCGATGCCCATCGGGTCGGCCGGGAACATCTCGCCCAGCAGCGTCACCGTGGGCTTGCCGCCATTGGCCTGGCGGTTGCGCGGCGCCTGCACCGGGCCGGTCTCGGCCTCGGCACGGGCGAACTTGAGCATGGCACCGGCGAGTACGTCTTTCGCCTCGGCGTGGGTCGGAACACCGAAGCCCGGCACATCGATGCCGATGATGCGTACGCCTTCGATCTCTTTGGGCAGCAGTTGCAGCGGTACACCGCTGGCGGTGGGCACACACAGGTTGATGATCACCACGGCGTCATAGAGGGCCGGATCGGCGAGCTTGAACACGGCCTCGCGGATGTCCTCGAACAGCTTGCCAGTGACCAGCGTCTCGGAGTTGAACGGCACGTAACCGACGGTGCGCCGCGCGCCATAGAAGTGCGAGGTGAAGGTCAGGCCATACACGCAGCAGGCCGAACCCGAGAGTATGGTCGCGGTGCGCCGCATGCGCAGCCCGACCCGCAGGCTGCCGAATGCCGGGCACATCGACTGCGGCTGGTCATGCGGCCCCTTCGGATAGTCCTTGGCATACTGGTCGAGCGCTTCGCTCTTGCCGGCCGCACGGGCGGCGGTTTCGAGTTGCGCCTTGCCGCCATGGCAGCCCAGGCCGTCCACCGGCACGGCGGCAACGCCGGCCGGATGCACGGTGATCGGTTGTGCCGAAACGTTCTGGTTCGGCGTTTCCTGGCCCGACACTTTCTCGACTGCGCCTGATGACGGCGGCTGTTGGGTATCCATTGTCGATCAGGCCTCGTCGTAGACGACTTCAAGCGTCTTCTTCTCGACCGTCTCGCGCCCGAGCATGTCAGCCACCGTCGCTGCCTGCATCACATAGTTGCGGCCGGTGATCTCGCTGCTGAACAGACCGAGCAGCTGGTCCTGGGTGAGCGGCTTCGGTCGCACTGGCGGCGCGCTGGCGACGTTCGACGCGAGTTCCTCGAACACCGGCGCCCACTGTGTGCCGGGGCGGCCGATGATTTCGTAGTTGGCGCTTTTGCGGCGGATGTCCTCGTTGGCCGGGATCGATGCCAACACCGGAATGCCGACCGCTTCGGCGAACGCTGCCGCCTCGCCGGTGCCGTCTTCCTTGTTGATCACGAGACCGGCGACACCGACATTGCCACCGAGCTTGCGGAAGTACTCGACCGCCGAGCAGACATTGTTGGCGACATACAGCGACTGCAGGTCGTTGCTGCCGACCACGATCACCTTCTGGCACATGTCGCGCGCGATCGGCAGACCGAAGCCGCCGCACACCACGTCGCCCAGGAAGTCGAGCAGCACAAAGTCGAAACCCCAGTCGTGAAAACCGAGCTTCTCGAGTGTCTCGAAACCGTGGATGATGCCGCGGCCACCGCAGCCCCGGCCGACTTCCGGGCCGCCCAGCTCCATCGCGAACACGCCATCGCGGATGAAGCAGACGTCACCGACGGCAACCTGCTCGCCGGCGAGCTTCTTCTTCGACGAGGTCTCGATGATGGTTGGGCAGGCCCTGCCGCCGAACAGCAGCGAGGTGGTGTCGCTCTTCGGATCGCAACCGATCAGCAGCACCTTCTTGCCTTGCTGGGCCATCATGTAGGACAGATTGGCGAGCGTGAAGCTCTTGCCGATGCCACCTTTGCCATAGATCGCGATGATCTGCGTTTCCTTGGTCACCGGATTGGTCGACACCGCATCGGGTTCGATAGCGGCTTCTGCACGCAGCGCGTTCTTCATCGAGAACTGGACGACAGACGAGGCGGTATTGATCGGGGGTGGGCTCATTGAACGGCTCTCCAGTCGAGGATCATCTTGAGACAAGATGCATCGTTGAACGCGGTGCGATAGGCCTGAGCGGCATGCGCTGCAGGTTCGCGGTGGGTGATCAGGCCATCGAACGACAGCCGTCCTGAATCGAGCAGCGCGATCACTGCCGTGAGGTCGGGTTGCTTCCATTCGGCTGCGACACGCAAGCGCGCCTCGCGCATGAAGGCCGGGGCGAAGGCGAACTGCAACGGCTCGCAGTAGAAACCGGCCAGCACGATCTCGCCGCCCGGAGCCAGGCGCATCACCAGTGTGTCGAGCAGTTTCGAGTCGCCGCTCACGTCATAGATCGAACGGTAGTCGCGGCGCTCGTCGGTCGCGGGGTCGATCACCGGGTAGCCGATCGCGCCCTCGGCGCGGGCCGGGTTGCGCTCCCACACCACTGGGGGCGTACCTCCGGCAGCCACTGCGATCCGCGCTAGCAGGCGCCCGAGCACACCGTGACCGATGATCAGATCCGGCGCCAGCGCGCCAGGCGCGGCCAACGCGTGCTGGGCTGTCGCCGCCAGGGCGAGCAGCACGGCGTCCTCGCCCAGCGCCTCGGCCACCGGCGTGGCGCGAGACCCGGCGACCACCAGGGTCGCGGCTGCACCGCCGAACAGGCCACGGACCTCGCCGAAGCAGCGCGCGCCAGGCACGAACACCCGCTCACCGATCCGGCGGCCGGAACCCGGGCCTACCTCGCGGATACGGCCGACAGACTCGTAGCCGGGCACCAGCGGATAACCGAGGCCCGGGAACTGCGGCATCTGGCCGAACCAGAGCAGGCGCTCGGTGCCGGTGCTGATGCCACTCCACTCGATATCGACCACGACATCGTCATCGCCCGGGGGCGTCAGTGCGAGCTCGCTCAGCACCAGATGCTCGGGCTTCTCGAGCACGACCGCCAGGGTGTTCATGCTTCTGATTGCCCGACCTGTTTCCGACTTCTGCATTGCAGACGATCTCGCTTTAATTCTGTGTTCGGACTGCCCGAAAGCCTGAGTGTCAGATTACTCTGACTCTTTGCGATGTCAAGTAAAATTTACAGTAATTTAAGTCAGGAAACTGCGCGGTCGGACGGTGTTTCCGGCGCGGCTGTGGCCACCAGAAGCCCGGTCTGCAAGGGGCTGGGTGTCGGGATCACCCGCATCCCGGTGAAGCCGGAAGCACTCAGCAGCCGCTCGAAATCCGCCGGCGAGCGCGAACGGCCCTTGCCCATCGCCATCAGGTAGAACCCGAAGTAGGCCGCGCCCATCGGCTCCGCACCCGACGTACCAGCCATCGGCTCGGCGATCAGCAGGGTGCCGTTCGCCGGCATGGCCCGGCGCACCGCGCGCAGCAGCTCGAGCACGGTCTCGTCCGGGTGATCGAACAGCACCCGCACCAGAGTGATCAGATCGGCGCCTGCGGGCAGCGGGTCGGTGCGGAAGTCGCCCCCGAAAGCGCGGGCGCGCTGGGCGAGGCCGGCCTGGGCAAAGCGGCTCGTTGCCCGCTCGGCGACTGCCGGGAGATCGAACAACTGGAGTTCCAGCGTTGGCACCTCGGCGGCCACCGCGCACACGAAGCCGCCATCGCCACCACCGACATCGAGCAGACGGCGATGACGATGCGACGGATAGGCGGCCAGGATCTCGCGCGTCACCAGGGGCTGCGAGGCGGCCATCAGGTCGGAATAGTCTGCGACCTCGTCTGCGGCGAGTGCGGCGGCGTCCCGGTTGCCGGCATAGGCCCAGTAGCGGCCAAGCTGGGTGCTGTCGCGCTCACCGCGCAGCAGCGCCACCGGATCGCCCAGATCGGCGTACAGCAGGCTGTGGTGCTCGATCATCGCCACCACGCCGGGATTACCGACCAGCGCTGCACCAAGCACGCCCAGACCGTAGCGGCCGTCGCTACGCTGCTCGATCAGGCGAAGCGACTCGGCCGCGGCGAGCAATCTGGCCGTCGCCTCGGGCGCCAGCCCGAGCTTGAGCGACAACGTACGGGCATCGAGCGGCGACTCCTGCAACAGATCGAACAGCTTCAGTCTCACGCAGGCCAGCAACACCTGCGAATAGACGAACCCGGCGCACAGATCGAACAACTCGCGCGCCCGTCGCCGCGCAAACGGCCGGGTCAGCGGGAAGGCGGTCGCCCAGCGCTGAAAACGCTGGCTCGCCACCAGCCGATCGCGGGTCGCGAGCCAGCGGTCGGCCCAGCTCAAGATTGCATCCATGTCGCGGGTGAGGAAACCGAAATGACCGAAGGAAGGGCCGGCGGAAGGGCCAACGAAAGGGCCGACGACCGGCCGACTCGCCTGAACCGCCCTTTACGCGGCCCGCTGCGCGAGTTCAGCCGGCAGGAAGCGCTGTGCCTCCATCTGGATCACTGCGCGCAGCCCGGCTGCGCCGGAGCAGGCCGGAATCGACTCGATCGCCTCGGCGATCAGCCGGTCCAGGTGCGCCACCGCGCCAGTGACGCCCAGATGCGCGACCGAATTCGGGCGGCCGAGCCGCTTGTCCTGCCCGATCGGCTTGCCCAGCTCTGCCTCGGTCGAAGTGACATCGCGAATATCGTCGGCCACCTGGAACGCCTCACCCAGCCGCTCGCCCAGCATCCGCCACGGGGCCGACTCGGCGCCAGCCGCTTCTGCACCGGCGGTGGTCGCGGCGCCGAACAGGGCGCCGGTCTTCGCCCGCTGGTACTCGGTCAGCGCGACATGCGCTTCGCATTCCCAGGCCTGGCCAGCGACGATGCCCGAGGGCATGCCGACCGCGCGGCCGATGATGTTCATCAGCGACACCAGCCGCCGCGGCGACGCGGCCGAGCCGCGGGCGAGCGTCTGGAACGCGAGCACGATCAGCGCATCGCCGGCGAGCACCGCCAGCCGCTCGCCGAACGCGCGGTGCACCGACGGCTTGCCACGCCGGGTCGGCGCATCGTCGAAGCAGGGCAGGTCGTCGTGCACCAGCGAGGCACAATGCAGCAGTTCGATCGCCGAGGCCGCCGAATCGGCGATCTCGGGGTTGTCCTCTCCACAGGCGCAGGCCACGGCCAGCGTCAGGCGCGGCCGGATGCGCGCCCCACCCGGGAAAACCGAATAGCGGATGGCTGCGGCGAGACGCGGCGGGCAGCCAGGCTCTTGTGTCTGCGCCACGGCCACGGCCAGCGACTGCTCGATTGCGCACGACAGGGCCTGCTCGATCCGGTTCATCGCATCCATGGTGCCGCTCCTCGGAATGTTCTGGGTCATCGGGAAACTCAACCGGATGACGCCGAACGGCAGGTCAGGCAGTGGCGCAGATCCGTCTTCCGGACTCCGCCTTGACCGTCAATCCAGCTTGTCATCGCAAGTGTCACGTAATTTAGACACAAGCGAAGGGTGCCGTCAACCGGATTTTTCCGACCCGGCGATCCGCAGGACATGGCCGGCCACCTCGGTCGCCCGCTCTTCATGGGCCAGATGACCCAGCCCGGGCAGCTCGACGACGCGAGTGGCGGGCAGTCGTTCGCGCACCCGCAACGCGTCGGCCGGCCGGACCGTGCGGTCACGAGTACCCACCAACAGGGTCAGCGGGCAGGGCAAGGCGGGCAGATCGCGCGCCAGCGAATCCAGGGCCCAGTGTGCCATCATCTTGAGCGCGCCGGCGACATGGGCCGGGTTGCGCACCAGACGCGCATAGAGCTCGACCCCTTCCGGATCGATGATCGATCCGGTGCCGCGGATCAACCGGTCGGTCGTTGCCTGCCCGGCCGCACGCCAGGCGAACAGCCGGGGAATCAGCGTGCCCGCCGAGAGCAACCGCGCGGCAGGCAGGAACACCTGGCCGGGCAACCCCTGCAATGGCAGCAGGGCGGCGTTGACGCCGATCAGGACACGCAGCTCGAGCTGTCGGTCCAGGCACATCCTGGCCAGCACCGCCGCGCCGGCCGAATGGCCGAGCGCGACCGTCGGACGCAATCCGAGCGTGCCCAGCAGCTCAGCCACCGCCCCGGCCATACCGCTGAGCGACATCTGTGCCGACGGCGGCGTCGAACTGAATCCGTGGCCGGGAAGATCCAGAGCCACCAGCGTGAAGTGCGGGGCGAGCAGGGGCGCCAGCGCGCGCCAGGTATGGGTCGCCGATCCGGTACCGTGCAGCAGCAACAGTACTGGCCCCTGCCCCATCTGCTGCACATGCCAGCGGACGCCGCCAGCATCGACGAACCGGCTCGCCTCGCGATTCGGCCAGTCAGCGCCATCGGTCGACCAGTCCAGCGCAGTGAGCGGCGGGCTCATCCCAGGGTGAAGGCCATGCCGGCAAGCTCGTCTGCGGCCGGCTTCACGCAACCGTCCTGGCCGGACCTCTGCCCATGCCGCCGGCCTCGCCCCTGGACACCACCTGCTTGACCGCGCCGGACAACGTCGCCGCATCCGCATAGGGCAGGGCAAGATAGCGTGCACCCATTGCCTCGGCGACCTTCAGCGCCGCCGGGTGCGGGCGCGCGCTGGTATCGATCAGCAGCGTCTGGACACCGCAGACCCGCAACTCGACGGCGGCAGCAAGTGCATCGGCCTGTGCCCGATCGCGGTCGGGCTTGCCGTCACGTGCCAGATTGCCACGACCATCGGTCATCATGATCAAGACCACGCTGTCACCCTTGCGGCGTACCGCCTCGACCAGCGCGCGCGAGGCATCGATGCCCGAGGCGAGCGGCGTGCCGCCCCCGCCCGGCAAGCCGGCCAGGCTGCGTCGGGCACGGGCCAGCGAGCGTGTGGGCGGCAGCATCACCTCGGCCCCGGCGCCGCGAAACGCGATCAGCGCGACCTGATCGCGCCGTACATAGCAGTCGGCGAGCAGCAGTTCGACCGCCCCTTTCGCCTCGGCCAGCCGGTTCAATGCCTGCGAGCCGGACGCATCCACTGCGAAGATCGTGGTCGTCTGCGCCCGCTCACGGTAGCGCTGCACCCGGAAGTCGTCCGCGCGCACTTCGATCCGCCGACCTTGCACCGGCACCGGCACCGGCACCGATGCTGGTACTGACCTTGGCACTGACGGTGACATGGATCCCGCCCCTAAAGCCGCATTCGGCGTAAAGGTCGCCGCTGCGGTCGCCGCTGCGGTCGTCACTGAAGTCGCAACTGAGCGCGCACGCTCGCGCTCGCGATTGCGCAGCGCCTGCCACGGCGCGGCTGCACGCAGCGTATCGACCACCGCGATCCGGGCGCCCCCACGCGGCTCGCCTGGACGCGAGCCCGCCGGGCGGCCACGGCGCTGGCCGCGGCGCACTGCACCGGATCGGCCGCCGGCCGAGCGCGCAGCCGACGGCGCGAGCGAGGCCTGCAACTGAGCGAGCAAACCGGCCGGAATCGCGGCGCGTACTGCGTCCAGCAGCATCTCGTCGGGCAGGCGCCCACTGTCGTTCTCGTCTGGCGGGTTCTCGTCTCGCGGGTTCTGGTCCGGCGAGTTTTCGTCCGGCGGCTCCTGGTCCGGCTTGTCTTCCTCGGCACGCGGCTCGTTCTCGTCCGGCGGCGGCGGCGGGGGTTCGGCCGGGGGTTCGGCCGGCGGTGGCTCGGCACTGTCGTCCGGCGGCAGGCAGGTTGCGCGCGGCGCGAACACCAGGCGCCCGGCGAGCACGGCATCCTTTTCTTCGACTGCGCTGCGCCCGTCCAGGGCGGCCGAAGCCCGTGCCGCGCGCACCGCCGCGATCGACGCGCGTGGCGAATCGACACCGAGCGACGAGGCGGTTGCGCATAGCGCTTCCAGCCAGCGATCCTCGATGGTGACCGACGGCAGGCACGCTCGCGCAGCCTCGACCTGTTCGCGATCGACTGGCGGCTCGATCGCCTGGCGCAGCGGAATATCGGACAGGTCGACCAGGAACGCCATGCGTTCACGCAGCGCGGCGGGCACGGCTTCGTCTTCATGCGCGCTCTCGTCGAGCACGACCGCGCCGAAGCGGGAATCGAACCGGGCGGCGAAGCCATCGCGCTCGAGGCGCACTTCGCCATGGTCGAGCGCCGACCCGAGCTTGGCCGCCACACCCGCCTCGACCCGCTCGGCCATCGCGATCACCGCGATGCCACCGTCGACCTCGGCCAGCAACCCGCGCTCGACCACCGGCCGTCCGCTGCTCAGGGTCGCGGCCAGATCCAGGCCGCCGAGCAGGCGCCCGTCGCCGATCTGCAGCGGAATACGGCGCATCGGTGTCGCCTCGGGCAGCGCTTCGCGCAGCGCGGCCAGCCAGCGATCGCGTATCGGACCGGCCCGGGCGCGCAGAAGCACGCCTCCGAGGCCATGCGGGTCGACTGCGAACAGCGCGAGCGCTTCAAGGGAATCCACCCAGGGCGAGGTTGGCTGCCGATCGTTGACGGCCGCCGCTGCAGGCGAGCGCCCGGGTTCCGCGCTGGTCACGACCTGCCTTTGGTGGTCGATGCGCTGGTCGATGCGCTGGTGGTTGCGCTGGTCGATGCGCTGGTGGTTGCGCTGGCCGCTGCACTCGCCAATACGCTCACTGGTGCGCCAGGAAAGGCGCTGGCCCGTATGCCCGGAGCGGCCGCCGCTGGCCGCCGCGCCGACCTGGGGAGCCTGCGGCGCGTGGCTCGCATGCTCAGGCGCCGAAGCGCTCTGCGATAGCCCGCTCGATGCGGGTGGCCGAACCGGAATCATCCAGCGGGTTGCGGCGCATCCGGTGGCGCAACGCCGGCGCCGCGACCCGCTTGAGATGCGCTTCAGTCACTGTGGTGGCGCCATCGAAGGCTGCCAGCGCGCGTGCCGCGCGCATCAGCGTGAGTTCGCCGCGCAGCCCGTCGGTACCCAGGTGCATGCATAGTCCAGCCGCCTGCTCGAGAATCTGATCGGGGACATCGACCTGCGCCAGATGGCTGCGCGCCGACGACAGCTTGCGGCGCAGCTTGGCGTCTTCCTTTTCCCAGGCGTGGATGAATGCCGCCGGGTCGCGCTCGAAGGTGTCTCGCCGGCGGACCACCTCGATACGCGTGGGCAGGTCGGTCGGTGTCTTTACCTCGACTGACAGCCCGAAGCGGTCGAGCAGCTGCGGCCGCAGTTCGCCCTCTTCCGGGTTGCCGCTGCCCACCAGCACGAAGCGCGCTGGATGGCGGATCGACAGACCCTCACGCTCGACCACATTCTCGCCCGAGGCGGCGACATCCAGCAGCAGGTCGACCAGATGGTCTTCCAGCAGATTGGCCTCGTCGATGTACAGAAAGCCGCGGTTGGCCCGCGCGAGCAATCCGGGCTCGAATGCCTTTTCGCCATGAGCCAGCGCGCGCTCCAGATCGAGCGCACCGACCACCCGGTCTTCGGTCGCCCCCAGCGGCAGGTCGACCACCGGAACCGGCACCGCATGGCTCTTCGGTTCATGATGCGGCTTGGGCTCGGCGTGCGCCTTGGGCTCAGCGTGTGGCTTCGCCTCGGCGTGCGTCTTGGCATCATCATGAACGCCCGCCTTGTGCCGGACCGCCGCTGGCGGCTTGACGGTGCAGGCGCCGCACAGCCCGGCGGTCTTCGCCGGGTCGCATCCATAGGGGCAGCCGATCACCGCGCGCATGGTCGGCAGCAGAGCGGCCAGCGCCCGCACTGCGGTCGACTTGCCGGTCCCGCGGTCGCCGAAAATCAATACGCCACCCAGCGACGGGTCGACCGAAGCGATCAGCAGCGCGAGCTTCATCTCGTCCTGCCCGACGATCGCGGAAAACGGAAACACAGCAGCCATGCTTGGACCTGGTTCTTGCATCGAGGACCGGATATTGTAGTGCAGCATAGGGACTGTCGGGCCCTTCGGGGTGATTACAATGTAGCCTTGATTCGACCGATCAGCTCAGCTCAAGCTCAGACTCCGACCGTGACCGTAACCGTGTCTAGCCGCCTGGCCGCGCAGGTCGCGGCGCTTCGCCATGAAGACTTGCCACGCCCCTTCGCCGCGCGGGCGAAGCTGTTCATGATCGATACTCTGGCGGTTGCCTGGACCAGCTCGGCCGCCCCCAGCTACGGAAAAGTGCACCCGATGTTCACCGACGAATGCCGTTTCCCGAATCATCTGAACATCGTGCTGCAGGCGGACACGGCACGCGCCGCCATCGAACTCGGGCTACGGCCAGGCGCGATCATTCAGGTACAGCGCTGTACCGGCAACGAGCTCGCGAGGTAGACCGATGATCGACGACCTGATGATTCACGCGGAGCGTGTCGCAGCGCAACTGAAGGCCCGCAAGGAGACGATAGCCATCGCCGAGTCGGCTGCGGGCGGCCTGATCACCGCGTCGCTGCTTGCCGTGCCCGGCGCGTCGGCGTATTGCCGCGGGGGCCTCGTGATCTACACGCGCGATGTGCTGCTCGCGCTGAAGGCGGTGAACGTCGAGGAGTTGCGCGGCATCCAGGCTTCGACCGAGACCTATGCCCGCTTCGAGGCGAAGACGGTGCGGGCACATCTGGATTCCGACTGGGGCCTGGGTGAAACCGGGGCAGCAGGCCCCACCGGCAACAAGTACGGCAACGCCGCCGGTCACGCCTGTGTGGCGGTGAGCGGCGGCGGCATCGGCGGCGGCGAATGGTCGCGTACGATCGAGACCGGCAGCAGCGACCGGCTGAGCAACATGAAGGCGTTCGCGAGTGCAGCGCTCGAACTGATGGCACACACGCTCGAAACCACAACAACCGCGGAGGGGAACTGATGGACATGGGCTCGACGATCAATCGCAGGCAATTCCTGAGCGACGGCCTGGCGGCCACGCCGTCCGGGAAACGCTGATGAAATCCTGCTGGATCATCACCCGCGACCACAAGGCCGTCCTCGAGTACCGCGAGGTACCGGTGCCGCAACCCAAGCCGGGCGAAGTGATCATCGAGGTCCATGCCTCGGCGCTCAACCGCGGCGAGCTGGTGGTTGGCGGCGCGGTACACGGCGGACCGGAAAAGATCGGCGGCAATGAGGCCTCGGGTGTCGTGCATGCGGTCGGCGCCGGTGTCACCGCGGTCAAGCCGGGCGACCGGGTGTTCGGACGCTGTCGCGGCGGCTTCGCCGACTACGCGACGCTGGACGTGGCGCAGGTGATGCCGATGCCGCCGCGCCTGACCTGGCAGCAGGCGGCGGCGATTCCGATCTCCTACATCACCGCCTACGAGATGCTCTACCCGCCCTACGGCCGGCTCGCCGCGGGCGAATGGCTGCTGATCACCGGCGTATCCTCGGGCGCCGGTGTCGCCTGCGTCCAACTGGCGAAGCTGCTGGGTGCGAAGTCGATCGGCACCTCCGGTTCGGCAGAGAAGCTCGCGCGCATCACTGCGCTCGGGCTGGATGTCGCCATCGCCACCCGTGGCGCAGACTTCAGCGCCAGGGTGATGCAGGCCACTGCCGATCATGGCGCCGATCTCGCGGTGAATCTGGTTGGCGGCACCCAGTTCGCCGAGTGCGTGAAGGCGATGGCGCGCAAGGGCCGGCTCGCCGTGGTGGGCTATGTCGATGGCGTACTGAAGGCCGAGATCGACCTCGGGGCGGTGCATGCCGGACGTCTGGAGATCTTCGGCATCTCGAACGCAAAGCTTTCCGCGGAAGAAAAAGCTGCCGCCGCTGCCGGCTTCGCGCGCGACGTGATGCCGGCGATCGCCGCCGGTCGCTTCGACCCGGTGATCGACCGCGAGTTCGGCTTCGACGAGATACCGGCGGCACGCGACTGGATGGAGTCGAGCGCGATGGTCGGCAAGATCGTGGTCAAGGTCCGCTGAGCTTGGCCGCCGGGAAGTCTCGACCAGGACAGACCCGGCCAGGCGGGTGGCGGTAACATTGTCTGCATGACGCCGCCCGCTGCCCCGACGCCCCTATCGCAGGTTCAAGACTGGATCGATGCCGCCAGGAAAGTGGTGGTACTTACCGGCGCCGGCATCTCGACCGACTCCGGCATTCCAGACTTCCGTGGACCCAAGGGCGTGTGGACCACCAACCCGACGGCCGAGAAGCTGTCCGATATCCGCTACTACGTCGCCGACCCTGAAGTGCGTCGGCTCGCCTGGCAGAACCGGCTGGCGCATCCGGCATGGACCGCCGAACCCAACAGCGGCCATCGCGCGCTCGCCACGCTGGAGACCCGCGGCAAGCTGCACGCACTGATCACCCAGAACATCGATGGTCTGCACCAGAAGGCGGGCAACACGCCACAGCGAGTGATCGAGGTGCATGGCACCGTGCTGTTTGTCATCTGCCTCGATTGCGGCTGGCGCGGTCCGATGCCGCTGATCGTCGAACGACTGCGCGCCGGGGAGGCAGACCCGCCCTGCCTGGAATGCGGCGGTATCCTGAAGAGCGACACCATCTCGTTCGGCCAGTCCCTGAAGCCTGGGGTAATCGAGCGCGCACTGCGGGTCGCGCAGGAATGCGACCTGATGCTGGCGGTCGGGTCGACCCTCCAGGTGTATCCAGTCGCGGGCGTGGTCCCGACAGCCAAACAGTTCGATGCGAAGCTGGTGATCATCAATGCCCAGCCGACACAGTTCGACGACCTCGCCGATGCAGTGATCCGGAGGACGATCAGCGAGGTGCTGCCGGTGATCTGTGGGGTGTCTTGACGCGACCCGCCGCGCACCCACTCACGCGCGCCGCATCAGAAGCCTGAACCAGGCAGCTTCAGGAACGCGATCTCTTCCGCGGTCGACACCCTGCCCAGAATCGCGTTTCGGTGCGGATAGCGGCCGAACTGCTCGATGATCCGCTTGTGCCGGAGCTCGAAGTCGAGATTGCTTTTCAGGCCGTTGTTCTCGAACAGACGAAGCGCGACCTCATGAATGGCAAGCGATTCACTGTGCATGAACGGCATGTAGAGAAAGTTGTTCTCGGCCGACAACAACACGCGGTCGGCACCAGCGGTGATCGCTTCCTGGGCCATCGCAAGCGCAAACGGATCGTTGGCGAACGAGGCCGCCTGATCGCGATAGATATTCCGAGAAAACTGGTCCAGAACGATGATCTCCGCGAGACGCCCTTGAGCGCTGCCACGCCATGCGTAAAGTTCACAGCGCGCCGCACTGGCATGCAGGCTGGAGAAACGCGTGGCGATCAGGGCGTCAAAGGTCGCATCCTTGTTCCACCACTGGGCGGGCTGGATTTCCTCGAACCAGAAGCGCAGAACCTCCTCACGCATTCAAAACACCCTCGATTGGTGTCGCGAAACAAACAGGCTCACTGCCCGCATCAGCACAACCACGATCGGACTTCAGGCGTCACGCCCTGTCATGGGAGCGGACCGATGCGTGAGAGGAGCGATGACCTTCCTCGCCACACACTGATGACCGCATCTACGCCCAGAAAAGCGACAACTAGCGCGGCGATAGCTGCTCCGATAGGTGCGGACTCCCATGCCGTTGCAAGAATCAGGAGTGCCAAGGCGATGAAGAATACGCCGAAGAGCGCGGTGACGATTTTACTGAAGTTCACTTTCGGCATGGACCTCCATCAGGCTTCAGCAGAGAGATTCGCCAAGTCGTACGTCGCGTGTAAACCAGACGTTCAGAACGCCTGCGTCCCGCTCCGCTGCAGACCTGATCCCTGCGAGCACCTTCATTATTCCACCTTGCGGCCGTACACGCGGCTACTTGTACTTTGCAGCCGTGATGAACTGGCCGAACGCCTCGCACCAAATGATCACCGTGTTGTACCTTTCCACGTCGACTCCGTTGGGCACAGCCACCAGGAAGTTCTTGAACGTCTTGACGTCCGCGACCCTGACCATACCCGACTTGAGCCGCATGAAGTCGGCTTCGGATTCAACGAACTCGGACGAGAGGTACAGCTTGTAGTCGGGTCCAGGAGCGAGCTTCCCGACCAACCCAATGCTCTTGTCTCCAATCGATACCACGCCTTCACCCCAGTGCAGTGCATCACTGTCCTTCAGATCTCGTCGAAACTGCCCTGTGTACTTTGCCGCTGCAGCCTGCGCCTGTACTTCAGCCACAGACGGGGCCTGGGGTGCAATGATGATCGGCAAGGCGTATACGCCCAGGCCAAACCCGAAGGCTAGTGTAATGAGGTGTGAAACGAGCAGAACGAAGAGCTTCATGGTGATCGGGTCTCGTGAGGCGCGGAAGTTCTTCGCTGCGTGGCCGAGCGGTCGAGTCAAGGAGTGTGCACGCTTGTCGGGGCGTCCGCTCGAACGACAGGCCAAGCCGTGTGAGGCGTCTCTTTCCAGGGATCAGAGAAGTGTCTCGATTCTCGAGCATTGACCTGAAGAGTTGGAGGGGGAGGTGCCATCATAGTGCTTCGATGAAATCCGGTGGCCGGATCTGGACCTGCCGCAAGACGCCCCCCTGTGCCAGTTGGACGCCAGGAAACCACTCGACGAATTGTGCGACTGACCCGCCGTCTTCGAGATTCTCGAAAATGGCTGACACGACGCGAATGCCGCGGAACACCCAAGCTTCACTTACCAAGTCGGCCGCGTGTCCTACAGCTTCGCAGGAAGACCAATCGATCATGCTGAAGATGCGTCATTTCCAAAAGCGCCACCAAGGCCCGCGATCCTCCGATGTGGAGGCCTTGAGTAGAACTTCGAAGCCTTCATAGTCCACGCCCGGACTTTCTTCATCGTGCCTGAAACCGATAACAGCCTTGGCAGCGTTCAGTGGAATGTCAAAGTAGTGGTCAACATCAGCCTTCTCAACATCGTCCACTGCTTGTGCCTCCTTGTGCGCCGCCGCCATGGCCTCGAAACCGGGCGGGAGGATGCCAGAAGTCTTCAAGTGAATAGGGCCATTCTCACCGACGTGCTCTGCACGCCACACCTGCTTGCCGCCGGCCCAATACTCGGCGGAGCTGAACATTACGTGCTCGTCGATCGAGCATGCGACAACGGGAACGTGCTCGGACAAAGGACCCAGAGTCCCGGGTTGCAGGAAGCGGTTGTCGCAACCGCGCGCAACGATGAGGAACCACTTCGTAGGGAGGACGTAACCCGATAGAGGCTCTCGCGCGTATTCACACGATTTGCCTGTGCGCAGGTAGCCCAGTTGCTGGAGCACTTCGGCCGGGCAGGACGTTTGAACCGCTAGTAGGGATAGAGAGACGCCCATGCTACGAGGTCCAACGATGGACTTCAGCGGTGACCAACGGCGGCCGAAGGGCGCTGGTGGTTGTCCGCTCGAAGGCTGGGTCGTGCGTCGCCTGCGTCACGGGACGTAGACCATGTGCAACTTGATCGAGATGCCGTCGGTGACCTCCGTGACACGGGCGCTCAAAACCAGGTCACTTCGGCCTTCTTCTTTAGTCCAAAGATCGACGAGTGCGTCCCAGTACGTGCCGTACCACATGCAAACCGAAGACTCCCAAGATTCTTCTGGCAGGTCGACGAGTGTTGCACCGTAGGTGTGAATGAAATCTCGGATCTGTTCCTCCGTCGCTGACGAGACGTGCTCGACTCCTGGTACACCGACCTTGAGACCGTAGTCACCTTGGGCAAATGCGGCTACTATCTTCGCAAGCACCGGCCTCCAGGAATTGGGAATGGGGTGCTGCGTGGACTCGTCCTTTGTCGCAACGACTACACCGCGCAACGCCAGCCCCGGCTTGGTGGCCTGCCGTTGGCACTCCGTTTGAGCGAGGGGTCAAGCGTCACCTGGGCCTCCGTCCCACTGCACGGGTACTGCCCTTGCTGCTCGTACCGCAGATTCCACTGCGCTCAGGAGATCGGGTGGAACCTGTATTTCACGGCGCTTCGGCAAGAGCCCGAGTAGCTTACGACTTTCGTAGGCTCGGATCCAAAGTCCCCACTCTGGGATACCACGCTCTACAGCACCCTTGTGCTCGGCGAGGTTGTATACAGCGACCTCGAAGATTGGCGTCTGGCCTTTCAGACTGAAAATGAGCCAGCCCCAGTCTTCGTCCAGGTAGTCCGCCTGCAGCTTGCTTGACTTCAGTTTCTCGACAATGAACTCGGCCACGTCTTTGCCGTAGAAACGGTTTCCGGCGTTTATGTCCTCGGGCAGCTCGGACTTGTAGTCGAACTGCTCGGAACTGAAGGAGATCGAGGCGGACAGAGACATCGTTGTTATGACGCCTAACGTAAGTGCAGCTCGAGGGGCACTGCTAACCGAAGCGGCGAATACTCGCCAGAAGTTTCATGCCGCGAGATGGTCTCGCGGCCTGAAGTTACTTTCGTCGCAGTAATACTACGCCGAGTGTTTGCACGATGCAGCAACGAGACAAAAAAAACCGGCCGGGTTCGTGGCCGTCGGTCGCGTCGTGATTACACCGCGTCGGGTCCAATACTGCAAGCCGGAACGCCGGCAGATCGACAAGCAGTCACGCTCGATACCCATGCCGGTCAGCACTCGGGGGCTGTGCGGCGCAGGCACAATACGGGTCTCATCCAACCTGCTCCAGCGATCGGTAAAACGCGATGCCCACCGCCCCCGCCTCCCCCGCCTCCCCTGCCGCCTCTGCCCGCGCCCGTGTCGCAGCCGTACTCGAGCGCGACGGCTTCCAGCGCACCATCCTGGCCCTGATCATCATCAATGCCGTGATCCTCGGACTCGAGACTTCCCGGGACATCATGGCGAGCCATGGCGCACTGCTGACGTCTATCGACCGCGCGATCCTGGCTGTCTTCGTCGTAGAGATCGCGGCGCGCGTGTTCGCGTACCGTACCGCCTTCTTCCGCGACCCCTGGAGCCTGTTCGACTTTGTGGTCGTCGCCATCGCACTAATGCCTGCCACTGGACAGCTGGCCGTGCTGCGCGCGCTGCGCGTGCTGCGTGTGCTGCGTGTGCTTACGATCGTGCCCTCGATGCGCCGGGTGGTCGGGGGCCTCCTGGCAGCGATCCCCGGGCTGTCGTCCATCGCCATGGTGCTCGCGCTGGTGTTCTATGTCTTCGCGGTGATCACGACCAACCTGTTCGGGGATGATTTCCCGGACTGGTTCGGTACGCTCGGGCGGTCGCTGTATACACTGTTCCAGATCATGACGCTGGAGAGCTGGTCGATGGGCATCGTCCGGCCAGTGATGGAAGTCCATCCGTACGCTTGGGCTTTCTTCGTACCGTTCATCCTGATCGCGACCTTCACGATGCTGAACCTGTTCATCGGCGTTATCGTGAGTGCAATGCAGAGTTTCACCGACGACGAGAAGGGCGAGACGATCGCGGCAGTCGACGCGGCCCGCGACCATATCGAAGCCGACCTGCATGGCGAAGTACGCGCACTGCGCAGCGACATCGCGGAGCTGCAGAAACTGTTGCAGGCGCGACGCGCAGACGAGGCCCCTGCCCGATCCGGGCCTTCGGGCACGGCATAGCCGTTTCTGCTATCCGCGTTCGTGCGGCCCGGCGTACTATTTCCTTGTCCCACGCTGCCTCAACCTCGACGACAGGTGAACGGTGCAGGGTTCGAAAAGCAGCCCGAACAGACGCGTGCGCACCCACCCGCTGCATGTCCGGTCGACCGAGGCGTTCGGCCTCATTCTCCGCGGCTCAAGCTGCTGCTGCATGCAGCTTGACACCGAGTGCCCGTGCAACCTTCAAAACGGTGGCGAAGCTGGGGTTTCCGTGAGCACTCAATGCCCGGTACAGGCTCTCGCGTCGCTTGTGGCAGGCCGCTCGAACGCCGGGTTGGGCGTCACGGAATCTGGAACTCTACGAACGCGCTTGGCGGCTGCTCAACTGCCGCCAAAACAAGATTCCCAGCAACTTTGATGCGACGCCAATTCGTGGTGTGCAAAACAACGATCGCGATCTTCCGACCCGAAAGGTTCTGCTGATACCGCGAGTTCTGATCAGTCGTGACCAGCTCCTCTAAACCTCGGCCCTGAGCGGCTGACAGAAGGTCCCCGTTCTCAAGTTGCCCCCACCCGCACTCGTGCACAGTGACCCCTTGGTGACCAAGGAGCAAAGAGCGCAGCGGCGCTGACGTGCCCTGGTCAAAGAGAATGTACATCTACGCCGGAGCGAGCGAGCCGTGAGCTACGTGCTCCAACACATTCTTCGCTTGCTCGACAGTAACTCCGGGAAACCACTCGACGAACTCGGCAACTGAGGCGCCGCCTTCCAGGTTCTCGAACAAGGCGGCCACGAGCACACGCGGACCACGAAACACCCATGCCCCGCTGTCGACGCCAGGGCGGGATTCGACGGCAGAGCATTTCGTTTCAGCGCTGGTCATGGGTGCGGTGACCCAGGTGTTGGCGAGAACAGCGATGGTGTTGGACTCGCCATTTCGCTCGGCCGCATCAACCATGCCGGCGATCGAGTTCCCACCCGGCTTCTTGACGACCTGCACGCGCACCGGCAGCAGCTTCTCCTGCTCGGTCATGTTCGCGATGGCACGCGCGAATACGTCGTCGCCGCCACCGGGGCCGGTGTGAACGGCGAACTCGAAAGGCCGCGTAGGTTTGCCGGTCTGTGCGTGCGTCGGAAATAACCCCGCGCACACGACGGCGACCATAGTCGCCGCAGCGTTTTTCCTGACCCTGAGTCCTCCTCGACGATGCGTATGCTATAGGGAACGGTGTCTCACCGCACCACTTTGGCGCCGACCTCTTTCAGCAGCTCGCGCATGCGATCCGAGAACTGGTCGAAGAATTTGGAGAGCTCAGCGCTACGTTGAAAGCCGTCCTCGAACTGGTTGTCTTCAAGATATTTTTTCCAGCTCTCAGTTTTGACAAGCCGCGCAAAGAGATCCTCATAGTAGGCAACAGCGTCTGCGGGCATCCCGGGCGGTGCCACGACACCGCGCACCTGCGGCACGACAGGCACATTAAACCCCGCTTCTTTGAGCGTAGGAACATTGGGATACGCTGAGAGTCTCTTGTCGGTGACCTGGGCAATTACCCGCATATTGCCGCCGCGAATGTGCTCGCCGGCTTCCTGCGGCTCAATCACCATCATGTTGACATGGCCGCCGAGGACTGCCGCGATGCGCTCGCCGCCGCCGGGAAACGAGATGAACGCCCAGTTCGCACCGGTCTCCTTCATCAGCAGCTGGCGGATCACGTTGTCACGGCTGGTGATGGAACCACCGGACTGCTTCATCTGCCCCGGATTCTTCTTCGCCGCGTCAATGAAATCCTTCAGCGTCTTCAACGGGGAATCTGCCTTGACTGCAATCAGCGCCGGCTCAAGCACGAGACGCACGATGGGCGTCATATCCTTGATCGTGGCCTTCGCTTCCGCCTGGGTCAGCGGATTGGTGATCCAGTTTCCAGTGAAGATTGCGATCGCGTGCGTGTCGCCTTTTTTCTCTACCACGTAGTTCATTGCCGTCACACCATTGCCGCCGGTTTTGTTGACGACCTGCATGCGTACCGGCGCGAGCTTCTCTTTTTCCACGGCCTGTGCGATGAAACGCGCGAGCACGTCTGCCCCGCCGCCCGGACCGGTGTGAACGATGACTTCAATGGGCTTGCTGGGTTTGAACTGTGCCAGGGTGGGTGTCGAAGACAGCGCGAGCGCCGCGCCGACGATTACGATACTGAGCTTTTTATGCATACTTCCTCCGATTTATGAGCTCCTAGGGAAAAGGGGTCTCAGAGGGAAACCTCGGTTTCCCTCTGAGACGTTACCGGCCGAGGCGCCGCGAAGTGGCGGCGTCAGCCGTTCTCTTGGAGTGCTTTCACACGCCAGGCGTTCGCGCTTTTAAATAGCGGCACAAATAATATCAGCGCGGTGAGCGCCAGCATGACCGCAGAGATCGGCCTGGATACCAGTATGCCCAGGTCTCCTTGCGACATCATGAGCGATTGTCGTAGCGCGCGCTCCATGCTGTCTCCCAGCACCACGCCCAGTATCAGTGGCGCGGCGGGATAGTCAAGCTTGCGCATCACGTAACCTAAGAGACCAAACGCGGAAACCAACCAGACATCGAAGAGACTGCTCGACACGCTGTAGACACCGACGATCGAGATTCCAAAAATGATGGGGAAAAGCAGCGCTGCCGGCAGTCGCAGAATTTGCGCGAACAGCGGAATCAGCGGAATATTGAGCACGAGCAACATCACGTTGCCGATATACATGCTGGCGACCAAGCCCCAGAAAAGCTCGGGGTTGTCCTGTATCAGCAAGGGGCCGGGCCGCAATCCCCAAAGTATCAGCGCAGCCAGCAAGATCGCCGTGGTCGCCGAGCCGGGTATCCCGAGGGTGAGCATGGGAACGAGCGCGCCTCCGGTATCTGCATTGTTAGCTCCCTCGGGGGCTGCCACGCCTTCGGGGACACCCGTGCCGAATTTCTCCGGATGCTTGGACACCGCTTTCTCCAAGCCGTAGGCGAGAAACGATGCGATGGTTGAACCCGCGCCCGGCAATATGCCGACCACGAATCCGACGACTCCGCCATTAACGAATGCGAAGCGACACGCTTTGAGCTCTTGCAGGGTCGGCAAGAGGTTGCGCAAGCCCTTGGGCACCGGCAGCACTTGCGCCGCATCGCGCTTTTCCATATTGGCAAGGACTTCGCCGACTGCGAAAAGGCCGATGGCGACGACCACGAAATCGATGCCGTCGAGCAAATCTGACTGATTGAACGTGAAACGCGAGACCGCGGTAAAGAGATCAGTACCCATGCTCGCGATCCAGAGACCGACCAGCATCGCCAACAGCGCCTTGATGAGCGACTCGCCGGCGAGCAGCACGACCATCGCCAGCCCCAGCGACATTAACGCGAAGTACTCAGGTGAGCTGAATGAGAGGGCGAACTTCGCGAGCGGCGGCGAAATCAGCATCAACAGGATCACCCCAATCGTGCCCGCGATGAACGAGGCGATGGCTGCGATGCCGAGTGCTGCGCCGGCGCGTCCGTTTTTCGCCATCTGGTAGCCGTCGAGACACGTTACGACCGATGCCGATTCGCCCGGTACGTTGAGCAGAATCGCTGTTGTCGATCCGCCGTACTTCGCACCGTAGTAAATACCGCACAGCATGATGAGACCACTGGTCGGATTCATCTGAAAAGTGAGCGGCAGCAACATGGCGATCGTCGCCGCCGATCCGAGCCCGGGCAATACCCCGACGACAGTGCCCAGAAAACACCCGATGAAGCACCACATCAGATTAAGCGGTGTCAGTGCGACCGCGAACCCCTGAAGCAAACCACTGATGACATCCATGATCAGAATCCCAACACGCCAACCGGCAGTTCGACTTTGAGCGCCAATGGGAAGAGCAGATAGAAACTGGCTGAGGTCAACACTCCGGCTGCGATACCATGAGTGAGCGGACGCCGGTACATGACGCACACGATAAAGAGTGTCAGCAGCGCAAGGCTCACCATGAAACCCAGCACTTTGAGCAATGCGATGCAGGTGGTGAGCGCCGCCCACGAAAGAAGCGCGCGCCCGACTTCAGGCCAGTTGATCGCCTCACCGCCGGCGCCGGCGCGCGCTTTCAACGACACTATCAACAGGCAAATCGCGAGTGCAACCATGGCGATGCCGTACCACATCGGGAAGAATCCGGGGCCGGGCCCGTCGGGCGTCAAATAATCCCAGCGCCGAGCCTCGACGATAATGAATACGCCAAGGCCGGCCAACAACGCGCCGGACACGAGATCGCCCGTGCTGCGTTTAGGAGTAGCCATGTCAGCGCAACTCAGTCGTTGACCAACTTCTTGTAACGGCCTTTCGGCACAAGCTCGGCCAGCGTGCCACCAGGCGCGCGAAACTTGACTGGGATGACGCCGGGGTCGCTGATCATCTGGCAGCCGTAGCCTTCGAGCGTTTTCCAGTAGCGCTCGACGTCATCAACCTCGATCGCGAAGTGATGTATGCACGGGCCTTCGCCGGCAGCTTTGGATTCAGCCGACTGCGTGCCTTCGTCGTACTGGATTAAGGTGAAATCGAGCGCGCCATCGGTCAAATGACGCGACAGATGATCGCGCGTCTTGCGCGTCTCGACTTCGCGAAATCCGAATACCTTCTGATAGAAGTCGGTGGTTTTCTCCAGGTCATCTACTTTCAATGCCAGGTGCACAATGCGATTCACGAGCCTTATCTCCTTCGGTTTGTGACGCGTAACGTGTGGCGGATCATTACACAGCCCGCCCCTGAACTTCGAAGCCTGCTTGAGCCAACAATGCACGCGCGCCGGGCGCGCGTAAGCGCGCAATAAAGTGCTCGGCGAACGGCGGCTCTGGCGCACGCGTTGCCAGCGCCGACGTACAAATCGCCTTCATCTGAAACTCATCCGGCAGTGGGCCGGCATACGCTACGCCCGCGTTCGGCAATATCTCGGTGATTTGCGTGATGCCGAGGTCGCCCGTTCCCCGCGTGCTCGCGAGCCACGCCATCGCAGCATACCCGTTGGGGAAGAATTGAACGCGACTGCGTACTTCATTCCCGGACGCGGATGCGCTCACGCGCGTCGGCGACCAGGCACTGCATGACTCAGCACCCTCGCCGCCCACCCTGCTACCTCCGCCCTGAAGAAGTTGTCGATGAAACATGACCCCGGCCCCCGGCACCCTTGGACGCGCGTTTGGCGCGATGGTGAAAGAGTGACCGACTGCGAGGCAGGACGCAAGACCCTGAACACCAGAGCGACGTTGCAGAGCAGGCCGCCACCGGAGATACGCTCGTCGCCGATCGGTGTGTTGTTCAAGGGACCAGCAATGGCCACTCACTCAAGCGTTTCTGGACCAACGGCGCCGCCGACAGGCCGAAGGCGCAGCACCCGAGCTGGGGCAATGCTGGATGCCTGTTACGAGCGGACACCGCAATGATGCGCGTGCGGACAGAGCACAACGCGTGCTCACCGACCTTGAAGCTGCGCGGCCGCCCAACGAACGAGTTGAGCGGCCGTAACCGGCGGCGCGCCGCGAGACGGAGAATAGAGGAGTCCGGCTCGCGGGGTGCCACTGGTGGAGGAACGCTCGAACGCCGGGTTGGGCGGCTGGCTATATACGGTCAAGCCAGTAACCAGGCTCGCGGTGTTAATGCGCGACTGCGTAGATCTGCGGGCCTGCGTGCAGCCCGCGACGACCTTGCCGCCGCGCTCGAATTGAGCAATGGTTAGTGTGAAGTGGCGCACCAAGGCATGGATGAGGGACGCGCTCTGCACTTGCCGAACGTACACGTCACCGACGCCGCGCGGCTTTATCGCGCAGCGCCGGCTTGGACTGCCGGGTTGGGCCTTTGGTCCCGAGCAGATGACGCAGCAGCCGTTTTGAATGTGCCGACAACAGAGGGCGTGTCCTTTGACGAAACACCCAGCGCCCGACCACATAAATGTAGGCACCGAAAACAACCATTGCTACAGGAACGAGTAATGCGGGCGTAACAAGAGTGGTGACCATCTTGAACAACACCACCATTCCAGCGCTTACCCCCACGAGAACCAGAAAACCCAGGAGCCCTCTCGCGATCATCGCAATCATAGGTAGGCGCTTTTTCATACGGAGGCCCAACGTTTGACATGAGCGGCCTTCAAGGTCACGAGCGTGCGACGCAAACGGCCTAGCGCTCGCTTCGCCCTGAAAAGCTGGACACGGCGGTGCCAAAGAATGGCGGTTGACTCCCAGCCGAAACGGATTTGCCCGGCTTCAATGAATGAACGCTCATTCGTGCTCCTGTCGTTATCGCGCTGCCCTGCGCGGCGGGTTGATACTCTTCGGCACAGACCCTTGCGTAGGCGAGAAAACCCGGCATCATCGCCGGGTGATAGGCCGCCGAACCGGCGCCGCGGCACTTCCAGGTGAGTTCCGACAGCTCCAATTCATCGATGATATCAACCACGAAGCGCGCCAGATGATCCTTGCGCAGCCATTCCTCTACCGAGGGTGGCAGCAGGTAAACCGTGTCTCGATTCACCGTCACAAATCGCGTCATTCGTTCGCCTTGCCCAAGTGTCCTATGCGTACTTCTAATAACGCTTACACCATCGGTACGATCACCGCTTTAGTAGACAAAGTCGGCTAAGTCCGACAGGCTGCTAGGCCGTGAACCATAAAATCCCCGTAAAGGCAATACTGGTGGGGGTTTGCGAATGGTGGCGTCGCCGCCGGCCAGCCAACTGGACACCCCTGTATGCTACTTCCATGGACCAAAGCGCGACTCCATCGATGACAGCAAAACGTCGGCCGCCGCGCCCCGAATGGCGCTGGGCATGGGTGGGCGCGCTTGCCGGTGCGCTCATTGCCGGGGTCATCACGATCAAGGCCATTTCCAGTTCGGGCAGTTCGACCGCAGTTATCGGCTTGCTGTTCATCTGGATTCCCATGGGCCTTACTGCGCTTCCATGCGCCCTTTGGGGCGCGGCGATCGGACATGTCGTCACCACGCGTGGCAAACGCCGTGACGCAGGCCGCAGGTCTAAGGCTTTGTTTTTCGCTGCAATAGTGACCGCAATTGCGCTTCCCGTCTATGCCGGGTTTGAAACCTGGCGCGGGCTTTCGTTACAGGCGGAAGTGCGGGCCGTCGCTGGCATGGAAGCCGTCGCCCTCGATGCGGCCCTCGACAGCTCGCGCTGGAATCACAACAAGTTTTTTCTCGGTGCCATTGCGCGCAACAAGGCGGCAGGTCCGGCGGTGCTCGATCGTATCGCCAGCCTCGATGATCCTGAACTGTTTGAGCCCATGGGTTCGATGTTATGGGATGTGATGGGGCTGGACAACAAGGGCATTGCCACCATGCGCGTGCTGGCGCGGAACGGAAATACGGGCGCTGAAACGCTGGCGAAACTGGCCGCTCATCCGCGCGTGCACGACATCCTCTCCGAATTGCTCGCCAACCCCAATACACCGGACAGCGTGGTGGCGCGCTGGTACGACTCAACTGATTATATCGTCGAATGGGGGCTCGCCCTCAACCCGCGGCTGCCGCTTCACGTTTATGAACGCCTGTCCCGAAGCGAAAATCTCTACACGCGCATGAACCTGACCAACAACAAGGGCACACCCGAACCGATACTCGAAAAATTGACCAAGGATCCCGATCAGCTGCTGGCGCGAAATGCTGGGCGGGCGCTCGAGCGAAGACAAAAATCCCTGCAGCCGACGTCATAGCCGACGTCATACTTAGGAAAACCGCGCTTGCATAGCAATGCGCGCCAGACAAGAACCACGCCAAGTAAAATATGCTTGAACATATTTGGAAAGAGCGTTTTGACGCTCCCATTCTCACTCACTGCGGCTTTGCCGCAGCCACTTGTACTGCTCTTGGGTGTAGTCGCCGCGCCCTTCGAGGGGCGGGATCGACCCCAAGAGGTTTTGTAGCTGTTCTGGCAGAACGTGTGCAGTCATGATTAGCCAATCCAACGTTTGACATGAGCGGCGGGCCAAAGGGCGCGAAGCGGCCTTTGGAACGTCCGCTCGATGGAACGGTTAGGCCACAGCGCGGAGGCCTTGACGCGCAACCCTACAGGAACCATAATGGTTGTTATTCAAATAGAGCTACTACATGCCAACGACCATTACCTTGAAGGGAATACCCGACGACGTTTACCAACAGCTGAAGACCTCGGCTGGAGCCAACCGGCGCAGCTTGAACAGCGAAGCAATAGCATGCCTTGAAACGACGCTGTTGCCAAGAAAGACGACGGCGCTTGAGCACGCGACGAATGCGAGAGAGATACGGCTTTCCTTGAAGCAGGGAGCGTTCAAGCCAGAGGACATTGACAAGTTCAAGCGCGCGGGGCGCGCATGATCGTAGTTGACACCAATGTGCTCGCTTACCTGTACCTGCCTGGCACGCACAGCGTGGCGGCGGAAGCTCTGCTTTTGAAGGATTCGGAATGGGCGGCTCCGCGGCTTTGGCGGAGCGAATTCAGGAACGTGCTTTCGACGTACATGCGGGGCCGACTGCTGAGCTTTGACGATGCGGTTCGGATTCACCGAAAGGCCGAGTCTTTGATGGCCGACGGTGAGTACGATGTTGGGGCGCTTGAAGTGCTGCGCCTTGCGAAAGACAGTGGGTGCTCCGCGTATGACTGCGAGTTCGTTGCATTGGCCGAGCATCTCGATGTGAAACTAGTCTCGGCAGATGCGCGGCTGTGCAAGGCCTTCCCGAAGCGCACGCGCATCCTTTCTGGGGCCTAACGGACAAGGTGAGCAGCCGCAACCAGCGGCGCGCCGCTGGTGTGGGTCCGCTCGAACGCCGGGTTAGGCGCCATCGCCGATCACGACGCAAGCGTTACTCGTGGATGCAGCAAGCTTCGCTTCGAGCTCGGCGAGAAGTGGCAATAGGAACACGGGTTCAACCGATCGTGCCTTGAGCACGAAGACGGGCAACGGGAGGGTCGATGTGTTCTGTTGGTAAGGCATGTTCTTGTCGACGGTTATCAGCGCGCCGTAGGTGCCGGCGGCCGTGGCAAGAAGTCGACCATTCATGACGCCTTGCCAGCCCATCTCGACGACTGTCTTGACCTCATGGGCTGGGAGATGACGTCGAAGCTTGGCCGGCGCCGACTCGTCAAGTAGCAATCGCATCGAGTTCGAGGCCTGAGCGGGCAGCTTCCAGAACTGCGACCGCACGCTTCCGGCTAACGCTAGGAAAATCCTCGAGAAACTCTTCCAAAGTAGATGAGCCCTCGATGTAGTCGAACAAGTTCTTCACCGGCACGCGAGTGCCGGCGAAACAGAGGGCTCCGCTCATCACTTCCGGATCGATGCTGACGAGATTCGCGTTCAGGGCATACCTCCGCACTTCAGTTTACGCCTTTCGGAGTAGTAGTCCGCCAGCGGGGCGCCTAACGAACGAGTTGAGCGACCGCAACCAGCGACGCCCCGTGAGACGGAGAATAGACCGCGCCGGCTCGCGGGGCGCCGCTGGTGGAGGTCCGCTCGAACACCGGGTTGGGCCTCAGTTGTCGAGCGCCAGCAAAACTTCCGGATTAGTCACTGCGACACGAAGCAGGGTTCGCGCAGCGCCGGTGGGCTCACGTCGACCTTGCTCCCAGTCTTGAAGCGTTCGCGGCGAAACGCCAAGGAGCAGGGCGAAGTCCTGCTGAGAGAGGCCGACCTTGGCGCGAGCGACGGCCGCGTCAGGTACTTTGACCTTGGTTACCTTTGCTGCCTGACCGCGGCGCATCTGCCTCACGGAAGCAAGAAGATCTTTCTGAAACTTATGGAGCTCAGAGGCCATCTTCGATTTCTCGCTTCAGTTGTGCCAAGAAAGATGTCGGAAGGTTGTCGAATTTCGCTTTCGTGTAGATGATCAGGAGCCAGGTCGTCGAGTCGTCTGCGTTGAAGTAGATGACTCTCGCGCCCCCGCTCTTTCCCCGGCCCGAGGCTGCCCATCGCACCTTGCGGCAACCACCACTGCCACGGATGAGAGCCCCGGCCTCCGGGTTCGCCGCAATGTGCGAAATGAACTGTTCGCGCTCGGTCGAACTCCAAACCAAACCTCGACGGCATACCGTTGAAAGATCGAGGTTTCAGCAACTGTTCGCACGCACAGAAGAATACGGCAATGCCGTACTTACTGCAATAGCAACATTCTGGAACTCAGTTCCCAGCAGGAGGAGGCCCAGCGTGGAGTTGAGCGGACGTGCCAGTGGCGCCCCGCGAGACGGAGACTATCCGAGCACCGGCACGTGGGGCGACGCTGGTGGCGGTCCGCTCGAACGCCAGGTTAGAGACCTCGGCTTGACCAGGTGAACTGGTGGAACCATAATGGGTCCTTTTGGAGGCTTCAATGACAGCAACTCTCACACTCAAGAGCATTCCTGACGAAGTATACGAGCGGCTCAAGGCATCGGCAGCGGTTCATAGGCGGAGCATGAACAGCGAAGCAATCGTTTGTCTTGAATCGGTCCTTCTGCCTGGAAAGATGGCGACTGCTGAGCGACTTGCGCGAGCCCAAGCCCTGCGTGCATCTCTGCCGCAAGGTAAGTTCCGTGCGAAAGACATTGACGCCCTCAAACGCGAAGGTCGTCAGTGATCGTTGTTGACACAAACATCCTTGCGTACCTGCTGCTACCTTACGAGTACAGCCCGCAGGCCGATGCAATGTTCAAGCGTGATCCTGATTGGGTTGC
>JBBRCD010000015.1:0-53810 GCA_038205245.1 Burkholderiales bacterium
GCCTATACCGGCCGCGCGCCCCATATCCATGTCGCGCTGACCGGCCGTGGCTTTCGCCGGCTGACCACCCAGCTCTAAGTCGCGGGCGCGCCCGAGAATGCGCGCGACTTCCTTCTGGGCAGCATCGCCGACCGCGCGCTGCGTGAATCGCTGATCGTAGCTTTCGAAAAGCGGGCCGCTGCCGATAGCGGCGCGATACTGAGCGCGCGCTTCGACATCGTACTTGCTCAGGATGGCCGGTTCTCGCTGTTCACGGCGGTTCACCCTGCCTGACACTGGGCCTGGGCCTGGGCCTGGGCCTGGGCCTGGGCCTGGGCCTGGGCCTGGAAACTGACCCTGGACACCGGACACCGGACATCCCGGCAGCGGCACTCAGGTGCGACACTGGCGAGTATGAATCTTGCGTCTATCGATTGTCGTCTCACCGCCTGAGGAGCCGCCGATTAACCTGCACCAGCCGTCAGCGAAACATGTTACCCAGATGCCATTGCGCCCGGTTGGCGCGTTCGCCGCGTCTTTGGTGCTGTCGTTCGGCCTGCTGGCCGCTGCTCCTGCGGGCGCGGTTGACATCGAACCGGCGCCAACTGAACGCATTCACCCTGACCTCACCGCGGCGCGTGCTGCAATCAAGGCGAAGGACTTCAAGCGCGCAGTCAGCCATCTGGACCGGGTGGCCCGCGAGGAGCCGAAGAACGCGGACGCTTTCAATCTGCTCGGCTTCTCCTACCGCAATCTAGGCAATTACAGACTTGCGCTGGATCACTACGACACCGCGCTCAAGCTCGACCCGAAGCACCTGGGCGCGCATGAGTACATCGGCGAGGCCTACCTAAGGATGAACAACCTGACCAAGGCCGAAGAGCATCTCGCCATCCTCGAGAAGCTCTGTCGCAGCGGCTGCGAGGAACTGACCGAACTGCGCGCCACCATCGTGGCATTCCGCAGGAAAGGGTGAACCCCTCGATGACCGGGAGCGGACTGATCGAACGCACGATCCCGAAGTCCGGCGAGCGGCTGCCGGTGCTGGGACTGGGAACGTTCCGCGCCTTCGATGTCCCGCCAAGGTCTGCCGAGACCGACCGGCTGGCGGGGGTCCTTGGCGCATTCATCGGCGCCGGCGGGCGGGTGGTCGACTCCTCTCCGATGTATGGCACGGCCGAGGGCGTGGTCGGTGACCTGAGCGCGAAGCTCGGCGCATTGGCGCAGTCGATCGCCGCGATCGCCCCGGCCGACCCGGCCGCGCCGGCTACCGGCCTGGGCACGCCGCTGTTCATCGCCACCAAGGTCTGGACCCAGGGCCGGCGCGAAGGCATCGCGCAGATGGAACGCTCGATGCAGCGCCTGCGCGCGCCGCGGATCGATCTGATGCAGGTGCACAATCTGGTCGATGTCGACACTCACCTCGCCACACTGGAAGCCTGGAAGCTTGAAGGGCGTATCCGCTACCTCGGCATCACCCATCACCATGGCACCGCTTTCGACGCGCTGGAGAAACTGATGCGCGGCCGAGCGATCGATTTCGTCCAGTTCAACTATCACGCCCTGGACCGTGAAGCCGAGCAGCGGCTGTTGCCCGCGGCGGCGCATACGGGTACCGCAGTACTGGTGAATCGTCCGCTCGGGCAGGGCGAGTTGATCACCCGCACCCGCGGCAAGGCCGTGCCGGCCTGGGCCAGCCGCGCTGGCTACCGCAGCTGGGCACAACTTGCGCTCGCATTCGTGATCGCGCATCCGGCGGTGACCTGCATCATTCCGGCCACAGGCGATCCGGCACATCTGGCCGACAACTTCGAAGCCGCTCGCGAAAGTGCGGAACGACCGGCACCGGACGCCCAATTCGCACAGCGGGTCATCAAGGCGCTCGATTCGCTATGATCGGCCGATCGTGAAACGACCCAAAACGCTGTGCCTCTTGCTGCTTGTAGTCGCCCTTGTGGCGGGCTGTTCGGCCGGGTTGCGTCTTGGCTACAACCAGGCCGAGGCGCTGACCAACTGGATGGTATCGGACTATGTCGACTTCGATCCGCAGCAGCGTGACCTGTTCAGCCAGAAGTTCCGCGCGCTGCACGCCTGGCACCGCCGGGAACAGTTGCCCGAATACTCGCGCCTGCTTCGCGAAACCCGCAAGCGTGCCGAAGACGGCCTGAGCCGCGACGATGCAGTATGGGTAATGGAGCGCAGCCGCAGCCAGGTCGACGCGTTGATCCGACAGGCGGCCACTGACGCCGCCGACGTGCTGGTGACGCTCACGCCTGATCAGGTGGCTGCGCTGGAGCAGTCGTTCGTCCGCGCCAACCGGAAAGTGATGCGCGACTGGGGCGTAGGCCGGCCAGCCGAGGAGCAGAGGCGGTCACGCGCAGAACGCCAGATAGCGCAGATCGAGCGCCTGACCGGCCGGTTGAGCCGCGAACAGACCGAACGTGTGATTGCGATGTCGGACACCCTGCCGCTCACCACCGACCAGCGTTTCGCCGACCGGCAGCGCCGGCAGCGGGAACTGATCAAGACCCTGCAGGCGGGTCGGAGCCGAAGCGAACTCGCTGCGTGGTTGCGTGAATGGGGTCCGAACTGGGAACGTGGCCGGGACGACGCCTACGCCCGGGCAGCCCGTGCCGCGACCGAACAGCGGGCGCAGATGTTTGCCGACATCGACCGCACGCTGACCCCGGCGCAGCGGTCCACGGCGCTCGGCCGCCTGCAGGGCTACATCGACGACGTCGTCGCACTCAGCGGCGTTCCGGCCAGTGTCAGCGAAGTGCGGCCCGAACTTCGGCTCGAGCCCCAGTCAGAAGCTCAGCCCCGGCGCGCGTCCAACTGACGGCCACGCGCGAGCGGGGACAGACCCGGGGGGTCTGTCCCCTCACTGTTTCCTGCCCGGCGGCTCCCTCCTGTTCCTGAGCTTGAACAGGCCAGGCTGTGGCGTCCGGCGCCGGGCCACGCTGGCGCCCCCGGGGCGGGGTGTATCATCGCCGGCCTGTCCCCGCCGGAGCCGCCCATGGGCCATTTCGATCCGCAACTGCCTTACCTCTCGCAGCGCAGCCCGGTGTTCGCGCGCAACATCGTTTCCACCTCGCAGCCGTTGGCAGCTCAGGCCGGAGCGCAGATGCTGGCGCGCGGCGGCAGCGCGATCGACGCGATCCTGGCCACCGCGATCACCCTGACCGTGGTCGAACCGTGCAGCAATGGTATCGGCTCGGACGCGTTCGCCCTCGTATGGGATGGCTCGAAGCTGCATGGTCTGAACGCCTCCGGCCGCTCGCCGGCCGCCTGGACGCCGAAGTACTTCGAGAAGTATCAGGGCAGGATGCCCGAGCGCGGTGTGGACGCGATCACCGTGCCCGGGTGCGTATCGGCGTGGAAGATGCTGCACGACAAGTGGGGCAAGCTGCCGTTCGAGGATCTGTTCGAGCCGGCGATCCGCTATGCCCGGGACGGGTATCTGGTTACCCCGACGATCGGCAAGCTTTGGGCGCAGTCCGTCGATGAACTGAAGGGTTATCCGGGCTGGAAAGACGGCTTCATGCCCAATGGCCGCGCGCCAAAGCCGGGCGAACTGTTCCGCTACCCCGACCAGGCCAGAACCCTGGCGCTGATCGCAAAGACCGGCGGCGAAGCCTACTACCGGGGCGAACTCGCCGAGAAGATCGTTGGCTGGATCCGGGAGAACGGCGGGGTGATGGATGTGGCCGATCTGGCCGCGCACCAGGCCGACTGGGTGGAGCCGATCCACATGGACTACAACGGCTACCGGCTGCACGAGATCCCGCCCAACGGCCAGGGTATCGGCGCACTGATCTCGCTCGGCATTCTGTCGCACCTGAACCCGGGCCGGTTCGCCTGCGACTCGGCCGACCATGTGCATATGCAGATCGAAGCCATGAAGCTCGCCTTTGCCGACATGTACCAGCACGCGGCCGATCCGGCAGCGATGCGGGTGACACCGGCGCAGATGCTCGACGCGGAGTATCTGCGCGAGCGCGGCCGCATGATCGACATGAAGCGGGCGCAGAACCCGGGCCATGGCGATCTGCCGCGCGGCGGGACGGTCTACTTGACCGCGGCGGATCAGTCCGGCCTGATGGTGTCGTTCATCCAGTCGAACTTCAAGGGCTTCGGCTCAGGCGTGGTGGTGCCGGGCACCGGCATCAGTCTGCAGAACCGAGGCTGGGGCTTCAAGCTGGTGAAGGGCCATGCCAACGAGGTCGGGCCACGCAAACGCCCGTTCCACACGATAATCCCGGGCTTCATCACCCGCGATGGCAAGCCCGAGATGAGCTTCGGCGTGATGGGTGGCTCGATGCAGGCCCAGGGTCACTCGCAGATGATGCTGCGCCTGGCCGACTACGGACAGAACCCGCAGGCGATGGCCGACGGCCCGCGCTGGCGGGTGGACGAGGGCCTGAAGGTCGCGCTGGAGCATGCGTTCCCGCCCGAGGTCGTCGCCGATCTGAAGGCGCGTGGTCACCAGATCACGGTCACCGAGCGCGGATCGACAGACTACGGACGGGCCCAACTGATCCAGAAGCTGGACGACGGTTATGTCGCCGGATCCGAACCGCGCTGCGACGGGCAGGCGGTCGGCTTCTGATCAGTCTGCCTTGGCCCCGGAACGCTTGACCAGCCCGCCCCACTTCTCGCGCTCGTTGCGCAGGTAGGCGGCGAACTCATCGGGCGTGCTGTGCACGATCGAGAAGCCCTGGGCCTCGATCTTGTCGCGGGTGGTCGGCTCCTTCAGCACCTTGCCGATCTCGAAGTTCAGGCGATCGACGATCGGGCGCGGTATCCCGGCCGGACCGACGACACCGATCCAGTTGCCCAGGTCGAAACCGGCGAAACCGGATTCGATGAAGGTCGGCACCTCCGGCAGCACGCTCTCGCGCCTGACGCCAGCCACCGCCAGCGCGCGCATCTTGCCCGCCTTCACCTGCGGAATCATCTCCGGCAGATTGATGAACAGCATCTCGACATTGCCCGAAACCAGATCGAGGATCGCCGGACCGCCGCCCTTGTGCGGCACATGCACCAGATCCTTTGCGCCGAAACCAGCCAGCATCTCGGCAGCAAGGTGACCCGGGGTGCCGATACCGGAAGAGGCATAGGCGAGCTTGCGCGACTGCGAGAGGACGATCAGTTCCTTCGGCCCTTTGGCCGGCAACGCGGGATGCACCGCCAGCAGCAGCGGGATCTCGGTGATGCGCACGATCGGCGAGAAGTCCTTCAGCACGTCATAGGACAGCTTCGGGTAGAGGGTCGCATTGATGGCGTGAGTCGCACTGATGTTGCCGAACGTATAGCCATCAGGCGCTGCTCGCGCAATCGCTTCGGCACCGATATTGCCGCCCGCTCCGGGCCGGTTGTCGATCAGCACCGGCTGGCCCATCGTGTCCTGCAGCCGTGCGCCCAGAATACGCGCCAGGATGTCGTTCGACCCGCCAGGTGGGAACGAGATGATGTAGCGCATCGGCTTGGTCGGAAAACTTTGCGCCTGCACCGTTGCCGCAGCGGCAAGCAGCATCGCGCCGGCGCAGCTCAGCGCCGACAGTCGGGTACCTCGGTTCAGCATTTCATCCTCCTGGTTGGTTTACGGCCTGGCCGGTGTCCAGTCTCGTTCGCGGGACTGCCAGCATGCAACTATCAACACCAGGATCACCATCCGCCCCCCTGTGGAGGCCCCTTCAGGACGTGGTCCTAACTGCAATAATCAGGATACAGCTTGTCCACCAGGGCGCGCCCGGCGATCCAGTCGCGACTGCTCGAGTCATACAGCCCGAGATGGCCGAACATGCGCACCCGGTCCTCGCACAACGCGCGCGAGGGTTCGATCAGTTCGGTTCCTCCGGCCAGCGCGCCGATCTGCGCACGGCATGCAAGCTCCAGGAAGTGGTGCTGGATCCACGCCTCGGCAATATTGAGACCGCACACTGCCGCCCCATGATTGTGCAGGATCATCAACCACTTGTCGCCCATCGCCTGGGCGAGCCGGGTCGCGCCCTCGCGAGTCGCATCGTCGCCGTCATAGGGGTAATAGGCAATCTGCCCGTGAAAGCGCATCGCCTGCTGTGACAGCATCAGCAGCCCGTGCTTCTGTGCCGAGACCGCGAGGTTGGCCGGCGAATGCGTATGCACCACTGCATTGAGGTCAGGGCGCTCGCGCAGGATGGCGCCATGAATGTTGTAGGCCGACATCGCCGCCTTCCACGGCGAGGCCGCCACCTGGTTGCCCGCCAGGTCGTACTTGACCAGGTTGCTCGCGCTCACCTGCTCCATGAAGACGTCTTGCGCCTTGACCAGAAAGTGATCAGGGTTGTCCGGGCAGCGCACCGAGATATGGTTATAGGACAGATCGGTGAACACGAAATGCGCGACCAGCCGGTGTGCACAGGCCAGCTCGCAGCGAAGCTGCCATTCGGCGGCGCAGACCTGGCTGCGGATATCGACTTGCGCGAAGGCCATGCGGGCTGACCAGTCTGCGAACGCGGTGCGACAGTCTAGCGCGATCGTCTGCAGCTCGACATGCCTTGGCTGCCTTGCACGGCTTGGGGACGGACCCTCAGGGTCTGTCCCCTGGGCGCTGCCTGTCCCCGCTCGGCTCAGGCCACGGCGTGTGCTTTGGGGACAGACCCTTAGGGTCTGTCCCCTGGGTCTGTCCCCGACTTGCTCAGGCCGCAGACAGGCAATCGGTGAGCGATCGGCGCTGAACGCCGGCGGCATCGAAATTGTCTGGCGCAAGCCAGCGCAGATACCCCGCCTTCAGCGCTGGCCACTCGTGATCGAGCATCGAGAACCAGGCGGTATCCCGGCTCTCGCCCTTGACCACCATGTGCTGCCTGAAGATGCCCTCGAAGCGAAAGCCGAAGCGTTCGGCGGCCCGCCGCGACGGCAGGTTGAGCGAATTGCACTTCCACTCGTAGCGCCGGTAGCCGAGCGTCTCGAACGCGTACTGGGCGAACAGGAACTGCGCCTCGGTGGCGACCCGGCTGCGCGCGATCGCCGGGCCCCAGTAGATGTTGCCGATCTCGATCACGCCATGCTCCGGGGTGATGCGCATCAGCGACTGCCGGCCCTCGGCGCGTCCCGTGGCCGTATCGACCACCGCGAAGGCAATCGGGTCATCGCTCGCCCGTGCGCGCTCGATCCAGTCCCGCATGGCTGCCCGATCGGCTGGCGGCTCATCAAACAGCCAGCGAAACCGCTCAGCGACATCGGCCACCGAGCTTACTGCGTACAGGACGTCGCCATGGAGTGCGTCATCGACCGGCTCCAGCCGTGCATAGCCCCCGGGCAGGATCACGCGCTGAGGCTTGGGCCGGGGCATGGACCCGGCGAGTATTGGGTTCACGATGAGGTGTTCAGGCCGGGCCCGCAGACGGGGTCGAAGGCGGGGTGGAAGCCGGAGCGGCCGCTGCCGCCCCCACCGGAGCAGTCGCCAGAATCGCGCCCACCAGATTCTCGATCAGCGCCCGCGGAATGTTGCGGGTGATGAACACCAGCCGGGTGCGGTGATCGTCGCTCGGCCAGGCATCGAGCGTGACCGGCGGATGGAACAGATGCTGCACACCCTGCACCACCACCGGACCGCGCTCACCTTCAATGTCGACCAGTCCCTTGACCCGCAGCAGGTCGGGGCCGCGCAGCGAGGTCAGCACCTCCATCGCGATCGAGAAGGTCTTCCAGGAAAATGGCCGGTCGTAGTACAGGCAGAAGGAGTCGACACCCGCGGTGTGCTGGCCGCGCGGCAGTGGCCGCGGTCGATCCGGCCGCAGCGAGGCGCCCGCGCCCTCGATTGGCATGAACGCCTGGCTGCCCAACCAGCTCTCGATCGCAGCTTCCGAGGCCGCCTTGTTGCGCACGCCGACATCCATCAGCAGCTTCGGGTCGAGCTCGCCCATCACGCAGCGCACGATCGGCGCATGCGGATTCAACTCGCGCAGGCGCGCCTCGAGCAGCTCGACCTCGGCAGGCTCGGCGATATCGGTCTTGGTGATCACCAGCCGGTCGGCCACGGCGGCCTGCTTGACCGGCTCCTCGAGCGTGTCCAGTTGCTCGTTGCCATTGACTGCATCGACCAGGGTGATCACCGCATCCAGCACATAGGTGTTGCACACCGAAGTGTCGGTGATCATGGTGTGGATCACCGGTGCCGGGTCCGCCAGGCCAGTGGTCTCGATGACCACCCGGTTGAAGTCGATGGTCTCGCCGTTGCGCCGCTTCATCCACAGGTCGACCAGCGTCTCCTGCAGGTCACCCCGCACCCGGCAGCACAGGCAGCCATTGTCGAGCACCATCATCTGCTCGCTCGAGATCTGCACCAGGTCGTGATCGATCGACTGCTCGCCGAACTCGTTGATGATCACCGCCACCCGGTTCATCCCGGGGTGACGCAGCAGCTTGCCCAGCAGCGTGGTCTTGCCGCTGCCAAGAAAGCCGGTGATCACCGATACCGGGATCTTCGCTGCAACGTTGGTCACTTGCCCGCCTGCCCGGCTAGAACGACGTCTCGATCACATAGATGCCGCCGGCCAGCCGGTCGACCGCATACACCAGGCCCTTCTCGTCGACCCAGACATCGTTCATCTGGGCGGCACCGGCCGGTGACAGTGCCGGGGCGGCCGGCACGAAGTAGCCGATCTCCTGCGGCTGATACGGGTTCTTCGTGTCGTACACCCGGACGCCGCCGTTGAACATCGCACAATAGATGATCTCGTCCGAGCATGCCGAGGTCTCCACCGGCACGTTATCGTGCAGGTTGTGCGCGCCGTAGCGCCCCCCGCGCTGGCCGAACGTCTCCACCGGCGGCATCGGCAGCGTGCTGATCGATACCGGATACTTTTCGTTCGTGGCATCCAGCATCCATACCAGCATGGGCCAGTCTTTGGCGCCATCGGTCGTGCTCTCGTCGCTCATCACCATCAGGTCGCGGCTGAACAGCGGCATCAGCGAATGGTGGAATCCCGGCTTGTGGGTCCAGCGCGACACCATCGTAGGTTTTGTGCGGTCACTGATGTCGAGAATCACCGCGCCGTAGTCGATGTAACCGAGGTAGGCACGGTCCGGACGCTGCGGCCACACGCAGGTGTTGTGCACCCGGTAGCCGGTCTTGCCCAGTTCCTTGCCGCCGGGCTCGGTGCGCCAGGTTTCGGCATCGCCCTTCCTGGTGCCGGGCGCCCACCAGCGGCCCACCTCGACTGGCTTGCTGAGATTGCTCACATCGATGATGCGGTACATCTGGTCATCGCGCGGATCGTGCGGCTCGAAGTCGGCCGCCCCGGAGGCGATATGCACGGTCTTGCCATCGACGAACCAGACCATGTGCACACCGCGCGAATGCGGGCCGGAGCAGTCGAAGAAGCTGATCGATTTCGGTTCCTCCGGTCGGCTGATGTCGAACAGCTCGAAGCCGGCCGGCGTTCCGCCGAAGTCGCGTGTCTGATAGGCCACCGCCATCACATCACCGACCACGTCGAGCGAGTTCGAGCGCACCCGCGAATGCGGCAGCGCTGTCTGCACCACCACTTTCGGCGCGCGCGGATCGGTGACATCGATGCCGGTGAAGTTGGTCGGCGCCGATTCATGAGCCACCCAAAGGATGCGTCGGCCGTCGCGCAACTTCTGGATGCTGATGCCCTCGCCCACGTTGCCGTTGCCGTTGAGCTCGTGATGGCCGATCAACTTCATGTTGAACGCCAGTTCCTTGCTCGGCGACGCGCCTCCACCCAGATTGCCACTGATGGCCATTCGAACTACTCCCCCTTGTGTTTGATCGAGTGGGGTGAGTCTAGTCCATCAGGCGGTGCGGCCGCACATCGGGCTGCGGCAGAAACAACTCGGGGGAGGTCTTTCGACCTCCCCCGCTACCGCTTCAATCGCCACCTCGAAACTCGTGACCCGGGTTGTTCTTGTTGGCGGGTGGGTCACTGGGTACGCAGCGCTTAACGCTTCTTTCGGCGCAACTGACGTGCGCCTTCATGCCTCCGACTACCTCCTCCTGAAACTTGTTGCCACAGTCTGATACCTGAAGCGAAGTGGATGCTACACGCGGCGCTTGGTGAAAACAATCTGTTTCCTCAAGAAAACGACGCATTGGGGTGAAGGATGAGGTGACGCACTGCAGCAACAGCAGTCGAGCGCATTCGACGAATGACCCAACAAGGCAAGCGTGTGACGCATCGACCCGCAATGCCCCCAACAACGGCATCTGGGCAATCGGCACTGGTACGCCGACCGGAACGGTCAACGGCAGCCGCCTGTTCGACTACAGCAATCTGGAGGCGACGGCCACCGGCCGAACGGCTGGCGCCACGAACCCGGCGACCGACTTTCAGGGCCCGTACGATCAGAAGTGCGGCTTGTCCTTCGCCGTCTGGAAGCGTGTCAAGGCATTCATGATCTCTGCCTTCGCCGCGTCCGGGCCCTGCCAGCCTTCGACCTTCACCCACTTGCCTGGCTCCAGGTCCTTGTAGTGCTCGAAGAAGTGCGCCACCTGCGCCAGCAACATCGCCGGCAGATCGGCCGGTTCGCGCACACTCGCATAGGCGCTTGCCACCTTCTCGATCGGCACCGCGAGCAGCTTGGTGTCCTCGCCCGCCTCGTCCTGCATCTTGAGCATGCCGATCGGGCGGCAGCGCACCACCACGCCGCTGATCAGCGGATACGGACTGGGCACCAGCACATCGGCCGGATCGCCATCGCCGCACAGCGTGTGCGGGATGTAGCCGTAATTGCATGGATAGCGCATCGAGGTCGACATGAAGCGGTCGACGAACATCGCACCGGTTTCCTTGTCCACTTCGTACTTGACCGGATCGGCGTTCATCGGGATCTCGATGATCACGTTGAACTCGTTGGGGAGGTCCCGGCCCGAGCTGACACGATCGAGGTTCATCGCCGCTACTTCTTCGCCGCCAGCGTCTGCCCGGCCACACCCCACTGCGTGCGCGGCACCTCCTGGATGGTCACCCAGACCGAGTCGGGCGGCACGCCCACGGCTTCGGTGAACGCCTGCGTGACCTTCTCGATCAGCAGCGCTTTCTGTTCGTCGGTGCGGCCAGGGGCCATGTAGAGTTGGGCAAGCGGCATTGCAGGCTCCAGAGCGTTGAACGAGCCCTGATTATCGCTGCTACTCGGGCTTTGCGCCGGACTCCTTGACGATGCGCGCCCAGGTCACCATCTCGCGCCGGAGTGCGGCTGCGAACGCCTCGGGGGTGCTGCCCACGACATCGGCGCCCTCGGACTCGAGCCGCTCGCGCACATCCGGCAACATCACGATCTCGCGCAGGTCTCGACCGAGCTTTTGCACGATCTCGCGCGCCGTGCCGGCGCGCACCACGATGCCCTGCAGGGCATTGAGCTCGTAGCCGGGGAGCGTTTCGGCCATGGTCGGCACCTCCGGGAGCATCCGGTTTCGCTTGGCGCTGGTGACCGCGACTGCACGCAGCTTGCCGGCCTTGATCTGCGGCGCGGCCGACAGCACGGTTGTGAAAAGCATGGTGATCCGACCGCCCAGCAGGTCGGTCACTGCGGGCGGGATGCCCTTGTAAGGCACGTGGATCATGTCGATCTTCGACATCGATCGCATCAATTCTGCCGACAGATGGGGTGCCGAGCCCGCGCCGGGCGAAGCGAAGGTGAGTTCGCCCGGCTTCGCCCGGGCAGCAGCGATCAGATCCTTGACGCTCTGGATCGGCGAGGACGCATTGACCACCACTATGTTGGGCTGCACGGTCAGCTGGATCAGAGGCGTGAAATCGCGCCCCGGATCATACGGCAGCTTGCCATACAGGCTGGGATTGATCGCAAAGGTGGTCGTGATCATCAACAGGGTATGCCCGTCCGGCGCTGCCTTTGACGCAATCTCGGTACCCAGGATGGTCGCGGCGCCTGGCCGATTGTCGACAATCACCGGCTGGCCCCAGCGTTCGGTGAGTTTCTGCCCTATCTGGCGGGCGGTCAGCTCCAGTCCGCCACCAGCCGAAAACGGCACGATCATCCGTATCGGACGCGACGGGAAGCTGCTCGCCTGATCTGCGCCGGCGACCTGGGCGAACACCGGCAATGACGCGCAGCCGGCGCCTGCAGCGAAGACGAACGCCAAAAACCGCAGCCGAAGGTGGGACCCAATGTGAGGAGTGGACAACTGCAACTGGCCTCAGTCGAGTGTCTTCAGCACGTCGCCGATGGTGCCGAAGATCTCGTCGATATGCGATTTTTCGACGATCAGCGGCGGCGACAGCGCAATGGTGTCGCCGGTGATGCGCACCAGCACGCCGCGCTCGAAGCACTTGACCATCGCCTCATAGGCGCGCGCTCCTGGCTTGCCGTCGCGCGACTTCAGCTCGACCGCGGCGATCAGCCCGATGTTGCGCACATCGATCACGTTCGGCAGCTCGCGAAGGCCATGTGCAGCATCGGCGATGTAGCCATGCATCGCGCGCGAGGACTCGAACAGCCCGGTGTTCTCATAAAGGTCCAGAGTCGCCACCGCCGCAGCCGCCGCCACCGGATGCCCGGAGTAGGTGTAGCCGTGGAAGAGCTCGATCATGCCTTCCGGTCCGTTCATGAACGCGTCATGGATGTGGTCCTTGACGATCACCGCGCCCATCGGAATGGTCGCGTTGGTGATGCCCTTGGCGCAGCAGATGAGATCCGGGGTGACGTTGAAGTACTGGGCAGCGAACGGTGTGCCAAGACGCCCGAAACCGGAGATCACTTCGTCGAAGATCAGCAGGATGCCGTACTTGTCGCAGATCGCGCGCAGCTTCTCGAGATAACCCACCGGAGGCGGCAGCACGCCGGTGGAGCCGGCAACCGGCTCGACGATCACCGCTGCGATGTTCGAAGGGTCATGCAGCGCGACCATCCGCTCGAGGTCCTCAGCCAGGTGCGAACCCCACTTGGGCTGACCGCGCGAGAACGCCGCCTCGCGCAGGTTGTGCGTGTGCGGCAGATGGTCCACGCCGGGCAGCAGTTGCCCGCCGAACACCTTGCGGTTGGCCGGGATGCCACCGACCGAGATGCCGCCGAAGCCGACGCCATGGTAGCCGCGCTCGCGGCCGATGAACTTGGTGCGCGTGCCGTCGCCACGGGCACGGTGATAGGCGAGCGCGATCTTGAGCGCGCTGTCGACCGACTCGGAACCCGAATTGGCGAAGAACACATGGCTCATGCCCTCGGGCGCGAGCCCTGCGACCTTCTTCGCCGCCTCGAACGCCTTCGGGTGACCCATCTGGAAAGTCGGTGCGAAGTCGAGCGTATCGAGTTGCTGCTTGATCGCCGAGATGATCTCGTGGCGGTTGTGCCCGGCATTGACGCACCAGAGGCCGGCGCAACCGTCGACCACCTGCCGACCGTCGTCGGTGGTGTAGTGCATATCCTTCGCCGACACCAGCATGCGCGGCTTTGCGCGAAACTGCCGGTTGGCAGTAAACGGCATCCAGAAGTGATCCATATCGTGGTCGACGGGCGGGTGCGGGTCATTCATGGCGGGCTCCAGGGGGCTGCATGCTCAGCCAGGGTATGGCCGGATTTCAAATGTTAGCCGAGGATACCCCGGGGCGCCGCCCGGGGACGTCGCCGCGCAGGGCTGTCGGACACTACTCCAGCTTGATGCCGGTGTCCTTGATCAGTTGCCGCAGCCGCTTGACGTCGTCGGCCATGATCTGGCCGAGCCGCTCGGGCGTGCTCGTCTCGATATCCACCCCCTGGGCGGTCAGCTTGTCGCGGGTTTCGGCGACTTCCAGAATCGACACCAGTTCCTTGTTGAGACGGGTGATCACCGGCCGCGGTGTACCCGCCGGGGCGACGAAGCCGAACCAGGACTGATAGCTGAACCCCTTGATGAGCTCGCTGATCGCCGGGATCTCCGGCGCGGCCGCGCTGCGCTTGACCCCAGTCACCCCAAGCGCCTTGATCTTGCCTGCCTTGTACTGCGGCAGGCCGGCGAGCAGCGGCGTCACCGCGATCGGCACTTCGCCGCTCATCACCGCCGGCACCGTCGCTCCGGCGCCCTTGTACGGCACATGGTTCAGCTTGATCTTCGCCATCACCTGGAACAGCTCAGCCGCCAGATGGTTCGGTCCGCCAAAGCCGGAGGAGCCGTAGTTGATCGTGCCCGGCTTGGCCCGCGCCAGAGCAATCAGCTCAGCAACCGAGTTGGCCGGAAACGACGGGTTGGCCACCAGCAGCGTCATCGACGTACCGATCAGGCCGATCGGCGCAAACGCCTTCACCGTATCCCAGGAATACTTGTCGATGGCCGCAGCGATCGACACCACCGGCTGCGCGAGATAGATCGTATGCCCGTCGGGCGAGGCCTTGGCGGCGATCTCCATGCTCAGCATGCCACCAGCGCCGGGACGTCCGTCGATCACCACCCGCTCGTTCAGCCGATCGCCGAGCCGCTCACCCAGCACGCGCGCGATCACGTCGGACACGCCACCGGGCAGGAAGCCGGTGATCAGGCGCAGCGGCCGATCGGGAAACTTCTGGCCCTGGGCCAGGCCGACCGCAGGTGCAAGCAGCGCCGCGGCCAGCAGCATTGCGCAACCGTGACTGCGCCGAACACATCCTACATTGACGAGTGCACTCATCGCTGACTCCTGAACACTACGAAAAACTGAAGACGGGCCAGACCTGTCGTTGGCCGCTGCGGCAGCCTTAAGACAGGGGACAGATCCGGGCACAGAGCCTCGCAGGGTCTCTCCGCACTTCCGCCCAAGGCTTTACTTCAGCGGAAACGGCGAACGCTGGTCGTACTCTGCCGCAGCCTCTTCCATGGTAACGAAGCGCGCGCCACCGGCGGCAAGTGCGGTGAGCAGCTTCTCGAGTGCCAGCATCCGGTGGCCACGGCCAATCACGAACGGGTGAAACGTGTAGGTGAGCAGGCCCCAGTCGCGCACCGTGCGCTGCATCCAGGTGAAGTCGCCGATCCAGTTCTCGACCACCAGATTGGCGTTCGAGTTTCCGGGAAGAATGGTCTGCGGCGTGCGGATGAACTCGAACACCGGATAGTCATCGAGTGACCAGGAGATCGGCAGCTCGATCAAGCGGGTCGGCGCGCCGAACACTGCCGGCTGCTCGAGTTCGATGACATCGCCCTGGCGCACGCGGTACGGGCTGTAATCGTTGCCCATCATCGAGCTGTCGTAGCGAAAACCGTGCGCGAGCAGAAGTTCGACCGAGTGCGGCGACAGATCCCAGGACGGCGAGCGATAGCCGCGGGCGTACTGGCCGGTGAGCCGCTTGATCGACTCGTTGGCACGCGCGAGGCCGGATTCTTCCTGCTCGCGGGTGAGTGCTGCCGGCGGCACATGCGTCCAGCCATGGTGAGCGATCTCATGGCCGGCATCGAACACCGCGCGGCACGCCTCCGGATAAGTCTCCAGCGTATGGCCGGGGATGCACCAGGTGCTGCGCACTTTGCGCTCGCGCAGCAGGTCGAGGATGCGTCCTGAGGCTACCGGACCAAATTCACCCCGCGAGATCGGCGAGGGCGAGGTCATGCCACGCGAGATGAAGCCCGACATGGCGTCGAAATCGAAGGTGACGCAGACGAGCAGGTCGGCCATGGGAGACGATCGAGAACCTTATCGCGCGAGTTTTGGAAGGCGGAGACTACCGCACAAGCAAATCCGGTGCCTCCTGCCGGGCCGATGTCATGTCCCGGTTACCCCGATCCGGTAGCCTGCACGTCATGGACTGGTTGCGAGCGATAGACGCTTACTGCGAGCGGGTAGACGCGAGCCTGCTCGCCGAGCCGGCCAACGCGCTGACCAATGGCGCATTTCTGCTGGCCGCGCTCGCCGTCGCACGCTTCCGTCCCCCGGCGCGCGAGCTGCCCTGGGAGCAGCGCGGTCAACCGGCGCTGATCGTCGCCGTTGGCCTGGGCAGCCTCGCGTTCCACACCCTGGCCAACGCCTGGACGTCATTGCTGGACACGGTATTCATCGCGCTCTACATCTGCGTATGGCTGGGTTCGTTCATGGCGCGCATCATCGGCTGGCAAAGCCGCGCGGTAGCCGGAGCGTTGATCGCCTATCTGATCCTCGGATGGCTGCTTGGCAGCGTGTTGTCCCATAGCGGCATCGGCGCGCTGATGCAGGGCAGCGGGGCCTACCTTCCCGCGCTGCTCGCGCTGTCGCTCGCTGCCTGTTCAATATCGACTCGGGCGCCCGCGCTCGCGCGCCGGCTTGGCCTTGCGGCCATCGTCTTCAGCGCGTCGCTGGTAGCGAGGACACTCGATCTGTCGCTCTGCCCGCAGTGGCCGCTGGGCACCCACTTCCTGTGGCATGTGCTGAACGCCTGGGTGCTCTACCTCACCAGTACTGCTCTGTGGCATCCGGCAGCAGAGTCGACTGGCCAGGTGGACCGCCAAAGCGCGCGGCGCTAGTGCGCAAGCGGGGACAGACCCCATGCGGGGTCAGTCCCCTGGTCGCCGTCCGCTGGTCGCCCATCGCCGCAGAACCAGCGAAACAATTGAACCCGGCGCAGGGTCGATTACGGCCGGCTTTCACCATGGCGCAGCGCCGCCTCGTACATCGGATAGGCACTGGTCACGCTACCGGTGGACACCGGCGTGACCAGACGCACCGACTGCGGCGACAGTTGCGCGAGCGAGGTCACGCCCATGAGGCCCATCGCGGTGCGGATCTCGAGTTCGAGCAGTTCCAACATGCGTACTACGCCCGGCTCACCGGCTGCAGCCAGCGCCCACCCGTGCAGCTTGCCGATGCCGACCGCCTTCGCACCCAGCGCCACCGCCTTCACGATGTCGGTGCCACGCAGAATGCCGCCGTCCATCAGCACCTCGGCGCGGCCATCGACTGCCTCGGCAACCTCGGGCAGCACCTCGATGCTGGCCTGCGCATGGTCGAGCTGGCGTCCGCCGTGATTGGACACGTAGACGACGTCAACACCATGCTCGACCGCAAGCTTCGCGTCCTCGCCGGTGGCGATGCCCTTCAGAATCAGCGGCACACCCATGCGCTGTTTCATCCACAGCACATCGGTCCAGGTGAGACTCGCCTGGTGCGAGGCATCGCCGCCACCCTCGCGCACCAGATGCCGGTTGATCAGGTCGCGCTCGCGCCGGCTGTAATAGGCGCGATCGACGGTGACACACAGCGCGTCATACCCGGCAGCCTTTGCCCGGTCCAGGATGTCACCCACCCACTGCCGGTCACCACGCACATAGAGCTGGAAGATCAGCGGCTGATCGACTGCCCTGGCGACCGCTTCGATACCCGGACGCGCCGCCGTACTGACAAAGCAGGGCACCTGCTTCGCCACCGCGGCACAGGCAACCGCGGTGGCGCCCCGCGGATCGGCATACTGCAGATAGTTGCCGATCGGCGCGATGAACATCGGCACCGGTAGCGACTTGCCGAGCAGCGACGTCCGGGTATCGATGTTGCGCACATCGACCAGCACCCGCTGGCGCAGCGCCAGACTGTCCAGCGCGAGGCGGTTGCGGCGCAGGGTCGCCTCCGAGTCGGAGCCACCGGAGAGCATGTCCCAGTGCGACTGGGACAGCGTGCGACGCGCCGCCATCACCAGCTCCTGCAACGTTCCGAAAGACTGCGCCAGCGCCTGCTGGGCATCGAGCCGGGTTGCCGCGGCGACCTGCGCCGGGTCCTGCACCTGCTGGGTGTCTGCAGCCTTTGATGCGGTATCCATGGCTCTGCTCCGTGCTGCTGTCGTTACTCAGAGGAAAGGTCGCTTCGCGCACCGTCTTCGGCCAGCGCACGATCTGGTTGCGGTTGGACGCCTCGCACTCTGCGGGCGTGCTGCCGATCGGGTCGGCGCCGTGGTCGCAGCGATCATGCATCGGCCACGGACGCATCGACCGCCGCGCGCAGCCGCGTGGCGATCTGCGCCACCTCATCATCGCTGACGATGAACGGTGGTGCCATCAGCACATGGTCGCCGCGCTCGCCGTCGATGGTGCCGCCCATCGGGTAGACGCACAGGCCGCGCGCCATCGACTCGGCCTTGACCCGGGCATGCAGGCGAAGCTCGGGCGCGAATGGCTGGTCGGTGGCGCGGTCGGCGACCAGTTCGATCGACCAGAACAGGCCGCGTCCACGGATGTCGCCGACATGCGGATGTTCGCGGAACTGATCGAGCAGCGCCGCCTGAAGCTTCACGCCCTGCTCGCGCACCCGTGGCACCAGCCGTTCACGCTGCACGATGGTCTGCACCGCAAGTGCGGCCGCGCAAGCGGTGGGATGTCCGATATACGTGTGTCCATGCGAGAAGGCGCCGGATCCCTCGACGATCGGCCGGTACACCCGCTCGCTCGCCAGGGCAGCTCCGATCGGCTGATAGCCGGCGCCCAGGCCCTTGGCCACGACCATGATGTCGGGCGCGACATTTTCCTGCTCGCAGGCATGCAGGGTGCCGGTACGTCCCATGCCGCACATCACCTCGTCGAGCATCAGCAGCACGCCGTAGCGATCGCACACCGCGCGCACTTTCTCGAAATAGCCACGCACCGGCGGAACGGTGCCAGCAGTGGCGCCGCCGACGGTCTCGGCGAGAAAGCCGATGACGGTGTCCGGACCCAGCCCGAGAATCGTCTGCTCGAGCTCATCGGCGAGACGCTGCGCATAGCTGCTGTCATCCTCACCGGGCGCCCGATAGCGGTAGCTGTAGCAGGGCGACACGTGGGTCACCGGCACCAGCATCGGCTCGAACAGCCGACGTGCCGATTCCCGGTGCCCGACCGCCATCGCGCCCAGCGTATTGCCGTGATAACTCTGCCGGCGGGCGATCAGATGCCGGCGCTGCGGTTGACCGATCTCGACGAAGTACTGGCGCGCGAGTTTCAGCGCGGCCTCGATCGCCTCCGACCCGCCGGAGACGAAGTACACATGCTCGATGCCGGCCGGTGCATGAGCGATCAGATGCTCGGCCAGAGCCTCGGCCGGCTCGCTGGTGAAAAAGCTGGTGTGTGCATAGGCGATACGGTCGACCTGCGCCTTGATGGCCTCGATCACCTCGGGGTGCCCGTGCCCGAGACAGGACACCGCCGCGCCGCCCGAGGCATCGAGATAGCGCCGACCGGCGCTGTCGGTCACCCAGCAGCCCTCGCCGGAGACGGCGACCGGCATCGCGGCACGTGCATTGCGCTGGATCAGACGGGTCATCGTGGACACTCGGTCAGGTCGTGGACGGGGTGGCTTTATGGCTCAGCCGAGGTTAATAGCTGGTCGGCCAGTTGGCCAGCTTGTGCTGCCCCACACCCCGGGTGAGCCGCGAGCGGTGCACGTCGAGCATCGCCGTCAGCCAGGAACGGGTATCGCGCGGATCGAGCACCGCATGCGCCTCGTACAGTGACGCCAGTCCCCAGGCGGTCGTGTCGCGCACCAGCGAATCGGTCACCGACTGGGTCACCGCGCTGCTGTCGCCATCGCGGGCGAGCACGCTGGCACCGACCTTCGGATCCATGAAGCCCAGATCGGCAGTCGGCCAGGCCACCACCTCGTCCGAATTGCGGCCGCCGCCCATGTTGAGATAGGCCTGCCCGTAGCTCTTCCTCACGATGACCGAGATCTTGGGCACACTGACCAGGGCGAGCGCGTTCATCCAGTTGATGATGCGACCGGCTGCACCGCGCTTCTCGCCCTCGATGCCGATCAGGAAGCCGGGCTGGTCAACCAGCAACACGATGGGAATGTTGAAGGAATCGCATAGCACCAGGAAGCTGGTGGCCTTGTTGCAGGCGTCGGCATCGATCGCCCCGCCCTTGAACATCGGATTGTTGGCAATCACACCGACGCTATGCCCGTTCACCCGGGTGAGCGCGGTCACGATCGAGCGGCCGAAACGCGGCTTGAGCTCGAACATGCTGTCGACATCGACCATCACCTCGATCAGCCGACGTGCGTCATAGACCTTGGTGCGCAACTCGGGCAACAGCTCCAGCAGCTGCGCCTGCTCATGCGCCGCCACCCTGGAGGGGTCGAGCACCGGAGGCGCCTCGTTGCAATGGCCGGGCAGGTAGGACAGAAAGCGCCTGACCATGTCGAGCGCCTCTTCGTCGGTATCGACCGCGACATCGACCAGGCCGGAGATCCCGGTCAACAGCTTCCAGCCACCCAGCTCTTCCGGGTCCACCTCCTGGCTGATGGCGGTCGAGGTGACACGATGGCTCGCCACCGCCATCAACGCCCCCTTGCGCATCACCACGAAGTCGGACATGCAGCCGTACCAGGTCGACGAGCCGAAGCATGCGCCAAGCTGCGCCGACACCCAGGGCGAGACCCGGGTACGCATGTACTCGGTCGGGTCCTGTCCGAGGATCGCTCGCCCAGCCGATCCCATGCGATCAGGAATGCGCGCCCCGGCCGACTCGCCGATAAACACCATCGGCAGGCCCTTGGCGTTGGCGATGTCTTTCACATGCTTGATCTTCTTGCCGTTGATCTGACTGCTGGAGGCGCCCATCACGGTGAAGTCGTTGGACACGATGCCGACATCTCGGCCATCGATGCGGCCGAACCCGGCGACCTTGCCATCGGCCGGCGTACGCTCACGGTCCTCGGCGCGAAACGAAGTGGCATACAGGCCGGATTCGACGAAGCTGCCCGGGTCGAGCAGCAGGTCGAGCCGGGATCGCGCGTTGAGCACGCCTTGCGCCTCCCGCCGCGCCAGCTTGTCCGGGCCGCCCATGCCGAGCGCCTTCGCCCGCCGCACCTGCAACTCCTCGATCATCTTTTCGTGTGCCATCATCTTCCCCATGTGTTGCGATCACCAGCGGCCAGCCCGGCGAGCAGAGTTGGCGGGTAATACCTCGCCTGTTTTAGCCGCACGGATGACCTCACGGCCCCTCGTCGGCCACCTGTGGCAGCTTGCGCAGTTTGTAGACCTGGGCGGGCGATTTCGCCAGTTCCTTCTCGTCCAGCTCGATCCCCAGACCCGGCGCAGTCGACAGCTCAATGTAGCCGTTCTTCGGCACCGGCGCGTTCTGGCAGATGCGGTTGCCGAACTCCACGAACGGCAGGAAGTACTCGGTAATGATGAAGTTGGGCATGGTCGCCGACGCATGCAGGGTTGCCGCAGTGGCGACCGTCGTCGAGTTGTAATTGTGCGGCGACACCGCCACCAGGAACGGCTCGGCCATCGCGGCGATCTCCTTGAGTTCCAGGATGCCGCCGACGCAGGCGACATCCGGGTTGAGAATGTCTGCCGCACGTTTCTCGAGCAACGGACGGAAGCCTGCCTTGGTGTAGGTCGCCTCGCCGATCACCACCGGGATACCGATGTTGCGGCGGATCTCAGCCAGTTCATCCGGGTACTCGGCCTGGCAGGATTCCTCCATCCAGTACATGTTGAACTCGGCCAGCCGCTTGTCCAGCCGGATCGCATGCATCGGCGCAAGGCGCCGGTGCTGGTCGATCAGAAGATCGACATCCGGGCCGACCGCCTCGCGGATCGCCTTGGTGACCGCAACCGCGCGCTCTTCGTGTTCGCGCGGGATCCAGTTTCGCCAGGGCTTGGGCAGGGGGTCGAACTTGAGCGCAGTCCAGCCGGCAGCGACGATCTTCTCGGCTGCGCGGGCATAGTCGGATGGCTGATCCATGCCGTAGCTCCAGCCGTTCGCGTAGACGCGGATCTTGTCGCGCACCCGTCCGCCCAGCAGGTTGTACACCGGCTGGTTGCAGGCCTTGCCGACGATGTCCCAAAGCGCCTGCTCGATGCCGCTGATCGCGCAGAACAGTTCGACCGACCCCCGGCGCGCCGCATAGTCGTCGAACGCGAACTTGGTGAAATGCTTGATGTCGAACGGGTTGCGCCCGATGAGGTAGGGCGACAGCGAGTCGAGCTGGGCACACACCGCGCGGTCTCGGTCGTACTGCGAGTAGGCCTCGCCCCAGCCGTGGATGCCCTCGTCGGTCTCGACCTTGACGAAGATGAGGTTCTTGCGCCAGCCCGGATGCACGGCGAAATGCCTGATGCTCTTGATCTTCATGCGTCTACCTCACTTTCGGCAATCCTCTGTTTCGGAAATGCTGGCAAGCAACCCACTTCGGACAAGCGCATCGCGCCGCTCGGGTCGAGCAGCCCGGCGTTCTCAGGACGCCGGGATGTTGAGCAGCTTGAAGAACTTCTCGTAGCGTTCATGGTCGACGCGAATGCGCGCGATGAACTCTTCCTGGGTACCGAACCAGGGCTCGACCGCCTGCTCGGCCAGCAGCTTCGAAAATTCAGGTCGGCGCAGGATCCGGTTCACCTCGGTGAGCAGCCGCTCGGATGCCGCCTTGGCCAGACCCGCCGGGGCGAACAGCCCGGTCCACGGGTTCATGTCGTAGCCGGGAACGCCAGCCTCTGCAATGGTCGGTACCTCCGGCAGCAGGTTCGAGCGCCGGGCTGCCGTGACCGCGATCGGCCGCACCCGGCCAGCGCGAATCTGTGACAGCGCCACACCGATGGTGATGGTGCCGGACTGCGTCTCGCCGGAGACGATCGACAGCAGGGCCGGCGCGCCACCTTTGTAGGGTACATGCACCAGCTTGAGATTGGCCATCGCCGCCAGCACCGCCATCTGCACATGCAGGCTGCCACCCTCGCCGTTGGAGGCATAGGTGATCTCGCCCGGACGGGCACGGGCGAGGCCGATGAAGTCCTTCAGTGTCTTCACCGGCAGCGACGGATGCACGATCAGCGCGCCGGGCTGCCCGGCGAGCAGCGCCAGCGGCTCGAAGTCCTTCAACGTGTCGTAGGGCAGCTTCTTGTAAGCAAACGCATTGGCGATATGGGACACCGAATGCACCATCAACGTGTAGCCGTCGGGTGCCGCCTTGGCGACGATGTCGGCCCCGACCACGCCGGATGCGCCCGGCCGGTTGTCGACCACGAACTGCTGGCCGGTCGCGTCGGAAAGTTCGCGGGTGAGCACCCGCGCCACGATGTCATTGGTGCCTCCGGGCGTGAACGGCACCACCACCCGCACCGGTTTGGCCGGGTAGACGCTCTGCGCCAGCGCGGGACCGGCGTAAGCCAGGCACGACACGATCAATATCGACAGCACTCGACTGGCGGTCATCCTCTCTCCACCCCTTATGCTTGCCTCTGGTCGTATGGAAGCTTGGCGCCCCACACCGGCAACCGGATCAGGCCCCGAACGCGGCAACGAATCAGCCTGCATAGTGCCAGACGCGCGCCCATCGGGCACATCCAACTATCCGACAATCCAACTATCCGGCGCGCTCGACTCGACGATGCGTATCCGCGCGGGCCGGCCGGGCGATAATCCGACTCCGCTCACGACACTTCGAAGGCTGGGCCAGAGCATGGCGATGACCGCGGTAGAAAAGGTGCTTGCCGCCCGCAGCGGGCGCAGTGAACTGCGCGCTGGCGAAGTGGTCGAGCCGCAACCGGACTTCATCATGGTCCATGACGGCGTCGTGCTCTCGGCCAAGCGCGAACTCGACCAGCTTGGCATCGACCGGCTGGCCCACCCGGAACGGGTGATGATGGTGACCGATCATGAGGTGATCTATCCGAACGCCCGCTCGGCCGAGCGCGGCGCACTCAACCGGCGCGCGGCGAAGCAGTGGGGCGTGGGCAGCTTCCATGACGTAGGCCAGGGTGGCCACGGACACATCTTCCCGATGGAGTCCGGTCTGCTCCTGCCGGGCATGTTCTATTTCGACAACGACCGGCACTCGACCAATGCCGGAGCGATCGGCGCGTTCGGCTTTCGCATGGGCTCGGAAATCAGCCGGGTGCTTGCCACCGGCACCAACTGGGTGATGGTGCCCAGGACAATCCGGCTCGCGCTCACCGGGCGCGCCCGGCCGGGGGTGTTCGGTCGGGATATCGGGTTCGTCATCGCCAAGCATTTGTGCGAGGGCGGCAGCTGGGGTCTGGATCCGGATTACCGGGTACTGGAGTTCGCCGGCGAGCTGGATCGTTTCGATCTCGCGCAGCGCACCGCGCTATGCAGTTCGCCCACCGAAGTGCGCGCCTACGGCACCTTCTTCCCGCCGTCGGCCGCGATTCTCGAGCACGCAAACCGGGTCGCCCAGCGCCCATTCACCCCGGTATACCCGGATGAGAACGCGACCTACGAGGCCACGGTCGCGCTCGACATATCGAGCATCGAGCCACAGGTGGCACTGCCGGGCGGGGTACAGCGCGCGGTCGATGTATCCGAAGTCGTCGGTACCCGGGTCGATCACGCGTTCATCGGTTCCTGCGGATCAGGCCACTATGAAGACATGCAGCTCGCGGGACGTGCACTTGCGGGCAAGCGGATCGCGCCCGGCGTGCGCCTGATGATCGCCCCGGGCAGCGTGCAGTCGACCCGGCGGATGCTCGATGACGGCCTGATGAAGATCTTCATCGAGGCCGGCGCGGTGATGCTGCCGGCAGGTTGCGGCGTATGCAACGATGGCGTGGTCGGGCCGGTAGACTCGGGTGAGGTGTCGATCTCCACCTTTGCCGGCAACAATAACGGACGGCTCGGACCCAAGGATGCAAAGCTGTTCCTCGGGAACCCGGCCACCGTGGCCGCTTCAGCCGTGGCCGGGCAGATCGTCGATGCACGCACGGTGATCGAGTTCACGCAGTGACCCCTTTCGACTGGCGCCTGCGCGGGCGGGCCTGGGTGCTTGGCCATGACATCCAGCACCAGGGCGGCGTGGTACCCGGCTGGATCATCACCGGCCGCCACATGGACGCCGCCGAGATCATCCCGCATCTGTTCGCCGAGACCGACCCGGGCTTCCACACCCGCTGCAAACCCGGGGACATCATCGTCGCCGGGCGAAGCTTCGGCATGGGCCCGAAGATGAACGGTTACATCGCGATGCAGGCGCTCGGCCTCGGGCTGGTCTGCGAGTCGATGCCGTTCCTCGGTTATCGTGGCGCGATCGGCGCCGGCCTGCGCACGCTTACCGACTGCCAGGGCGCGACCGAAGCGTGCGAAACCGGCGATGAGCTCGAAGTCGACTTCGACAGCGGCATGTTCATCAACCACACCCGTGGCACCCGGCGCGAGTACCCGCCGCTGTCGGACAGCCTGAAGGAGATCATCGCGCTGGGCGGCAACAGCGGCTGGCTGAAACAGTGGTGGGCACAGAAGCAGGCGGATCAGACAGCCGGGCGGTGAGCGACGATGTTCCTGCTTTTCTTCCTGATGATCGCTCTGGGATTGTTGACGATCCTGTGGATCGTGTTTCCAGTGCCTGGCATCACGCCGCCGGATCCGCTGCCGCCGCGCCCGCAGTCGACCCCGTCCGAGATGGCCCCGCCCCAGGCGGCCCCGCCGACCCCGGCGCAGGAGCCTGCATCGGGCACGCCGGCCACGACGACAGCCGAGTCCGCACCTGATCCAACGCGCACGGCGCCAGGGCAAGGCGGCATCCCGGTCACTGCAGCCGCTGGCGCAGCCGCTGCGCCAGTCACGCCGTCAGGGGAGCCCGCCAGCAAACCGCCGGCTCCAATCGACCTCGATGAGCTCAACCGACAGCTGGAGCGGTTGCTCGGCAATGCGCCACCTGCGCCGGCTGCCTCACCTGCACCGTCCGCACCGTCTGCACCGTCTGCACCGTCTGCACGTTGAGGTCGCCCGGCCGGCAGCCTGGGCCGGATCGACGATCACGCTGCTGGGGGTGCCAGATCGTAGTGAAACACCTTGGAAATGATCTGCCAGCGAGTGTCGAGCAGTACAAGCGTCAGCGAATCGGTGAAAAGTTTCGGCAGGATGGAACACTGCACTCGAGCCAGCGCGGTCACCGGGCCGATGAAGTCGATCGACAGGATGCGGTCGGTGCGCGACTCGCCACGGCTGGCCGGCGACGGACGCTTGTCCACCACCGCGAAATAGTCGGGCATGTCGAGCGCCAGCAGGGTGCCATCCGAAGCGCAGGCATAAAGCGCAGACGGATGGAACACACGACGCAGGATCCGGGTATCGCTGTGGTACAGGCCTTCGAAATAGTCGAGCAGCACGGCGGTCACAGCATCGAATGGCGGATTCATTGGCGTCCTCATTGGAGTTCTATTGGCGTTCTCTGCGGCCGGCGGCCGGACCAGGTGTCCGGGGCGTTTGAAGTGTATCGCCGCCGCGGCGAGAAGACAGGCCGTCCCTGTCCCCTCGCCGCTACTCCGCCTTGATCCCGCGACTCCGGATCACCGTCGCCCAGCGCTGATGGTCGGCCTTCAAGGTCGCGCTGAACTGCGCTGGCGTGTCGCCGATCGGATCGAAGCCGCCACCGGACAATCGCTCGCGCACCGTGGGTTCGGTGATCACGCGCACCAGATCGGCATTGATCCGGGTGACCAGGTCCGAGGGCAGTCCGGCAGGCGCGACCAGGCCGTTCCAATTGGTGGCCTCGTAACCGGGCAACGCCGACTCGGCGATGGTCGGCACCTCGGGCAGCAGCGGCGATCGGCGAGCGCTGGCGACGGCGAGCGCGCGCAGCCGGCCGGCACGGATGTGCTGCAGTACAGAAGGCATGTTGCCCATCAACAGCGAGATCTGTCCGGCCAGCACGTCCTGCACCGCGACCGAGCCGCCCTTGTACGGCACATGCACCAGTTCGAGCCTGGCCATCGAGTTGAACAGTTCGAACGCGAGGTGCGAGGCACCGCCGACACCACTGGACCCGAAGTGCATCTGTCCGGGGCGGCTGCGCACCAGCGCGATCAGCTCCTTCGCGCTCTTCACCGGCAGCGACGGATGCACGACCAGCACGTTCGCGGTCGCAGCCATGTTGCCGATAGGTGCGAAGTCTTTATCCCAGCGGTAGGAGATCTTCTCGTGCAGGGTCGGATTGATCACATGCGCTGGCGTGATCGCCAGCAGTGTCGTGCCATCGGCCGGCGCACGGGCGACCGCTTCGGTGCCGATGATCTGTCCGCCTCCCGCGCGGTTCTCGACCAGCACCGGCTGACCCCAGATCTCCCCCAGCCGGGCTGCCACGATGCGGGTCACCACGTCAGTGCCGCCCCCGGGCGCGAGCGGCACGATGATGCGTACCTGCTTTGAAGGAAACGTCGGCGCGCCCTGCGCCAACAGCGGCACCGGGATCGACAGCAGCGCCACTGCAAGCACAGCGCGAAAACACGGGAAGGACTTCTGGAGCATGGCAACCTGCGGGTGAGTGTTGGATCGTGTCATGGCGGAGCATGAACCTTGCCAGCAAGCGCGACAAACCGGAGCGCGATCGCACCGCCCTGGTGCAGCGCCCTGGTGCAGCGCCCTGGTGCAGCATTGCACCCGCTTCCATGCCGGCTGCGGCAATGCGCGTAAAGCGCCAAAAGCGCAGGACGTCTTGATACGATCGGAGGCTCGCATCAATGACCGGGAACGCCCTAATGTCGCATTCTGATCGAATCTATGTCGTCGGCGCAGGTCCGGTCGGCGCCGTCATGACGCTTGCGCTGGCACGACGCGGTATTCCGGTGACCCTGATCGAATCCAATCCGGGGCCGGTGGACGATCAGCGCGCGGCCACAGTGCATCCACCGACCATCGAGATGCTGGAGGAACTGGGCATCGAGAAAGATGGCTGGGAGACCGGTCTGCAGTCGCCGCTGTTCCACTTCTGGGACCGCGTGACCGGCGAACGCATCGCCGAGTTCGACCTCGGCCTGCTGAAGGACGAGATCAGATACCCGTTCTGCCTGCAATGGGAGCAATACAAGCTCGCCCGATCCGCACTCGCCCACCTGCCGACCGATGGCAGTGCCGAGGTGCTGTTCTCGCACACACTGACCGGCGTCGAGCAGTCGGGCGACGGGGTCACGCTGACCGTGGAGACTGGCGGCGAGACACGCAGGCTCACTGGCAACTATGTGATCGGCACCGACGGCGGTCGCAGCACCGTGCGCAAGGTTGCCGGCATCGCCTTCGAGGGCTTCACCTGGGAAGAGCGTTTCCTGAAGATCGGTACCACCTTCGATTTCCTCGCCACCGACGCCGGCTTCTGCACCCGCAACTATTTCTCCGACCCGGACGAGTGGCTCAACCTGTTCAAGGTGAAGGGTCCGGGCGAGCCGGGCATCTGGCGCGGCATCTTCCCGGTGCCGGCAAGCGAACCCGACGAGATCGCACTGTCGGATGAACGCATCCAGCAGCGCTTCCAGAAGTTCTTCCCGCGCGAGGGTCGCTATGACATCGCCTATGTCGGGCTGTACAAGGTGCATCAGCGGGTCGCCGACACGTTCAACCGTGGGCGCGTCCTGCTCGCCGGTGACAGCGCGCATGTGAACAATCCGATCGGCGGCATGGGCATGAACGGTGGCATCCATGATGCGATGAACCTCGCGGCAAAACTCGCCGATATCCGATTCAACGGCGCTTCACCCGATCTGCTCGACCGCTACACCCGGCAACGGCGCAAGGCGCAGACCGACTTCGTTCAGGCGCAGACCATCCGCAACAAGAAGTCGCTGGAAGAGAACGACCCGGTCAAGCGGCAGCACAATCTGGACGAGATGCGCCACACCTGCGAGGACATCGCCTTGCACAAGGCTTTCCTCTATCGCGGCGCGCTGTTCGACAGCCTGACGATGTCCAACGCGATTCAATAACCGCGCGGCCGAACATCGGCAACTTCGGGGACAGACCCTGAGGGTCTGTCCCCCAGGCTCTGCCCCCCGGCGCCCCTGCCGATCAGACCTTTTCGACCGCCGAAAGGCTGGCTCGATCAGCGACCAAGCCTTCATGCCGCAGTCTGGGCGCAATGTCCTGGCCAGTGCCGTCCTTGGACGCGCCACCCCATCCATGGGCCGAAGTGTCGACGATCACGCCAAGCGGATCGCGGAACTTCACCTCGTAGAAGATGTTGCTCAGCACCGGCACTTCACCCATGTAGTAGGTGCCGCCAGCCGCCTCGATGTCCTTTCGGGTCTCCGCCACATCGTCGACCCAGAAACCCAGATGATGCAGCCCGACGAAGTCCTTGCCGCGATCTTCGCCGGCAGCCTCGTCCGACTTGTAATTGAGCAGCGCCATGTTGATGAAGCCGTCGGTCAGGTAGACACCACGCGCCAGCGACGAATCGGTCTCGCCGACCTTCTTCATGCCGAACGCCTTCATGTAGAACTCGGCGGCTTTCCATGGATCCGGAACGCTGAGGGCGATATGGCGGAGTCTGGACATGGTGGCTCTCCTTTGGGACGCAGAGTGGGTGGTCAGGACCGATCCGGGCAGGCGTGTCTGGGCAAGTATCGCAGATCAGGACACCATGGTCGCCGGATCCGGACCGGTCGGCAAGGGCGGCACTGCCCGGCGCAGCGCGGGCCGGAAATCAGCCGGATCAACGGCCAGAAACGCCGCTGTTGGCCGCACCCGCACCAGCGCACGCCCTGATCGCCCGCACGATGCCGACATAGCCAGTGCAGCGGCACAGGTTGCCGGCCATGTGCCGGCGGATCTCGCCGTCGGACAGCTCGGGCTTGCGGCGCAGCAGGTCGAGCGCCGATACCAGCATGCCGGGCGTGCAATAGCCGCACTGCAGCGCATGCTCGGCATGAAACGCGGCGCGCAAGCGGTCGATCAGCGGGCCGGACAGGCCTTCCACGGTGGTCACCTGCGCGCCGTCGCAGGCGGCGGCAAGCGTGATGCAGGCGCGCACCGGCTCGCCATCGAGCAGCACGGTGCAGGCGCCGCACACCCCGTGCTCGCAACCGGCATGGGTGCCGGTCAGGTGCAGCGAGTCGCGCAGCAGGTCGCACAGCGACAGGCGCAGCTCGATCGCCACGCGCGCGGGGCTGCCGTTGACGGTCAGTTCGAGGGTGAGCATCGGTGGCGTTGTATCGGTCATCGCAGGCAGGCATCGATCACCGCTTCGGCGGCGATCTGGGCATGGAGGTGGCGGGCATAGGCATCGCCCTGCGCAACCGCGGCGGGCAACAGCGCGGCAATCGAGGCACGCAGACCGGTTCGTAACCGGGCCTGCTGACCCTCGGGCAAGGCGGCAAACGCGCCCAGCGCAGGCGCATCCAGTTCAAGGCTGACCGGTGCACCGCCGGTCGCTCCGAGCCACACCTGGGCGCACGCGCCGGCGTCGCGAACGACACACGCGGCCAGCGCATGCGGGAACTCGCCGACCTTGCGGCAGTGCTTGCGATAGCCCCAGCGCAGCACTGGCGCCGCCGGCAGTTCGATCGCGCAGATGATCTCTCCGGGCTGCAGTGCCGTCTCGAACAGCCCCAGGCTGAACTCGCCCGCCTCGATCCGGCGCTCGCCCGCCGGGCTGACGACCGCGATCGTCGCCCCCAATGCCGCGAGCGCACAGGGCCAGTCGGCGGCCGGGTCGGCATGGGCCAGACTGCCGCCGATGGTGCCGCGGGTGCGGATCGCGCGATAGGCGATGCCGTCTGCCACATGACGGATGAAGTCTCCTGCCGTCCCACTCAGGGGTCCGTCCAGCGGAGCGTCCTCGAGCGCGGCATGGGTGACGCAGGCACCGATCCGCACCCGACCATCGGCCAGGCGGGTGATCGCGCGCAACGGCTCGATTCGATGGATATCCACCAGCAGCGTCGGCCGCACCATCCGCAGGTTGAGCATCGGACCCAGGCTCTGCCCGCCCGCGATCACCCGCGCGTCTTCATCGACGGCCACCGCGCTGCCGACGATGGCCAGCGCTTCCTCGAGCGAACCGGCGCGCTGGTAACGGAATGGCGCTGGCTTCATCGGGCGGGCGTCCAGGTGTAGACCGGCTCGACCGCCTCGGCCGCGGCGCGGGTCTGCGCAGCCTGCAGCGCAGACCAGACATCGCGCGCGGTCACCGGCGCCCGGGTCACGGAGACGCCGAGCCCGCGCAGGGCATCGGTCACCGCGTTGCCGATCGCGGCCGGGCCACCGATACAGCCGCCCTCGCCAGTGCCCTTCATGCCGAAGGCGGTGAACGGCGACAGGGTGTGCTGGTGCTCGATTCGAATATCGGGCACCTCGCCGAAGCCGGGCAGCAGATAATCGGCCAGCGTCACCGTGCCCGGCTGGCCCTGCGCGTCATAGCGCAGTTCTTCCAGCATGGCCTGACCGATGCCCTGGGCGACACCGCCGTACACCTGGCCATCGACGATCATCGGATTGATCGTCTGACCACAGTCCTCGACCACCAGATAGTCGAGCAGGCGCACCGCGCCGGTTTCCACATCGACTGCCACCTTTGCCGCATGCACGCCGGCGGAGAATGCGCCGGTCTCCACCGGCGGCCGGTAGCTCGCCATGAATTCGAGCCCCGGTTCGATCGTGTCCGGCAGCTCATGCACGTAGTGCAGCCCGACCAGGGCCAGCCGTGCAAACGGCAACGGCACGGTCCCCTCCGGACCGACCACCGTCTCGCCCTGGATCCGGGTCAGCGCGACATCGACCTGCATCAGGTGGGCTGCGATCGCGCGCAGCTTGTCGACCAGGCGCCGGCAGGCGCGTTCGACGGCGCCGCCAGCCAGCACCACCGAGCGCGAGGCGAAGGTGCCGTTGCCGTAGGGCACGACATCGGTGTCGCCGGTGCGCACGCTGATACACGTGAACGCCACGCTGGTCACCTCCGAGGCGATCTGCGCGAGAGAAGTGTGATGCCCCTGGCCGTGCGGACAGACACTGGTCTCGATGGTCAGCGCCCCGCCGAGGTCCATCTTGACGCGCGCGCTCTCGAATCCGTACAGGGTGACCGAACCGCGGGCGAAGAACTCCTTCGCGGTATGCGCGGTCTGCTCTACATACCAGGCATAGCCGATGCCGATGCGCTCGCCTGCATCCGCGGGCTGCGCGCGCTGGGCAGCGCGAATCTGCTCGTGGCCCATCGCCTCGACCGCCTTGTCCATCATCGGCGGGTAGTTGCCACTGTCGTACACCAGCCCGGTCACAGTCGTGTATGGAAACGCCTCCGGCGCGATCAGATTGCGCCGGCGCAGTTCATGCGGCTCGATGCCGAGCTGATGCGCGAGCTCGTCGAGCGTGCGCTCCATCGCGAAGCATGCCGCCGGGCGGCCGACGCCGCGATACGGGCCGGTGGGCGCCTTGTTGGTGCAGGCGCTGATCGCGCTCACCCGGTAGTTGCGGATGCGGTACGGCCCGGGCATCACGTTGGACGACATGTTGGCTTCGATCGCGCTGGTGGAAGGCAGCATCGAGTAGGCGCCGCCATCGACCAGATACTCGGCCTCGAGTGCGACGATCTCGCCATCGCGGTTGGCATGGATGGTGACCACCTGATCGTTCTCGCGCGCGTGACAGGCCGACAGCAGGTGCTCCATACGGTCCTCGATCCAGCGTACCGTGCCACCGAGCTTGATCGAGATCGCGGCCAGCGCAAGTTCCTCCGGGTAGAGGTTGGTCTTGACCCCGAAAGCGCCGCCGACATCGGGCACGATCAACTGGATGTTCCGGTGCTCGATGCCGATCAGCTGTTCGGCGAGGAAGTCGCGCTGGATATGCGGTCGCTGGCAGCAGGTATGGAAAACGAGCTGCCCGCTCGCCGGCTCGAACCGGGCAATGCACCCGCGCGTCTCCAGCGGCGAAGGCGCCAGCCGTTCCATCCGGTAGCGACGGGTCAGGTGCACTTGTGCGCGCGCCACCGCCGCCTCGAAGTCGCCGAAGCTGCGGTTGAGCTTCATGAAGTGATTGCCGGACCAGCCCTCATGCAGCAGCGGCGCATCGGCGTCGAACGCCGCGCGTGCGCTGGCGACGACCGGCAACGGCTCGATATCGACTTCGACCTGCTCGGCCAGATCCTCGGCGCGCGCACGCGAAGCCGCCACCACCGCGGCAATCGTCTGGCCGACGAAGCGCACCCGGTCGGTAGCGAGGCACGGATAGGGCGCGCTCTGAAAGCCGGGCCGGTTCAGCCGGGCGACGATCGGTCGTGCGATATCGGCCAGATCAGCCGCGGTCCAGAACGATTCGCCCGCCTGCAAGGGCGGCGCAGCGATCGACTTCACCCGGCCATGGGCGATCGGACTGCGCACGAACGCCAGATGCAACGCACCCGGGCAGGCGACATCGGCGACGAACCAGCCGGCCCCGCGCAGGTGGCGCTCGTCTTCGGATCGCAGCACCGGATGACCGACCGAGGCATAGCCGTGCGCGTCAGCGGCCGAACCGGCATCGTGCAACGGAGGAACCTGGGGCGAGTTCATGGGTCGAGTTTAGAACGAATCATCGCGCGGTATAGTGATCGTTCGAGGTGCAACCGTGCCGCATAGCCTCGAGTGTGCTGCTCGGCCTCGACGCAGAGGGCCGAAGGGTCGGTGTGGGGCTGTCGCTGTTGGCCGCGCGCGGCCGGGACCGCATGTTGCTCGACGTGGTAAACGCACTCGGCCCAGTGCTGCATGCAATGAACGCATCGGCGCAGGTCATCGCAAACCGAGCGAGCGCAGTACGCGCACCACCGGCGGCAGCAGCACCGAACTGAGCCAGCAGCCGACGAAAGCACCGAGGGTATCGGCGAGCAGATCCACCAGCTCCGGTTGCCGTCCAGGCAGATCACGTTGCAACCATTCATCGACCGCGCCAGTGGCGATGGCTATCAGCACCGCGCGCATCATGAGGCGAGCGCCGCCCCCGCCTATTCCGACATACCAGCTCGCGGCAAGGGCGCCATAAGCCAGAGCATGCACCAGCTTGTCCCAGGGCGCCACGATCCAGCCGGTCGCGCCGGGCACTCGCCCACCGAGCAGGATGCCTGCGGTCATCGCCAGCGCCAGAGTGATGGCGCCGGCACGCAGAACGATCGGGATCGCCAGCGTCCGATCAGTATTCATCGGCAGCAGGCGCCACTGTGGACTGCACTGGATCGCGCGCGCTGCTGCTGCTGGCTGCGCGGCTGCCATCCATCCCGCCTGTACCGATACGCATCGCGGTACGGCGGGCTGGTGCTGCGATTCATTCGAGCTTCGTGCCGGTCGCCTTGACCACCTTCTCCCAGACCTGCGCATCCCGGCGGATGATCTCGGCGAACTCCTGCGGCGTAGAGGTAACGATCTCGATGCCCTGTGCGTTGAGCTTTTCACGCACATCGGCGACTGCCAGCACCTTCAGGATCTCGGCGTTCAGCCGGTTGACGATCGGTGTCGGCGTGCCCGCCGGGGCCAGGAAGCCCTGCCATGAAGTCACTTCGAAACCGGGCAGGCCGGACTCGGCAATGGTCGGTATCTCGGGCGCGGCGGGGGTGCGCTTGAGTTGCGCGACACCGATCGCACGCACCCTGCCGGCGCGTACCTGCGCGATGGCGGTGGGAATGTTGTCGAACATCAGCGACAACTGACCGGCGACCAGATCCAGCATCGCTGGCGCGCCGCCCTTGTAGGGCACATGGTTCATCTTGATGCCGGCGCGCAGGCTGAACAGCTCGGCGGTCAGATGCGGCAGCGCGCCGGTGCCGGTCGAGCCGTAGTTGAGCTGCCCCGGCTGCGCCTTGGCGATGGCGATCAGGTCCTTCACGTTCTTCACTGGCAGCGACGGGTGCACGACCAGCAGCACCGGCGTGATCGCCGCGATGGTGATCGGTGCGAAATCGGTGGCCGGGTTGTACGGCAGCTTGGCGTACAGGGAGGGTGCGATCGACTGGGTGGCATTGACGCCGATGAACAGCGTGTAGCCGTCGGCAGCAGACTTGGCGACGAAATCTGCGCCGATCGTGCCGCCCGCCCCGGCCCGGTTCTCCACCAGCACCGGCTGCCCGAGCGCCTCGCCCAACCGGGCGCCGACCACCCGGGCCAGGATGTCGGAAATGCCCCCGGGCGCAAACCCGGCAACCACCCGGACAGGCTTTGTCGGCCACGCCGGCGCCTGCGCCAGCGCCGTCCCGGCCAGCCCGGCCAAGGTCAAGGAGACGCTGGCAGCCAGCGTCCGCAGACATGGCAATCTTGTTATTTGACATGTCACGGTGGGCTTCGTAGAATATCTTGTTCTGTATTGAGTCATCCGTCTTCTCTCTCGTTTCACGTCCGTTCCCGTCTCCCTAACCGCCTCGGTCGCCGCGCGTTTTTCCACCATGCCCGATCTGACGATGTCCAGCGATACCACCCCCGCCTCAGCCCAGGCTGGGGCGGAGCCGTTGTTGCTGAACGACCAGGCCTACGACCGGATCAAGCACGATGTCATTTCCTGTGCCTTGCCACCGGGTTCGGGCATTTCGGAATCTCGACTCGGTGCACAGTATCAGCTCGGCAAGGCGCCGATACGGATGGCACTGCAGCGCCTCGCCCATGAGGGCCTGGTACGCGCGATGCCGCGCCGCGGGTATGTGGTGTCGCCAGTCACGTTGCAGAACATCCAGGATATTTTCGAGCTGCGGCTGATGCTCGAACCGCAGGCCGCACGCCTGGCTGCAGGCAAGGTTGATGCCAGCCGACTCAAGCTGCTGGACGATGTCTGCCGCGCCGGCTACCAACCGGGCGATATCGCCAGCACCCGCCGCTTTCTCGAAGCGAACACCGATTTCCATGTGACCGTCGCGCAGGCTACCGGCAATCAGCGCCTGGCCAGCACCATCGCCGCCCTGCTCGATGAGATGACCCGGTTGCTGCACATGGGGCTCACCTCGCGCGACCGCACCACCGAGATGCAGCATGAGCACGGCGCGCTGGTAAAGGCGTTGCGCCGTGGCGATGGCGCCACCGCCGAGCAGATCTGCCGCGAGCAGATCGAAGCCGCGCGCGAGATGGTGCTCAACGCGGCGATGAAGAGCCGGGCGCTGATGACCATGGCCATTCCCACCGGAGACCTCGGATGACGCCGGCCCTGCAAAAGCTGATCCTGGGCACGACCGCCGCGGCGGCGCGCGATACCGGACCCGAGCCGCAGGCTCTGCTCAGCGCGATCCGGGGGTGCCTGTTCGATCTCGACCTGCTGGCCGAGGAGCACCGGCGTGCAGATCCTGCGTCTTATACCCGCCATCTGCTGCACGCCGATGCGCGCGGCCTGTTCTCGATCATGGCGATCGTCTGGAGCCCGGGTCAGGGCAGCCCGGTGCACGCGCACCAGACCTGGTGCGCGGTAGGCGTTTATGCCGGCGAACTCACCGAGAGTCACTACCGTGTTGCGCCGGGCGATGCGTTCCCGGTCAGGACCGGCAGCGTGCGCCATGGTGAGGGCGACTCCTGTTTCGACAGCGCCCACCACGGTATCCACCGGATCGCCAACGAGTCGGACCGGCTGGCGATTTCGATTCACATCTACGGTGTTGGTGCCGACCAGATCCTCACTGGCGTAAACCGTGTGTATCCCGGCCCGCACTAATATTCCGTCAAAGATTCGGTCAAAGATCTGGTCGATCCCCTGCGGACCGCAACGCCTGTACCGGTCCGCCCCCTCACCCAGTCACGGAGTCATCCGATGCGCGCAGTCGTATTGAAATCCCACGGTCCCCTGGACAACCTCGAGTATGTCGCCGATTACCGCGACCCGGTGATCAAGGACGGCCATGTCATCCTGCGCACCCGGGCCACTTCGTTCAACTACCACGACGTGTTCACCGTGCGCGGCATGCCCGGCATCAAGGTACCGCTGCCGGTGATCATCGGCCTGGACCTGGCCGGCGAGATCATCGAAGTGGGCGCCGGCGTCGATGGCTGGAAGGTCGGCGACAGGGTGCTGGTCAATCCGCTCGACCCGAAGATCGGCTTGATGGGCGAAATGATGGACGGCGGCCTCGCCGAGAAATGCCTGGTCAACCAGAAGCAGTTGATCCGCATGCCCGAAGGCGTGTCGTTCGAACAGGCCTGCGCGCTGCCGGTGGCCTATGGCACTGCACACCGGATGATCGTGACCCACAAGACGATCAAGGCCGGCGACAAGGTGGTCGTACTCGGCGCCTCGGGCGGCGTGGGCACCGGCTGCGTGCTGCTCGCGAAGATGCTCGGCGCTGAAGTCATCGCCTGCGCCTCCAGCGAGGACAAGATCCAGCGGCTGAAGGACCTGGGCGCCGATCATGTGATCAACTACAAGACCACCGATTTCTCCAAGTGGGTGAACGAGAAGTTCGGCAAGCCGCAACGGCGCACCTACGACGGCGGCGTCGACGTGGTGATCAACTTCACCGGCGGCGACACCTGGGCGCCGTCGCTGAAATGCGTCAAGCGCGGCGGCAGCATCCTCACCTGCGGGGCCACTGCAGGCTTCGACCCGAAAGAGGATCTGCGCTACATCTGGAGCTTCGAGCTCAACATCAAGGGCTCGAACAGCTTCTACAACGAAGACCTGTCGGCCCTGATGGGCATGATCCAGGCGGGCACTATGAAGCCGGTGGTCGATGTCGTCCTGCCCCTGGAGAAGGCGAAGGAAGGCCTGGCACTGATCGAGAACCGCGAGGTTTTCGGCAAGGTCGTGGTCACGCCCTGAGCTTCGCCAGGATCGTCCGACACCCGCAACCTCATAGATCAGAGAGAGAAGAGTCATGGCCGACACGCCAACCATCGAACAATTGAATGCCCGCCTCGCCAAGAGCCCGTACAACGCCTGGCTCGGCCTGGCGGTGACCTCGATCGGCGAAGACTCGATCGAAATGACCGCGAAATGGCGCCCGGAGTGGGTAGTGAACGCCGATCGCGGCTATACCCATGGCGGCATCCTGGCCGCGCTGGTCGACGTGGTCGCGGACTATGCGATCGCGGTGAAGAACGGCATGCCGGTGCCGACCATCGACCTGCGGGTGGACTACCATCGGGCAGCCAAGGGCGACATGAAATGCGTGGGCAAGCTGGTGCGCCTGGGCAGCCAGTTCACCACCGCCGAGGCCTATATCCATGACGCCTCCGGCGCCCTGTGCGCGAGCGGACGCGGTACCTATTTCACCGCACCGCCGGCGCCCGCGCCTGCCAAGGGCTGAGGACGCACCATGTACGAACAAGAGGACTTCCGGCAGTTCCTGGACCGGCTGCGCGAAGGCGGCGAGCTGATCGACTTCAAGCAGCCGGTCGATATCCGTCATATCGCCACCCTGGTCGACCAGTCGGACAAGGCGCTCTACTTCCACGACGTCATCGGCTATGACATGCCGGTGGTGTCCGGAATCATCCGCTCGCAGAAGCGCGCCACGATGTCCATCGGGGTGGAGAACTATGGCGAGATCGAACACAAGCTGCAGCGCGGTATCGTCAAGCCGATCCCGCCGGTCTATGTCGAGAAAGCGGTCTGCCAGGAGATCGTGATCAAGGGCGACGACGTCGACCTGTACAAGCTGCCGGTGCCGATGTCGTCCATCTATGACGGGGGCCCGATGATCACCGCCGGCGTGGTGATCGCCCGCGATCCCGAGCACGGCCTCAACGCTGGCGTGTACCGGTTCATGGTGAAGGAGAAGAACCTCACCGGCATCGATATCGTCACCCCGAACAACATGCGCCTGTTCGCGGCACGCGCCTTCGAGCGCGGCGAGCCGCTGCCGATCTCGATCTCGATCGGCTGCCACCCGTTCGAGATCATGGGCTCGGGTTTTCGCGCACCACTCGGGGTGGACGAGATGGCGATCGCCGGCGGCATCCGTGGCGAAGCGGTCAAGTTCGCGCAGTGCGAGACCATCGATCTGCCCTGCCTGGCCGATGCCGAGATCGTGCTCGAGGCGGAGATCCTGCCCACCGGCTGGACCCATCCGGAAGGCCGCTTCGGCGAATTCACCCGCCTGATGGGCGGTCTGCACTGGAACCCCCTGGTGCGGGTGAAGGCAATCACCATGCGCCGTAACGCGGTGTACTACGCCTTGCACATGCCCTGGGAGAACACCTGGCTCGCCGCCCCCACCCGCTATACCGCGATCCGCTCGGCGCTGAAGATTGCCGGCATCCAGACGGTCGCGATCAACGTGACCCTGGGCGGCTGCGCCTTCTGGCACGCGATCATCTCGATCAAGAAGCAGGCCGGTGAAGGCAAGAACGCGCTGCTCGCCGCGCTGTCGGTGATGGACCTGAAGCATGTGGTCATCGTCGACGAGGATATCGACCCGTTCAACGCCATGGATGTGGAGTGGGCGATCGCCACCCGGGTGCAGGGCGACCGGGATGTGATCGTGATCCCGGGCGCGCGCGCCAAGCCGCTGGATTCCAGCCTGGCGGTGATGCCGCACGGCGTGGTGCCCACCGGCGCCAAGGTCGGCATCGATGCGACCATCGGCGAAGGCATTCCGCTGGAACGCTTCGAGCGGATCGCCTACGCCTATGCAGACCGGGCGAAAGTGGCCGACTATGTGTCCGGCAAGGCCGACCCGCTGCCGGCGGCAGTGAACGCCTCCGACGCGAAGGTGGAATCACTGGCACAGCAAGTGCTTGCCCTGATCGAAGCCGAGCCGCTCTACTATCAGGACATCGCAGCGCACTTCTCCACCTACGACTTCCAGACGGTCGCCCGGGCACTCGGGCATCTGCACACGATAGAGAAGCTGTGGCAGGACCCGAAGGGAAAGATGTGCGTGCGCGGCTCGAAGTTCGCCGCGGTGCTGCCCCAGCGCGGAAAATAAGCGCGTATCACAGCCACACGACTACAGCCACACGACGACAGCCACACGACCACCGCAGCACGACCGCCGCGGCGCCAGCACGACAGCGCCGCCCCGCACCCGCACCAGAATATCGAGGAGACTCCAATGGCAGGCCAGTACGAACAGAAACTCGCGCAGATGGGCATCACTCTGGCCCCGGTCCCCAAACCGGTCGCCAACTACGAGCCGTACGCGATCACCGGCAACCTCGTGTTCCTCGCCGGTCAGGTGTGCCGCACCGACGGCAAGGTCACGCATGCCGGAAAGCTCGGGCAGGCAGTGGACATCGCCGGGGGCAAGGCCGCGGCGCGGGTGTGCGCGATCAACCTGATCGCAGCACTCAAGGTCGCACTGGGCGGTGACCTTGACCGGGTCGCGCGCTGCGTGTCGGTGCGAGGCTTCGTCGCCTCCGACCCCTCGTTTCTGGAGCAGCCGCAGGTGATCAACGGTGCCTCAGATCTGTTCGTCGAAGTGTTTGGCGAAGCAGGCAAGCATTCGCGTACCGCGATCGGTGTGACCGTCCTGCCCTCGGACTGCGCGGTCGAAGTCGACGCCGTGTTCGAAATCAAGTAGCGGAGCCGCGCATGGCCCAGGCTATCGGAGTACGCCCGGTCAGCGAACTGATCCAGTGGCCGGGTGAGGATCTGTCGCGCATTCCACTGCACATCTACGGCGACCCGGAAATCTATGCCTGGGAGCAGGACCGTATCTTTCGCGGTCCGACCTGGAATTTTCTCGCCCTCGAATGCGAGCTTCCGAAACCGAACGACTACTGCCTGACCCGGGTCGGCGACACGCCGGTGATCGTGCTTCGTACCGCCGATGGCAGCATCAATGCGCTGGTCAACCGCTGCAGCCACAAGGGCTCGGTGCTCTGTTACGACTCGCGCGGCGAAGGCAAGCGCGCATTTGTCTGTCCCTACCATGCATGGACCTTCGACCAGTCGGGCGAGTTGAAGGGCATCGCGTTCGAGAAAGGCGTCGGCGGGCTGGGTGGCATGCCGGCAGACTTCGACAAGTCGAAGCACGCCCTCACCCGGCTTCGGGTCGAGACGATCGAAGGACTGGTGTTCGGCAGCTTCAGCGATGAGACGCCGCCGCTGCAGCAGTACCTGGGCGAGCCGATGGTCGCGCATATCCGGCGCACCATCCGCGGGCGGACGATGCAGATCATCGGCCGCTACAACCACATCATGCCGAACAACTGGAAGCTGTATATCGAGAACAGCCGCGACACGCACCACCCGTCGCTGCTGCACGCGTTCTTCGCCACCTTCAAGCTTAACCGGCTGTCGGCCGAGGGCGGCATCCGGCACGACCTGCGCAACTGGCATCACCTGGTGTTTGCCAAGCGGCTGACTGACCAGGGCCATGAGGAATACTCGCCCGGCAAGCTGCGCACCATGAAGTCCGACTTCGGCCTGAACGATCCCTCGCTGATCGCGCAGTGGATGGAGTTCGACGACAACATCACCAACGCGCTGCAGAGCATCCTGCCCGGATTCGTGCTGCAGCAGATACTGAATTCGATCGGTACCCGGCAGATCATCACCCGCGGCACCGGCGAGTGCGAGCTGATCTGGACGGTGGTCGCGTTCGAGGAAGACACGCCCGAGCAGCGCGCGATCCGGATCAAGCAGAGCAACCTGGTCGGCCCGCATGGCTACATCTCGATGGAAGACGGCGCCATCGGCGGCTTTGTCCAGCAAGGCATCGTGGGCGACCGCGACCGGCAGGCGGTGGTCGAGATGGGTGGGCATACCGCCGACGGACAGCCGACGCGCGCCACCGAGACCTCGGTGCGCGGGTTCTACAAGGCCTACCGCGAGCTGATGGGTGTCTGAGATGACTGCCACCAACGCGCCCACGATCACCGACAGGCAACGCTCGGCGATCGAGCACCTGATGGTCGACTATGTGCATGCGATCGACGAAGGCGACTACGAGCGCTGGCCCGCGTTCTTCACCGAAGATGGTCACTATCAGGTGACCGGGCGCGACAATCACGCGCGTGGCTGGGTCGCCGGCATGCTCCTGTGCGACAACCGGGACATGATGATCGACCGCATCTACTCGCTGCGCCAGGTCAATGTCTGGGAGCCTCATACCTATCGGCATGTGATCGGGCCGACCCAGATCCTGGCCGCAGGCACAGACGGCAGCGTGACCACGCAGACCAACTATCTGTGCGTACGCACGATGCACAGTGGCGAGCAAAAGCTGTTCTCCACCGGACGCTACCTGGACGAGATCGTGTTCGAGGCCGATGCGCCGAAGCTGCGCCGGCGTACCGTGATCAGTGACTCCAACCAGATCGACACACTGCTGGTGATCCCGCTATGAGCACGAAGAAGACTGCCGGAACCGGGGCGAAGTTCCATGCGCATTTCGAGAGCATCAGCACCAAGGTGCGCCAGTTCCAGGTGCACCAGAGCGACATCCGCGCCGCCTGTCGGCGGCACCCGGACCTGGCGCGGCGGCTGAAGATCACGGTCGGCTTCGACCGCAGCATCCTCGGCAAGGCGTTGAAGAGCGCCGACTTCATGCTGAACTCGGAGCCGCCGCGCGAGAACCTCCGTGAGCTCGCCCCCCGGCTCAAATGGATCCAGACCACCGGGGCTGGTGTGGACGGCCTGCTGCCGCTCGACTGGCTGCCCGAAGGCATCACCCTCACCAACAACAGCGGCGCCCATGCGGCCAAGGCACAGGATTCCGGCGCCATGGGGCTGTTGATGCTCAACGCAGGCATTCCGGCGGTGATGACTGCGCAGCGCGAGAAGCGCTGGGTGCATGAGTTCTCCTCGCCGATCGCTGGCAAGGCCGCGCTGGTGATCGGCTTCGGTGATGTAGGGGCTGCGGTCGGCCGGGGCGCGAAAAATCTCGGTCTGCAGGTGATCGCTGTCACCCGCTCCGGCAAGCCGGTGAAGGGCGCAGACCAGGTCGTACCCGTGGCAAAGCTCGCGCGGGTGATCGGCAAGGCCGATTTCGTCGTGGTCGCCACTCCGCTCACCCATGAGACGCGCGGCCTGCTGAACGCCGGCATGCTGGACAAAATGAAGTCCGGCGCTGGTCTGATGAACATCGGACGCGCGCCGGTGGTCGACTATGACGCGCTGAGCGCAAGGCTGATCAGCGGCAAGCTCTCCGGCGCGATCCTGGATGTGTTCACGCCCGAGCCGCTCGCCGCGACCTCGCCTCTGTGGACGGTGCCGAACCTGGTGGTGCTGCCGCATATCACCTGCGACGACCCGCGCTACATCGAGTACCTGCTCGACTTCTGGTTCGAGAACTTCGGCCGCTGGCTGTCCGGGCGCAAGCTGAAGAACATCGTCGATCCAGCGCGCGGCTACTGATCACCGAGCGTCTCGAGCGCTCGCCGGAGCCGTTGATGCCACTACCGCTGTTTCACATGATCGATGGCGCACCCGACCCGGTCGCCCCGTTCAGCCATGCGGTCGAGGCTGACGGCTGGGTGTTCGTCACCGGGCAGATGCCGTTCGAGGGCCTGGCCAATGACTCGGCCTATCCTGAAGGCATCGAAGCACAGACCCATCAGGTGATGAAGAACCTGACCACCGTGCTGCATGGTGTCGGCCTCGCACTCGAGAACGTGGTACAGGTCCGGGTGTTCCTGCTTCGCTTCGACGAACACTATGCGCAGATGAATGCGGTCTATGCCCGCCACTTCCCGCCAGGCAAACGGCCAGCGCGGACCTGCGTCGGGATCAACGGTCTGGCGCGCGGCGCGCTGATCGAGATCGACATGATCGCGCGCCGGCCCTGATCGATCCCGGCTCCAGGCTTAATTGGCGGCCGCCGCCGTCTCCCGGTACATTTCGTTGAACGCGCGTCTGGCGTCTTCGCTGCCTGCACTCGCCGCACGGTTCAACCAGTAGGCGGCATGCGGGCGGCTCGCCGGAATGCCGTCGCTGGTCAGTCCACCGCCCCGGAACGCCGAGCCGACCCAGGCCTGGGCGCGAACATCGCCGCCATGCGCGGCCACCAGATACCAGGCGAAAGCCTCGCCGCGGCGACCCGCCTTACCCAGTGCATCGCCGACTTCGATAGCGCTGGCGCTCGCGCAGCTGCCGGTCGCCTTGCCGGATATCGATAATCCTGCCGGTATCTGACTGCAGGCTGCCGCAGTCGACCCGGTCTGCGCCGAGGCAGCCCCTGAGCAAACAAAGAGTGCACCGGCCAATGCGGTGTAACGACCGAAACGCCTGAAAGCAAGATCCATCGCAATCTCCTGAAGTGGGTGGAATCGAGGCCGCAGCCGAGTTCAACCTGGTGTGGCCATTCGATGAATCGCAGGTTAACCACTGCCTCCGGCCTGGGCGGTGCGCCGTTAACCAGATCGATGTGACCGATTCACACTGCTGCGTTAAGCTGATCGAAATCCCACCCGAGTTTCCGATGAGCCTGACCCGACTGCCCCAGCACGCCGCCCAGATCCCCGCGTCCGGACGACTGAACCTCGACCATGTCGCGCACTTCGTCGCCGAGCGCGACGCGGCGGCCGCCGCGCTCGACGCGCTCGGCTTTACGCTGACGCCGTTCTCCGAGCAATCGCACCGCACCGAGCCGGGCGGGCCGGTGCTACCGGCCGGCACCGGCAACCGTTGCGTGATGCTGCGCGAGGGCTATCTCGAGTTCCTCACGCCGTTTGCCGATACACCGATCGCCGCCCAGTTGCGCGAGGCGATCGCCCGCTACACCGGAGTTCATCTGATCGCCTACGGCAGCGCCGATGCGCAGGCCGATCATGACCGCCTCGCCGCAGCCGGCTTCTCGCCGCTGCCGCTGGTGCGGCTGCAGCGCGAGGCCGACGCGCCGCACGGCACGACCACAGTAAGCTTCACGGTCACGCGCACGCCACCGGGCACCATGGCCGAGGGGCGCATCCAGTTCTGCTGCCACGGCACCCCGGAAGGCGTCTGGCAGCCGCGCTGGCTGTCACACGCCAATGGCGCCGCGAGTCTGCGCCGGGTCTATCTGGTGGTTGCAGACCCGGTCGAGGCGGCAGCGCGCTACAGCCGCTACGCCGGCATCGCCGCGCTGCCGACCGGGTCACAACCCGGGTCACAATCCGAACTCCAGCCCGGGACGCAGTTCGTTCAGCGCACTGCACGCGGCCTGCTGCACTTTATCGATGCTGACGCATTGCAGGCCGGGTTCGGCCTGCAGGCGCCGGCGGTGCCATGGATCGGCGGCTATGAGCTGGGCAGCGACGATCTGACCGCCACGCGCCATTTCCTGGCAGCCGCAGGCAGCCGCTGCCGGTCGCTCGCCGATGGTCGGCTGCTGGTAATACTGCCTTCGTCCCTGGGGGGCTTCATCGTATTCTGCGACGCCGTATCACCATTGTAGGGTTTCCCGATGGAAACGCACTCCACGCCGGTGTCCAGAACGCGCCGCTCGCTCGCCGGCTTGTGGCTGCTGTCCGGCGGTCTGGTGCTGCTTGCCCTGGCCTGGAGCGAGCGCGACCGCATACAGATGCCGCTGACTGCACTCAAGCTGCCGGCCGTGGTGGTCACGGTCGAGAAGAAGACGCAGCGTGTCTCCGACTTCGATGAGACGCTATATGCGCCGCGCATACGCTTCACCCGGCCCGACGGCAAGGAAGTGGTGTTCGTCTCCGATGTGTGGACGCAGACCGTACGTCATCTGGAGGGTCAGCCCATCCATGTGCTGTTCGACTCCCGAACCGGACACGCGATCGTTGACTCGCGCGAAAGCATCTACGGCGCGATCGTGCTGCTCGCAGGCAGCGGCCTGCTGCTGGCAGGGATCGGCGCATACAGACTCTTGCCGCGTTCGCGCGCGCGCGCGCGGATGCGGGACAGCGGCGGCATCACTCCAACTTGATGCCTGCGTCCCTCACCACCTTGCCCCAGCGGGCGGACTCGGCGCGGATATAGTCGGCGAACGCCTGGGGCGACGCCGACAGCAGCACGTCCGTGCCACCTGCGGCGAAGCGCTCGCGCACCTCGGGCACTGGCAGCCCCTGGTTGATCGCCGCATGCAGCCGGCGGATCGGCTCGGCCGGGGTACCGCTGGGCGCCAGGATGCCCTGCCAACTGGTCGACACGATATCCATACCCTCTTCGCGCAATGTCGGAACCTTCGGGAACAGCTCGAGACGCTTCTCGGTGGTCAACGCGATCGGGCGCAGCTTGCCCGACTGCGCGAAGCTCATCACCGAAGGCAGGGTCTGGATGGTCACCGTAACATGCCCCGCGATCACGTCCGTCACCGCCTGTCCTGCGCCGCCCTTGTACGGGATATGCACCATCTTCAGTCCGTTCTGCGTCGCCAGCAGCTCCATCTGCAGGTGGCTCAGGCTGCCTGGCCCGGCCGATGCGTAGTTCACCTGGCCGGGGCGCGCACGGATGAATGCCACCAGTTCCTTCGAAGTGCGCACCGGCAGCGATGGGTGAACCAGAAGCATCGTGGTGGTCTCGGACACCAGACCCACCGGCGCCAGGTCCTTCATCGGGTCGATCTTCAGTGACGCACCATACAAGTGTGGATTGATCGCGACCGCGCCGATGTTGCCGAGGAAGATCGTATACGCGTCGGGCGCCGAGCGCGCGACGAACTCCATCCCCAGGTTGCCGTTCGCACCAGGCCGGTTCTCGACCACCACCGGCTGGCCGAGCTGGTCGGCCATCCTTGGTCCGATCACGCGCGCGACGAAGTCGGAGGCGCCACCGGCGCCGAACGGCACAATCATGCGGATCGGCTTCGCCGGCCAAGCGAGCTGGGCGTGCAGGATTCCCGGAAGAGACATCAGCGCGGCAATGGCGACGAGCACAGCGGCAGCGGCAGCAGACAACGGCTTGACGCGATTGCGCAGTGGTCTCATTGCACGGTCTCTTTATTTTGCAGGGATGGATTGGACAACGGTCAGAGATCGGCCTTGATGCCCGCCTTTTTCACGATCCGGGCATACAGCTCGATATCCTTGCGGATCTCGGCCGCGAACTGATCGGGCGTGCCGAACGCCGGCTCGTAGCCCAGTTCCGCGAAGCGCTTCTGCATGTCCGGCGACTTCAGCGCGACATTGATCTCGCGGTTCAGACGATCGACGATCTCGCGCGCCAAGCCAGCCGGAGCCACGATACCGAACCAGGGTGACAGCTCGAAGCCGGGCAGGCCCGATTCAGCTGCGGTCGGAATTTCGGGTGCGGTGGCCGACCGGCGCGGCGTGGTGATCGCCAGTGCCCGCATCTTGCCGGCGCGCGCCTGCTGCAACGCGAGCCCCATGTCGGCCATCATCAGATCGACGCTGCCCACCATCAACTCGGTCAGCGCAGGTGCTGTGCCCTTGAACGGAATGTGCACGATCTGGGTCTGCGCCACCGAGTTGAACCACTCGGCAGCAAGGCTGGACATGCTGCCCACGCCAGACGAGGCGTAGTTCAGGTAGCCCGGTTTCTGGCGCGCGATCGCCACCAGATCCTTTACCGTCTTTGCCGGCACCCGGGGATTGACCACGATCAGATACGGCACGCGCGCAATGCTGGCCACCGGCGTGAAGTCCTTGATCGGGTCATAGGACAGTTTCGCGTAAAGCGACGGGGCGACGGTCAGGTTGCTCGACCCGCCCATCACCAGCGTGTAGCCATCTGGCGCCGCGCGCGCGCCTGCTTCGGCGCCGATGGTGCCACCCGCACCAGCGCGATTGTCGACCAGCACCGGTTGACCCCAGGCCTCGGTAAGCTTGCTGCCGACCAGCCGGGCCAGCACGTCGTTCGGCCCGCCCGGCGCGAATGGCACGATGATGCGGATCGGCTTCACTGGATAGGCAGGCTGTGCCTGCGCGACAGGCAGCGCAAGCAGCATCAGCGGCGCCAGTGCAGACAGCAAAGAAAGCGAGACGGGACGAACGAACATTACAGCGGACATGTGAAGCACTCCAGAATAGGCGGTACGGGCCTTTGAACTACGCAAGGTACGTAGGGTATGCAAGGATCGTACCAGCGCAGCCCGGATGCTATCCGATCCGATGCGCCTGTACACGCTCGAAATCGATCGCCGAATGAAGATCGGCCGATTGCGGCAGCGTGATGCACCCTGCGACCAGGGGCAACGCCTGCTGCAGCACCTGCGACTGCAGCAGCAGAAAGAAAGTCTGCTCGGCCGCCGCGATGCGCTGCGCCGGCGGCGTCGCCGCGGCCAGCTGCAGGTTGACCAGCGTGCCGAGCGCACTTTCTGCATACAGTCCGATCGCCACCGCGGCCCCGCGCGCTGCGGCCAGTGCACCAATCTGCCGGCATTCGGAAAAGCCCACCCGCCCAGGCTTGGTCGACAGCGCACGCGCGCCGCAGTCGAGGAAGCGCTGCGCGTCGGCGGACGTCGTGCAGGCCGAGTCCACCAGCAACGGCAGGCGCGCAGCGCTTTGTAGCTGGGTGAACACAGCATCGGGCGCGAGGCGGCATGGGTCCTCTGCCAGCATTGCCCCGGCATCGGCCAGCCAGTCTACATAGGCGCCTGCCTGCTCGGCCCCGTAGGCACTGTTGGCGTCGACATACAGCGCGACCTGCGGCCCGACCGCCGTGACGATCTCGGCGAGCGCACGGCGGTCAGTGTCCAGGCCCTGGCCGCCCTTGATCTTCAGACTGCGAAACCCGTAACGCTCGACCATTGCCGCCGCGTCGCGCGCCATGGCCACAGGCTGATCTCGGGTGACAGTCCAGGTGACATCGACTGCAGGCTTGCCGCCCCAGCGCTGCCACAACGGCACACCGACCGAGTGCGCACGCAGCGTCCAGCAGGCATTGTCGATCAGTGTCTTCGCCAGCCGGTTCTCCGGGATCGGCGCAATCGCACACGACACGGCTGCAGCATCGGCGAGGTCGATGCTGGCCAGGCGCGGTAACAGCAGATCATCCAGCGCAGCGCGCAGCGACGCCGGACTCGCACCCGACCAGGTCGCCTTGATCGTGCCTTCGGCGACACCGATCGAGCCATCGTCCCCGGCGAGCACCAGCAACGCATATACCCCCTCAGCCTCGATCGCATTGGCCCAGGTGACCGTGCGCAGATACGGCAGGCGATAGAAGTAAAGTTCAGAGCGACTAAGACGCAGCATCGGTATCAGTCGACCTTGGCGCCGCTTTTCTTGACCACTTCACCCCAGCGGCGGATCTCCGAATGAACGAACGAGGTCGTGTCGTCCGGGGACATCCATCTCAACTCGGCAGTCTGCTCGCGGAATCGGGCGCGTTCAGCCGGGTCTTCGGTAAAGCGGCGAATCTCGCCAGACAACCGGTCGAGCACATCGCGCGGCGTGCCCGCAGTCGAGAACACCACATACCAGACCGGCGCCTCGTACCCCGGCACGCCCGATTCGCTGACCGTAGGCAGTTCCGGCAACGCACTGGAACGCTTTGCGGTGGTCACCGCCAACGCCCGCAGGCGTCCGGAGCGAACACCCGGGAGGGTGGCAGTGCTGCCGAAGGTGAGATCGACATGACCACCGAGCAGGTCAGTAACAGCCGGAATGCCGCCCTTGTAGGGCACATGCACGATATCGGTCCCGGTCATGGACTTGAACAGTTCGCCCGCCAGGTGCTGGCTCGAGCCGGTACCGGCCGAGGCGTAGGTGAGCTGGCCGGGGCGCTTGCGGGCGAGCGCGATCAGGTCCTTGATCGACTTCACCGGCAGCGACGGATGCACCACGACGATGTTCGGCAGGTCGGCGACCAGCGCCACCCCGGTCAGGTCCTTCACCGAGTCGTAGGGCAGCTTGGGCACCAGCGTGGCATTGATGGCGAATCCGGAACTGGCCATCAGCAGCGTGTGGCCGTCCGGTGCCGAGCGCGCGACCATCTCGGCGGCGACCACCCCCGCGGCACCCGGCCGGTTCTCTGGCAGCACCGGCTGGCCCCACGCTTTCGTATAGCGTTCACCTATCGTACGCGCCAGCGTGTCGGTGGTGCCCCCCGGTGAGAAGCTGATCAGAAAGCGGATCGGCTTGGACGGGAACGCCTGCGCATGCAGGGATGCCGCGCCCGCGATCAGCGCCAGACCTGCACCAGAGGCGAGCAGCCTCTGGACACGTTCGCGCCTGCGCTGACTCTGGCCTTGATGCTCAGATACACGCGACTGGCGCGTTCGTGCCAACGTGACTTGTTCAAACAGCATCCGTTCCTCCTTGGGAAATCCGGCCGGGCCTCTGCGGGCCGTGCGGCAGTATGGCGTGACCATTCACGCCATTCCTTCCGACGCAGGTTACCAAGCCGTCGTGCCGCCGTCGACCGGGATGATCGCGCCGGTGACAAACCGGCTCGCATCCGAGGCGAGCCACACTGCCGCGCCCTTGATATCGCTGTCGCCACCCGGTTTGCCAAGGGGAATCTCGCGGTCGATCTTCTCCGGCCGTTCGTCGTACACCTTGCGGTTGATGTCGGTGACGAAGAAACCTGGACAGATCGCGTTCACCCGGATGCTGTGCCGTGCCCATTTGATCGCCAGGTCGCGGGTGAAGTTGACCAGCGCACCCTTGCTTGCACCATAGGCGATCGAGTTGTAGGCGTCCGGATTGCGACCCACCAAACCAGCGATCGACGCAATGTTGATGATGCTGCCCCTTTTCTGCTTGATCATCTCGCGGCCGAAGACCTGCGCCAGCATGAACGGCGCAGTGATGTTCAGATCGAACACCTGCTGCCAGCGCTCCAGCGGCATCTCCTCGACCGGCGCCACCCAGGCGCGACCGGCGTTGTTGACCAGGATGTCGACGCCACCGAAGCGGTCCATCGCCTTGGCATGCAGGTCAGCCACCGCCTCCGGTTTGGCGACGTCGCAGGCGACCGTCAGCACCTCGGCGCCGTGCTCGCGCAGCCTTGCCTCAGCAGTGGCCAGCCGGTCGGCCTTGCGCGCGCAGATCACCAACTTCGCGCCGAATTCGGCGAACGCCTCTGCCATCTGCAGCCCGAGGCCGGTCGACCCGCCAGTGACGACCGCGACACGGCCGGTGAGATCGAACAGTTCCTTGAGCGCAGTCATGGCGGGTTCCAGGGTCAGTGCAGCCGGTGGCTGCGAGTGGCAGTTGAAAAAGGACGCGGCGGGACGGCGATTATGCCGCCGCAGGGGTCACCGGGTCCGCCTGTCCAACTACGACGAACCCCAACCCGACCTGATGATGCTCGTGCCGCGCCCGGACGGCCATGCACACCACGCCCCGGTCGCCGAGGATGTGCTGGTCGGGATCGAAGTATCGGACACCTCGCTGCGCACCGACCTGCGTATCAAGGTGCCATTGTGTGCGCGCACGGGACAGACCCTCAGGGTCTGTCCCCCGGGGCCTGCAGCGTCTGTCCCCGCCAAACGTTACTTCGTACCCCAGGGCTTGATCACCGCCTTCAGCTTCATGTAGCCATCGATGTACTTCGGCCGCTTCGGATCGTAGATCGAGTCGAAGGTCACCAGTTGATCATCAAGCCACTTGTGCAGTTGGGTGTTGCCCGGGTTGGCCGCCTTGTAGGCGTCGTTGATCAACACGAAGTGAATGCGCGGATCGTAGGGGTCTTTGGTGCCGCCGACCGTCTCGTCGCCATCGAGCAGACGGGTGAGCATCGCATCGGCCGAACCGAGCGTCTGTTCGTAGATCGGCTCGCCTTCCATCCGGTACATGATGCTGGTCATGTCGCGGCCGTTCTTCATGGTGAAGCCCATGTCGGCCCAGACCTTGTTGATGTCCATGCCGGTCTTGGCGTGATCGAGCACCATCTGGCCCCAGTCGCGCAGCACCTGCGGGCCGTCGGCCATGAGGTCGGTCAGGCGGTCACCGTCCAGATCGGTGCCGAGCACGATGCACTTGCGATGGCGGATCACGTCATGCAGCAGCAGGCCGTAGTTGGTGTCGGCGATATGCTCGCTGATCTCGCCGGTCCAGTTCTCCATGCCGGCCTTGAAGTCTTTCGGCAGCAGCTTGACGATGGCGTCGACATTGTCCTTGTGCTCTTCGTAGGCGTCGACCGAGTACTTGCGCACCATCTTGAACTTGGTGCCCTGGAGCATCCAGCGCAGCAGGCCGGCGTTGATCGCGTCTTCCTGTGCCTGGGTCGGCTTCATCGCGACCCGGCCCAGATAGCCGGTGTCGTTGACCATCTTCAGGAACAGCCGGCCGGCATAGGCCATACGGATGCCAGGGGTATTCATCTCGGAGTGGACGACGCCGGTTTCCGGATCGATCTTGAACTTCTTCTTGTCCTGCGAATACGGCAGGCAGGGCATGCAGCGCACCGCGGTGATCGGGCCGTACGGGCGCACGTTGCAGTAGACGCCGGACACGGTGCGCAGCGGCGCATTGGCCGACTTGCCGAACACCACGACTTTCTTGCCGCCGTCATTGACCAGGAAGTCACCTGCGGTCGACCACTTGATCGAGGTGTAGGGCAGCTTGCCGAACCAGTCGAGACACGCGAGTTTGGTGTCGTGGCGGTACTGCGCCATCATCGGCACGCCGATGTAGGGCAGACCGAGCACGTCCAGCGCCATCAGCGTGCCGTTCAAGGCGAAGGTGTCGGTGAAGGTGTGGGCGACCGGCTTCACGCCACCGGCGGCGTTGCCGCCTTCCCACAGGATCGCGTCCGGGTGGCCGGCGACCTTGACCGCCGAGCGCTTGTAGATACTGTCCAGGTGCTTGAAAAGATCGCCGGTGGCTTCTTCCTTGGCGATCTTGAGAAGATCGAGCGGTGCACTCATCGGGTGGTCTCCCTTGGGGTAGGCATGGAGTTTAGCCTCGGGATGATACCAAGACTGGTGGCAATGTCCTCGGCGCTGACTGACACGCAGGGCGCGCCCCGGAATCTGGCGAAAACCGGGTGACTGACTCACCGCTTCCGCAGCGCAGCCTCTGGTCTCGTATCACCGCAGCCACCCCTTGCGGGGCAGTCATTTGCAGTTCCCGCCACCCTCACCGCCCGAAACTGCACCGAATGGTCACTGCAACATGACCGCACAGGGCCGGAAGGTCTTCGGGTGTGATCATGGTCGAGGGCCACCCGGGGACGGAACTGGCGCGCTTCAGTTACGCCGTCAACTTGCGGCGACGCGACATCGCCGCCATGACGATCAGGCCCGAACGACGGGCCGGCCAGAGCCGAGCAAGATCAGCAACACCGCAATGAAAAGGTAGAACGCCTGCCGCTCGAACGTCCACCCTCCTGAACGCGACAGGGCAGCCAGATCACCCATGTGCGCCAGACCGACCGTCACCAGCATATTCACCGCGAGCAACAAAACACCGATGCGAGTGCAGAGGCCGACGATCGCCATCAGTGGCGCGCCGACCTCGCCCAGGCAGACGCGCCAAAGACAAACCATTCACGCAGCCCGGCGCGGGTCAAAAGGCCGCCAGTCCATCCACCCGGCCAAGGATCTTGCCCACACCATGAAACAGCATCAGTCCCACGCGCGTCGGGCGGAGCACCACCCCCGCCAGATCGTCCTGCTTCACCGCCAGTTCCCTTTGCTCTGCCGGGGTTCGGCGAAGATCACACCTGCAAGCAGGCGCTTACCCAGTCTGGCCGGATCCGAACCACCTCAGCCGGCCCGAGTGAAATTTAGAGCCGGTGCCGGCCGTGGCAGTGCTGCCCGCCAAGCATTCTGAAATGCGGACGTCACCCCGCGTCTCTGCGCAGGGCTGGGTTGCGTGGGTGAGCAGTCGTCTTAGCGGGTCCTATCGAGCGGGCGGGACGACAACGACGGTGCTACCACCGCTTCCGGTATTGCCGGTGTTGCCCCTAGAACCGGTGGCACCCCTGTTGCCGGTCGCGCCGGTATCGCCCTGGTTGCCTTGATTGCCGGTCGCGCCGGTCTGGCCGGTGGAACCTGTATTCCCCGTATTGCCGGTCTCGCCCTGCGCGCCGGTGAAGCCGGTGTTGCCTTGGTTGCCGGTGTTGCCTTGATTGCCGGTTTTACCCTGGCTGCCGGTAGCGCCGGTATATCCGGTATTGCCGGTGTTTCCCTGGTTGCCGGTAGCGCCGGTGAAGCCTGTGTTGCCAGTATTACCCTGGGCGCCCTGTGGGCCCGCGGGCCCTGTGCAACCGCCAAGTGCAAGGAGGGATACCAAGAGGACGGCTGGGATGGAATGTGTCATGGCGAATCCTTCGAAAGTTGGGGCGGCCGGATAGCCGCAGACCACACTGTGGGCGCGACCATGCATCGCGTCTGTTCGCTACCGCGCGTTGTTTGCGGTTAACCGTGACTCCGCGTCCGCGGACGCGCAACAGCCGGGCCTCACGGCGGTCGATCAGGTCGGTCGCGCCACCCCGCGGGTAGGCCTCGATCCCGAGGTCGAAGGTGTTGGCTTGCCGCAGCCGGAAGCGGTGTTCACGATACGGATTCCTGCAGGCGGTGCCC
>JBBRCD010000016.1:0-51931 GCA_038205245.1 Burkholderiales bacterium
CGATTGCTGCGGCGAGGTAGCCAGCAAGGTCGCAGAGGCGGGGACAGTCCCTGCAAAGGCGGAGGGCGGGGACAGACCCTGAGGGTCTGTCCCCAGTGTAAGGGGTCACCCTCGTGGCCTCTGCCTCTGCAAAGGCGGGGAAAGACCCTGAGGGTCTGTCCCCAGGGCATGGGGACAGTCCCCTGGCTGCTGATGGCAATTCAGGCGATACCGGCCGGGTCGATCTCGCGCAGGTATGTCCAGGGGTAGATGCCGCGCTAGTGCCCGTCATCGAAGGTGAGCTGGATCGCGCAGTGCCCCTGCGGCTCGCAGCCAGTGATCGACACCGCGGCCGCAGGTGGAGGCGTTGGTTTGCCGGTGCGTATGGCGGCGGTGCATTCGGCGCAGCGGCAATGGCTGCGCAGCCATGAGTAGGAATAGCGGCTGATCGACCCGTCGTCCCATCCGATCTCGAGTTCCCTCGACACCGCATGCAGCACTACCGAGCGCGGCCCCATCGCGCGCTAGGCTGCAGCCTGCGCCTGACCGAGGCGATCCAGACAGCGGCCGATCCATTGTGCGGTCAGCTTCTCCTGCACCGAATTCTGCCGCAGACGCTCGTTCAGCGCCGGGAAGTCGACCAGATCGAGCGACTGATCCTGATTGAAGCAGGAGAAGACATAGGTGATCTTTCCCGTCTCGCGGTCACGATGCGGTTGAAGGCACTGCGCGCAGATCTCCTTCATCATGCACTGCATCGGCGAATTGATCGATCCGATCGCCGTGTGCGCCGGCTTGAGGTGCTGCGCCAGAACGGTGTGGCGCGCCGCACCGACCGCCGCCATCATCCGGTCCGAGCCGATCGCGATGATCCGGTCGACCGCCGGCACCGCGATCGAGGGTGGGCCGAGACGGCCATCGGCATACGCGGCGATTGCATCGACCATGTTGGCCACCACCGTGCGGTCCTGAGGCCGGGTCGGGGTGAAGCCAGGGGCCTCGTCGCAGCACCAGATCACCACGTCTGCCGCCGCCTCGATCTCGGCCACCTTGTAGCGGTCGATCAGCTTCTTGTAGCCGGCGAAGTACAGTACCTTCGAGCCTGCGGCCCGCAATGCCTGTCCGATGGAGAACAGCACTGCATTGCCCAGACCACCGCCGACCAGCATCACCGTCTCGCCTGCGGTGATGCCGGTGGGCTCACCGGTCGGACCCATCAGCACGATCGGCTGGCCGGGCTTGAGTGTGGCGCACAGGTCGGACGACCCACCCATCTCGAGCACGATGGTGGACACCAGTCCGCGTTCCCGATCGACCCAGGCACCGGTCATCGCCAGGCCTTCCATCGCCAGACGGGTGCCGTCGATGCGGGCCGAATGCATCTCGTAATTCTGCAGACGATAGAACTGCCCGGGCTGGAAGCGCCGGGCTGCGCGTTTGGCCTGCACTACCACTTCGACGATGGTCGGCGTGAGCCGGTTCACCTCGTGGACGGTCGCGCGAAGTTCGCCGTTCAACCGGTCCAGGAACGCTGCGCCGCCGACCCGGCTCGCCGGCGACCGGGCGGCCAGCGCCCGCGACACAGTCGGGTAGCCCTGCTTGGCCGAACCCATCGCCTTCACCACGTTGCCGAAGTAGGACGGATGCAGGTCGCCGAAGAAACTGATGAAGCGACCATCGTCCCGCCGCGACATGAACACGTTCGGCTGTTTCGGTTTGGAGATCGAACGCTCCGGCTTGACCGGTGTACCGGTCTCGTCGCAGGCGCGGAAGTAGCGGCCGTCCAGCACGAAGGTGTGTGCGTCCTCGCGTGCGAGCACGGTGTTCGGATTGGTCCCGGCAGCGATCAGCACGGTGCGCGCAGGCAGGTCGACCCGGCCGTCATCGGTCCACTTGCCGGACGCGTCCAATTGCTGCCGGCTCATGGTGATCGACTGTACATGCTGGCAGTCATCGACATCGATACGCAACGGCGACAGCCCCTCGGCGAACACGATGCCTTCCTCCAGCGCCTTGTGCACTTCCTCGTGGTTCAGGGTGTAGGAGGGCGCGTCGACCATCCGCTTTCGATAGGCGAGCGTCACCCCGCCCCAGGTGGCGAGCAGGGCGGCCAGGGCTGGCGGGCGACCGTCGAGTGCTGCCTGGGCGCGTTCAGTGCGAATCGCCTGCGCATGGGCGAGAAACTCGTCGGCGATGCCGCGTTCTTCATCGTTCCAGCGGGCCCGGACCGCGGTTTCGCCGCGCTCTTGCGCCAGCGTCTGGTAGCGGAGCAGGAACTTCTCCACCTGCACCGGGTAATAGGCAAGCGACTCGGTCGCGGTATCCACCGCGGTCAGGCCGCCGCCGATCACCACCACCGGCAGCCGCAACTGCATGTTGGCGATCGAGTCTGGCTTGGCGGCGCCAGTGAGTTGCAGCGCCATCAGGAAGTCGGAGGCGGTTCGCACGCCGCGCGCCAGCCCGTTGGGCATGTCGAGCACTGTCGGGCGTCCGGCGCCCGCGGCGAGCGCGATATGGTCGAAGCCCATGTCGAAGGCCTCCTCGGCGGTCAGTGTCCCGCCGAAGCGCACCCCGCCGAACATCGCGAACTCGCTGCGCCGCTCGAGCACCAGCCGGATGATCTTCAGGAAGTTCTTGTTCCAGCGCACCGTGATGCCGTATTCGGCGACGCCGCCGAAGCCTGCCATCACCCGATCGTCCAGAGATTCATAGAGGCTCTGCACCCACTCGATCGGCAGGAATGGCACCCGTCCGCCATGGCTGTCGACGCCGGACAACTCGGCCGGCAGGGGTTCGATCTTCAGTCCATCGATGCCCGCGACCAGATGGCCATCGTTCATCAGGTGATGGGCGAGCGTGAAGCCGGCCGGCCCCAGGCCCACCACCAGCACCTTGCGCCCGGAAGCGGCACGCGGCAGCGGACGGCGCAGGTCGAGCGGATTCCAGCGGGTGAGCAGGCTGTAGATCTCGAAGCCCCAGGGCAGTTCGAGCACATCCTTCAGGGTACGGGTCTCGGCCTCCGGAATGTTCACCGGCTCGGTCTTCTGGTAGATGCACGCCTTCATGCAGTCGTTGCAGATGCGGTGCCCGGTGGCCGGCACCATCGGGTTGTCGATCACGATCATCGCCAGCGCGCCGATCGCATGGCCCTGGGTCTTGACCTCGTGGAACTCGGAGATGCGCTCTTCCAGCGGGCAACCGGCGAGCGTCACCTGGAACGGCGATTTCTTGTAGTGCGCGGCGGCCGGCAACACAGCGATCTCGGCGGCGTCGCCCTTGAGTTTTTCCTTCAGGCCCTTCGAGCACGAATCCTTGCCCTGGTGATGACACCAGATGCAGTAATGGGCCTGGTCGAGTGCCCCCACCAGATCGGTGCCGGCATCGGTCAGCGCGAACCCCTCACGATGGCGCTGGTGGGCGGCGTCCAGGGTGAACGCGTTGAACCCACTCGATGTGTCGGTTTGGACCGGCACCAGATGCATCGGGTCGGTCTTGTGCGGGCTCTTGAACAGCACGCCTGACCCATGACGGCAGCGGCCAGCCGGGGTGGTCAGGGCCCAGGCGGCATAGCGCAGGGCCAGATCGATCCGGCCTGCCTGCGCAACGTCCTTCTGCCAGGCGAGCACATGGCGCGCGAAAGCGAGCTCGCTGAACGGTTCGCCGAAGGCCTCGACCAGGGCCTGTTCGGCGGCCAGCGAGTCGAAGCCGACCAGGGCCTCGGGCTTGACCTTGGTTGCCGCCTGGCGCTGGACGAACTGGCGCTTGACTTCATAGAGCGGCGCCAGCGCCTGATGACTGGCGGACAGTGCACGCACTGCATCCCCGATACCGAACAGCTCGCCGATGAAATCATCCGTCCAGGGCGCGAGCTCGATCAGCAGGGCGGCTTCAGCGGCGGGATCGATTGTCTCCGGTGCCGCGCGGGCGGCCAGCAGCCGGATGGCGAGGTCGGCCGAGCCGGCGCCGAGCCAGTCGATGAACCGGGCATCGAGCGCGGCAAGCCCGTCGCGAGTGTGCAACTGTTCAAAACGCAGGCCGAAGGCGAGAGAGAGCATCGTGGTGAGGGGTGAAGAAACGTGAGGGGAAACAATGTTGTACTTCGGCAGGCCGCGCGAGTGCGCGGGCGCACAATGATAGATCGGTTCAGCACCCGATGAGCCGCCCGGTCCTCTGCCCCAGCCGGCCGGCCGGGGTGCCGCCGGAGCCACGCCAAGGTGCGGAGGCTCAGACCAGCTCGGTGATGCCGCGTGGTTCACGCCAGTTGCGGTGTGGCCGGCCGCGACGCGGCAGGCGCTTGAAAATAAAAAGAAATGACGGGCGTAGCAATGGGTGGGGCGGCGCGCGCTAACCTCGCGATCGATCGCTGGCACCAGTCGTTGCATCGAGGTTCCCGCAAGTGCGCTGCTGCGCCCCGCTCACCAGTAGCCCACGCCCCCCCGGCTCACGGTAAGCTCGGGGTCGTATCCAATGCATGGAGTCACCGCGTTTCCAATGGCTGAATCTGGATCACCAGTCGCGGCACTCTGCCTGTCCGGCGGCGGCTACCGTGCGGTCTTGTTCAACGTCGGCTCGGTGCTCCGACTGGCAGAGGCCGGCCTGCTTGGATCGACCACCCGGGTGTGCGGTGTCTCGGGCGGCGCGATCGTCGCTGGCCTGCTGGCGGTGCAATGGACGCGTCTCGCCAACGAGGCGTTTTCAGCGGCCGCGGTACGCCGCGAGCTGGTCGCTCCGTTGCGCGCGCTGGCCTCTCGCACGCTCGATGGGCGATCAGTGGTCGGCGGACTGCTGTTTCCGCGCTCCCTTACCGAATGGGTGTCGCACAACTTCGATCGCGAGTTGTTCCATGGCGTGCAGTTCGGCGACCTGCCAGACGAGCCGCGCCTGTCGATCGGCGCCAGCCAGCTCAATTCCGGGACCCGGGTGGTGTTCAGCAATGAAGCGCGCATCCGCCCGGGCACGATCTCGATCGGCGACCCGAGCTATCCGGTCACCGATGCGGTTTGCGCCTCGATCGCGATGCCCCCGGCGTTTCTGGCGCTGCGGGTGAGCGAAAGCGACGGCAGCGGCGAGGCGACCGCGATGCAGCTGGCCGACGGCTCGCTGTGCGATCCCCTGGCGCTGGCCGACGCGCATGATGTCCGTACACTCTGGGTCAGCGACGGCGCAGGCGCGTTGGGCACGGCGCCATCGCTGGAGGGCAAGGTCGACCAGGCGATGCGCGCGAACGAGATTCTGCAGCATGGGCTGCGCTTGACGCCGAAGCACGCGCTGCTTGCAGCACTGCAGGGTGGACGCCATGCCGGCGCCTACTGGTCGCTTCGGGCGACCACCGCCGACTATCCGGCTGACACCTGCCTGGTCTGCCCGCCAGCGCGCGCAGCCGAACTCGCTGCATTGCCGACCCGGTTCGCCGCGATGAACGACGATCTGCAGGAACGGTTGATCAACTGGGGCTACGCGATCTGCGATATCGCGCTTCGTTCCTGGCATGACCCGGCGTTACCGCGGCCGGCGGAGTTTCCCTACCGCGACCGCGGCCTGTAAGCCTGCCGCTGCCGGGTAGCGCCGGCGAGCCCTGGAGCGTGAACCGGGGCGACACCCGGAGCGGCGGTCAGCCGGCGTGGTACACCGCGCGCGCGGTGTCGATGCCTGCACCGCGGGTGAAGCGGTAGCCCTCGCCAGCGAGCACGGTCTCCAGGGCCGCCAGGGTGACCAGCACTGTATCCTGGCGCGCGTTGTAGCCCATGGCGCCGATGCGCCAGATCTTCCCGTGCAGGGGGCCGAACGAGGTGCCGATCTCGATGTTGAATTCATCCAGCATCGCGCTGCGTACCCGATCGCTGCTGATGCCGTCCGGTATCCAGACCCCGGTCACGTTGGGCATCTTGTTGCTCTGGTCGCCGAACAGGCGAAGCTTCATCGCGCCAAGTGCTGCGACGATCGCCCGGCTGGCGAGTGCGTGGCGCGCGAACACCTGCGCATGACCCTCCTGAAGAAAGATGCGGGCGCACTCACGTGCTGCGTAGAGCATCGTGGTCGCTTCGGTATGGTGGTTGAGTGCCCGCTCGCTCCAGTAGTCGATGATCATCGCCAGGTCGAAGTAGTTCGAACTGATGATCCGCCCTTCGCCAGCCTGGTATCCAGCCGGGCGCAGGCCCTCCTCGACATGTCGGCGACGCATGATCACCTTCGCCAGATCGTCCGAGAGGGTGATCGGCGCGATGCCGGACGGACCGGCCAGACACTTCTGCAGGGCGCCGGTCACGCAGTCGATCTGCCAGTCGTCGACCGGCAGCGGCGTGCCGCAGATGGAGGCGGTTGCATCGACCTGCAGGAGCGCGCCATGGCGGCGGCACAGCCGGCCGAGTTCCTGCAGCGGTTGCAGCATGGTGGTCGAGGTGTCGCCCTGGCAACAGGCAACGAGTTTCGGCGAGAACGCCTTGATCGCCGACTCGATCTGTGCGGGGTCGAACACCGAACCCCATTCGGCTTCGATCACCCGTACCTCTGCACCGGCGCGACGCGCGATCTCCGCCTTGAGCTGGCCGAAGCGGCCGAAGCTGGCGATCAGTACCCGGTCCCCGGGTTCGATCAGCGACACCATCACCGTCTCGATCGCCGAACGTGCGGTGCCGTCGATGCACAGCGTGTGGACATTGGCGGTTTCGAACACCGCGCGGTACAGCGCCTGGGTGTCTCGCATGTAATCGCGGAACTGCGGATCGAACTGGCCGAGCAGTTGTGCCGACATCGCGCGCAGCACTCTCGGGTCGGCATTGATCGGGCCTGGGCCCATCAGGAGCCTGGGCAAAGGATTGAGTTCAGCGATTGCGGAAGGGGGCAGCGAATTTGGCAGGGAATGGGGCGGCGAAGGGGGAAGGGAAGGGGGAAGGGAAGGTGCCATGGTGTGCGGTGAATCCGGTGAACGGTCAGTCGGTCAAACGAACCACGAGTGTAGAACAGCCGTAGCCGCCGGGGGCGAATCCGGTCTGCGCAGAAGGCTACAATTCGACTGATGCTCTCGAGCGGGTCTGCCATCGTGCCTGAACCTGAAATTGAAATCGACGCTGAGGTCGTCCCGTGCTGCCCGCCCAGTCGCGACTGCGCGTCATGTCGCTGACCGACGCCGCGGCTGCAGTCGGCATCGCGACCGGCTACCACGACATCTGGGGTCAATGGCGCGCAACGCCTGAAACGACGATCGTGGCTGCGCTAGGCGCGCTCGGCTATCCCGGGGCACCGGACCCTGCCGCGATCGTGCGGGCGGTCGATGAGCACTGCCGGGTGGAAGCGGCCAGGCTGATGCCGGAACTGATGGTGGTCGCCACGAATGTACAGCTTCGACTTGCGCTGCCTGCGTCCAGGGTCTGCGCGCTGGCCGGTGCCGGTGACACTGAACCGATCGCGCTCGAGTGGCGGGTGATGCTCGACTCCGGCGATGTGCTCGCAGGGTCGTACGAAACCCGGGCGCAGGACAGCGAACTCGCTCTGCCACCGCTGCCGATCGGGGTGCACCGGCTTCGGCTCTGCCTGGCCGGGGCAGCGTCAGCCGGTGCGGACACAGTGGCGCTCGCCGAGGCCGGGTTGCTGGTCGAACCCGAGCATTGTCACCTGCCACCGCCGCTGGCCCGCGACGCTCGCCAGTGGGGACTGGCCGTTCAGCTCTACGGCCTTCGCTCGATGCGCAACTGGGGCATCGGTGACTTCACCGACCTGCATGCGCTGATCGATGCGGCTGCGGTGCTCGGGGCCCGCGTGGTTGGCCTGAATCCCCTGCACGCGCTGTCCCTGGATCGTGCGCAAAACGCCAGCCCGTACTCGGCGGTGAGCCGGCTGTTCCTGCACCCGCTCTATATCGATCCGATGCGCGTCGAGGGCTTCCCCGAGCCGTCGACGGTAGCGTCGATCTGCGGCGAGACAGTCAGCGAGCCTGTCCTGTCCGGCCTGCGCGAGGCGGCGCAGGTCGACTACCCGGCGGTGAGCCGGATCAAGCTGCAGGTGCTGCGCAGGCTGTTCGAGCATTTTCTGCAGGGCGGGAGCACCAGCGCGCGCCAGGCCTTCGCCGGGTTCCGTTCATCGACGCCCGGCCTGCGTGTGCATGCGACCTTCCAGTCGATCCAGATCGAATTGCATCGAGACGATCCGTCGGTCTGGGGCTGGCCCCGATGGCCGCAGGCGCTGCGTGATCCGGCATCGGCGGCGGTCGGCGAGTGGCAGCAGTCGCATGCCGAGGACATCGCGTTTCACGAATTCCTGGAGTGGCAGGCCCGGTTGCAGTGGCAGCAGGTTCGCGCGCATGCGCGCTCCGCCGGGGTCGCGCTTTATGGCGATCTTGCGCTGGGCGCCGATCTCGGGGGCTCCGAGGTCTGGGCCGCTCAAGACGACTACGCCCTGTCGATCAGCACCGGCTGTCCGCCAGACGATTTCAACCTCAAGGGGCAGGACTGGGGACTGCCGCCATACCGGCCGGACCGGTTGCCTGCGCGCGCCTGCGCGCCGTTTCGCCAGGCGCTACAGGCAAACATGGCGCTCTACGACGCGCTACGCCTGGATCATGTGATGAGCCTGATGCGGCTGTTCTGGATTCCGTCGGGCGCGGGTGCCGGGGCGGGCACCTATGTCGACTATCCGTTCGCCGCACTGATGGCCTGCCTGAAGATCGAGAGTGTGCGCAGCGCCTGCATGGTGATCGGCGAGGACCTGGGCACGGTGCCCCCGGCGGTGCGTACCGGGCTGCAGGCCGCCGATGTGCTGTCCTACCGATTGCTCGTGTTCGAGCGCGAGTCGGCGACCCGTTTTCGCGCGCCGGACGTCTATCCTCGTCTGTCACTGGCCTCGGTCGGCAGCCATGATCTGTCCCCTCTGCAGGGATGGTGGATCGGCCATGACCTGCAGTTGCGCCAGCAGCTCGGATTGCTCGACGCGCAGCAGTTCGACCGGTTTTCCTGGGATAGGGGTGAGGCCCGCCAGGGTCTGCTGGCGACTCTGGCGGAACTCGGCCTGTTGCCCCCCGGGGCGTCGACCGACCCGGGCAACTACCCGTCCCTGCCTTCATTCATCGTCGACGCAGTGCATGCGATGCTGGCGCGAACCGGTTCGATGTGGGTGATGGTCAACCCGGAAGACGTGTTCGATCTGGTTGAAGCGACCAATCTGCCTGGCACGACGCACGAACATGCGAACTGGGTTCGTCGGCTGCCGGTTCCGGTCGAGGCCTGGGCGGCGCACCCCCGAATGATGACAACCGCCTGCTTGATGCGGGAGGTGCGGGGCTGAACATCGGTCTGCTCAGTCCACCTTCGCTCCGGACACCCTGACCACCTCGGCCCAGCGCTTGATCTCGCGCTGGATGAACGCGCTGAACTGCTCGGGCGTCTGGGCAGGCGACGGTTCGGCACCCTGTTGGGCGAATCGCTCCCGTACATCCGGCGAGGTGATGGCGCGGGCGATCTCGCGATTGAGCCGCTGCACGATCGCCGGCGGTGTGCCGGACGGGGCGAGCAGACCGAACCAGAGCATCAGTTCGTAGCCGGGCAACCCGGCCGCCTCGGCCAGTGTCGGGGTGTCGGGCAGCACCGGCAAGCGGGCAGTGGAGGTCACCGCCAGAGCGCGCGTCTTGCCGGATCGGATATGCGGCAGGGCGGTGTGCAGCGGCTCGATCTGAACCTGGACCTGACTTGTGTCTCGTTCATCTTCTCCGCCATCGATAGCTCCTGCGATGAGGGCGTCGGCGCCGATTGGGGACCACGGGCCCTCGGATCGGTCTGGAGCATGGCACACTTGGCGGTAGTGGCGAACGAGTCGGCGAAAGAGACGCCGACGAAGACAGGCGTTTGTCGCTGGTCGCGCACCGGAGACGGCGAACACGGTATCGCCCGACTCTCTTGTCGGGGCCGGCCAGGATTTCAGGGAGTATGGCAATGCGGGTGGCAATCATCGGGGCAGGCAGCATTGCGCGTATCGCGCTCGAGCACACCCAGCGCGGGACGCTTGGTGAAGTCGAAGTCGTGGCATTGATGGGGCGCAGCCCCAATTCGCGCGGACGGGCACTGGCCGAGGCCAACGGCTGTGCGTTCGTCACCGGGATAGAAGCGCTGCTCGCCACCGAACCCGATGTGGTGGTCGAAGCCGCAGGTCATGAGGCAGTTCAGCTCTATGGTGAAGCCGTGCTTGCGCGTGGCATCGCGCTGATCGTGCTGTCCTGCGGCGCACTGGCCGATGACGGACTGCGCGCCCGGCTGGAGGTGATGGCCCGCGGCGCAGATGGACTGCTCTATGTGCCCTCCGGCGGCATCTGCGGTCTGGACGCACTCAAGCCGATGGTGCTCGCTGGTGTCGATGAGATTTCGATCGCGGTCACCAAGCCACCGATCGCCTGGAAGGGCATTGCCTATGTCGAGCGACTGGGCGTGGATCTGGCCGGCATGAAGGAAGCGACCGTGCTCTATGACGGACCGGTGCGCGAAGGCGCTGGCTACTTCCCGGCCAACGTGAACATCGCCGCCGGCCTGGCACTTGCCGGCATCGGCTTTGACCGCACGCGGCTCAAAGTGGTGGCTGATCCCGCGCTGATCCGAAACACCCACTTCATCAACATCCGAGGCCAGGCGAGCGACATCTCGATCAAACTCGCCAATGTCGCCGACCCGGACAACCCGAAGACTGCATGGCTTGCCTGCTACAGCGCTTTGGCCGCCATTGGTCAGGCACGGACCAATGTGCGTTACGGAACCTGAACAGCCGCCAGTTGAAGGCAACCGAAGGCAGCCTGAGTGCTGCAGAAAATCGACGACCTGCCGGTCAGGTGTGCAGGCGGCTGTGTTTTGGCACCCGCGCCATCAGATACTCCATCTGATCGGTGAGGATCCGACGGTTCTGCAGGATCATGTGCTCATGGCGGTTGGGCACATAGGGCAGATAGAGAAGGGGCATCCGCGCCGCCTCGGGCGTGCGGTTGTCCTTCTTGCTGTTGCATGAACGGCAGGCGGTGACCACATTCATCCAGCGGTCCAGTCCGCCGCGCGAGATCGGCACGATATGGTCGCGCGACAGGTCGCGCTCGCGCATCCGGTCGCCGCAGTAAGCGCAGATCTGGCGATCACGCACGAACAACGCAGAATTGATCAGCGCTGGCTCGCGCTGATACTCCTTGGCAAAGACACCGGCACCCTTGATCGCGACGATGCTGGCAGTCGATATTTCGGATCGCTCGCCCGTGGTGCGCGACATCCCCCCATGATAGGTCCGCACCGTAGTACCGATCGACCAGGCCACCTGATGCTTGGCGTGGTAGGTGATCGCCTCTTCCACCAAAAGCCAGCGGCGCGGCGTGCCTCCGGGATCGACTTCCAGGATCAGCGGTTCGCCTCGAGTTCTGCTGCCATAGATAAACATGGTCCTCTACCATAAGGAACGACAGGGTCCTGTGTCAAGCAGCTTGGCGGTGCCAGCTTGGCGGCGACCGGCTGCAATGGCCACTGAACGATTGGGCGATGGCGGAAGAGAGTGCGAGTCGAACGCACGGAGGACTGGATCACAGCCCTCACCGGGTTTGAAGTCCGGCCGTCCCACCGGGGACGTTTCCCTTCCGTTGCAGTCGCCCGATTGTCGCATGGCTGCCGGACCCGCTGCCGGACCGATCCCAGCACCCACTGCTCGATCGAGTGCTGCTCAGGCGGGCGCTGATCCCCGGGGCGAGGGTGCGGGTGACGCGCCCTGTGCAGCTTCCGGATAGACCTCGGCAGCGCGACGGCGCAGCTTGCGCGCATCGCCCACGCGCAGGGTCAGGCCAGCACCATCGAAATGTTCGAGCACCTGGATCGCCAGACTGCGGCCGATGCCCGCCTGGTCGCGGTACTGGGCCGCGTTGAACTGTCCGCCCGGCACGCTGTCTGCGGTGCGCTCGACGATGGCAGCCAGAGCGACGATCGCCGAGCGCAGATACACCCGCTGGGGATCGAGGCGCACCAGTTCCGCGCGCTTGATCCGACGTTGCAGCATCGCCTGCAGCGACTTCTCGTCGAGCTTGAGCGTCGCTGCGATCTCGCGCACCTGCGGTGGCGCGCTCGGCGTCTTCGCGAGCAGGGGGCGCACGCGCTTCCACATCGCCTCGTCCGCGCTGTTGGCTGCCGGGTCGAAACCGGGCACGCGGGCCAGGCCGCCAGCAAGTTCCAGTACTTTGGTCTGTACTGCATCGCGCAGCAGCGCCTGCAGAATCTCGTCCGGCAGGGCGAGGCCGGCTGCGCGCTGCAGCGCCACCAGCTCGATGCCGGTGGCCTGGGGTGACTTCCGGTGAAACTCTCGTACCTCGTCGACCAGGCGCTCGCGCATCGTTGCGAGCCGGGCTTGCGCAAAGCCACGCCTCTGTTCGCGCCCGAGAATGGTCACCCCGGCATCGGCGAACAGCTGCTGTGCGGCGCTGGCGGTCAGATTGAATCGGCGTTCGAACAGGGCGAGATCGATGCCGGCGCTGATACGCGCGAGCAGGGCCGTCAGCGCGTCTGCCGGGCGCGAGGTGTCGAGGGCAGCCAGTTCCTCCAGCCGCTCGGCGATCCGCCTTCGGCGCGGGGGCGGGAACGGGTCGATCACCCGCCCGCCGCCGATCGTGCGCTGCGCGCCGAAGTCGCGCACGATGAAGCGGTCGCCGGCCAGCGCACCGATCGGCTGATCGATCACCAGCTGCGCGATCGCGTCGCTGCCGGGCGCGATCGAGAGGTCACGTCGGGTCGAGAGGCGGGCGGTGACATCGACCGTGCCCAGGTGCAGGTGCAGCGGCGTCCAGTGACGCAGCGCATGCGCCTCGCTCGCCAGCACCCGGAGCCGCACGTCGATCCGGGTTGCCGGCGCATGGATCGGCGGTGCGACCAGCCATTCGCCGCGGCTGATGGCATCCTTCTGCAGGTCGGCGCCGGCGAGGTTCACCGCGCAGCGGTCACCGGCCCGCGCATGCTCGGTGGCGTGGCCCTGCACCTGCAATCCGCGTACCCGCACCGCAACGCCCGAGGGCGACAGGCAGAGCGCGTCGCCCAGCCGGACCGCGCCGGCGAAGATGGTGCCGGTGACCACGGTGCCGCTACCGGCCACGGTGAAGCAGCGATCGATGGAGAGGCGAAAATGGCGCCCCTCGCTCGCCTGGGCACGATGCGCCCTGGCCGCTGCGATCAGATGGTCACGCAGCGCGTCGATGCCATCGCCGGTCATGGCAGACACCGCCATCGCCGGCACCTCGGCGAGCGAGGTTCCGGCGACCAGTGCACGCGACTCGGCGAGCACTGCCTCGACCCGTGCTGCGCTGACCCGGTCGGTCTTGGTGATCACCAGCAGGCCACGATCGACGCCCAGCAGGTCGAGGATCGCCAGATGCTCGCGTGTCTGCGGCATCACGCCGTCGTCGGCGGCGACGATCATCAGTACGAAGTCGATGCCGGAGACGCCAGCCAGCATGTTGCGCACGAAGCGCTCATGGCCGGGTACGTCGATGAAGCCGATGGTGTTGCCGTCGGGCAGCCGCAGATGGGCGAAGCCGATGTCGATCGAGATGCCACGACGCTTTTCTTCCGGCAGGCGATCGGTGTCGATGCCGGTCAGCCGGTGGGTAAGCAGGGTCTTGCCGTGGTCGATATGCCCGGCGGTAGCGATGATCATGACTGGCCGGGCTGGGGTCCGTTTCGAAGCTGCGGCAACTGCGCAACCAGCAGCGCCTCTGCACCAGGCTCCAGGCAACGCAGGTCAAGCAGCAGCGCGTTCTCGTGGATACGGCCGACCACCGGGCGCGGCAACGAACGCATTGCCGCGGCAATGCGCTCCAGGCCGCCGCCTCGGCCCTTCATGCGGATCGACAGCGCTGCGCTGGGAAGGCGGTCGACCGGGAGCGACCCGCTGCCGATCTGGCTGGAACAGTCGATCACCTCGATCACGGCGCGTTCGCCCAGCACCTGGGTGAACACCGGTTGCAGGCGGTGGGCACAGGCGCGTATCTCGTCCTGCGGGCGGGTAAGCAGGCGCAGTGTCGGCAGGCGCTCGCGCAAACGGTCCGGGTCGAGGTACAGACGAAGCGTCGCCTCGAGTGCGGCAATGGTCATCTTGTCCAGGCGCAGAGCGCGCTTGAGCGGGCACTTGCGGATGCGATCGATCAGCGCCTTGCGCCCGACGATCAGTCCGGCCTGCGGACCCCCGAGCAGCTTGTCGCCGCTGAAAGTCACCACGTCCGCGCCATCGGCCAGTGCCTCCTGCGGGGTCGGTTCATGCGGCAGTCCGTAGGGCGCCAGATCGATCAGCGACCCGCTGCCCAGGTCTTCCAGCATCGGCAGATCATGGGCATGGGCTATGTCTGCCAAGGCCCGGGTCTGCACCGCCGAGGTGAAGCCCTGCACCTGATAGTTGCTCGGATGCACCCGCATCAGCGCGGCGGTCGATTTGCCGATCGCCTCTTCATAGTCGCTGCCGTGCGTGCGATTGGTGGTGCCGACCTCGCGCAGCTTGCAACCGGCGCGGCTCATGATGTCCGGCATCCGGAAGGCGCCGCCGATCTCGATCAACTCGCCGCGCGACACGATCACTTCGCGCCGTGCGGCCAGAGCCGTCAGGGTGAGCAGCACGGCGGCTGCGTTGTTATTGACCAGCGTCGCGGCTTCTGCCCCGGTGATCCGGCAGAGCAGCTTCTCGACATGGGTGTCGCGCTCGCCCCGGCGGCCGGTGGCCAGATCGAACTCCAGGTTCGCCGGCTGGCCCATGACCGCGGTGACCGCAGCGATCGCCTCGGGGGCGGCCCAGGCGCGCCCGAGGTTGGTATGCAGGACGGTGCCGGTGAGATTGAACACCGGCATCAACCCGGGCTGGCTGTCCTGCCGCAGGCGCGCTGCACAGGCGCCGAAGAACATCGCGGGGTCGAAGGCTGCGGCGGAGGCGCGCAACGCTTGCAGCCCGTCGCGCACGGCCTCCAGGGCCATTGAACGACCGTGCCGTTCGATCAGCGCCACGCCTTCGGCCGAACGCAACAGCCGGTCGACCGAAGGAGGATGCAGTACGGGAACGGCAGGATCGTTCACGGCATGACGCTACTCTTCCCAGACCTTCTCAGGCAACGGCAGACCCTTCAGGTCTTCGGCAGTCAACGGCTGGTTCGGCTCGATGCCCATGCGTGTCAGCAGATACTGCAGTTGCCGGGTGTGCTGTGCCGAATGCCAGGCACAGCGCTCCAGCAGCACCGACAACGGCTGGGCGCCAAAGTAGGTCTGCACCACCTGTTTGCAGCCCGGGTCGGTCTTCTCCTGCTGCGCCCACCATTCGCGCAGTCGACGCTGGGTGCTGGCCGCATAGTCCGCCACCTGCTGCGGCTGGGTGATCGAATCCTCCGGCGGTTTCACCGGCTGTTCGATGGTGAACTCGACGCCCTGGGTCGCCTCCAGCAGGGCCTCCTGGATACGCACCAGATGATGCGACAGCTCACGGTAGGTGCGCTTGCGACCGCTCATCGGCAGCAACTCGGTGAATGTGCTCTGCGGCAGCTGCGGGATGAACCGCTGCGCGCCCGACAGCACCAGGTCGGCCTTGCCGACCAGCTGCGCTGGCGTCAGCGCCTGGCCCCCATCGAACGACAGGCCGAGAAACTTGGCTACGTCGCCGATCACCTGGCCGAGGACGTATTGGTCCCCGCGCGCTACCACCGGCGTGGTCTTCACCCCGAGTGCAGTCAGTTGCGCCAGCCCGTCGGGGTCGTTGAAGATATCGATGATGTCGAATTCGATATCGAGTCGCGAAAGAAACTCTTTCGTCCGGAGGCAGCTTGTTCAGCCGGGCTTGGTAAAGAAACGGATGCGGTCGGCCTGGGCCATGGTGAACCTCCTGCGGGCTGGGACGTCGTGGGGTGCAGCGGAGCATCAAGCTGCAGTGCGCGCGCAAAACCTGTAGATGACTACGGAACGCAACTGCGGCACTGAACCGCGAACCGCTACCGTGAATTGCGGTGAAGCTACGCGTGAAAGCCCGCATTTTAGTCCATCGGCGAGCAGCCCGTGTACCTGCATGTTTCGCCGGTCGGGTAAGCTGCAGCCGCGACGGGGGAGAAATGCGCGGTTGCGGGCGTGTGCATCGCCCCGGATGCGGCGATCATCCATAGGGAGACGTGCCAGATGAAAACGATCGGCGTGATGAGCCCGGGGGACATGGGCCAGGCGGTGGCGCAGCAGTTGAAGAGCGCGGGTTTCGAGGTGTTGACAGCGCTGGACGCCCGCAGCGAACGCACCCGCGCCTTGGGGCGCAGTGCCGGGCTTACCGACGTCGGTTCGGTCGCTCGCCTGGTCGAGCAGACCGATGTGGTGATGTCGATCATGAATCCGGCATCGGCACTCGATTTTGCCGAGGAGGTGGCGGCCGCCATGACCGCGACCGGCCGGCATCCCCTGTTTCTGGATTGCAATGCGCTCGCGCCGGAGTCCAAGCACGAACTGCAGGCAGTCATCGCCGGTGCGGGTGGACGGATGCTGGACGTGGGCATCATCGGCCTGCCACCGCGCGGCCGGGCGGCCCCGCGGCTTTACGTGTCCGGGCCCGGGGCGCAGGATGTGCTGGCGCTGGCCACGCCGCAGTTGCTGATCCGCGTTGCCGGCGAGCGTATCGGCGACGCCGCAGCGGTGAAGATGTGCTTCGCCGCGCTGGGCAAGGGGGTACAGGCGCTGGCGGCACAGATCATGGTGGCTGCCGACCGCTATGGCGTTACCGATGCAGTGGTTGCCGAATATGCCGCCATGTCGCCGGGCGTGCATGCCTTCGCGATGGAGCAGTTGCCGAAAATGACGCCAAAAGCCTATCGCTGGGCGCCCGAGATGCGTGAGATTGCGCTTACGTTCGAGGCGGTTGGACTGCCGGTGGCGACCTATGAGGGCGTCGCGCAGATGTACGATTTCATCGTACGCAGTCCACTCGGGGCCGAGAGTCCGGAGGCCGCGGCGGCCGCCAATCGAACCGGCGAGCAGGTGATCGCGGCCCTCTCGCACGGGTACCGACCCGGCTGAGCGGGGGGGTCGGGCGACGCGGCTGCCAGGGCAGCGGCGCCGGAAACGGGTGGCGGCCACTGTCCAGGCGTGCACGTATACTCCGGAAACTACCGTGGCTTTGATCGCGGCCAACCCATCTGGAGGGGACGATGCGCAGGAACCGGGTCAAGCAACTGTGGCGCGAGGGCAAGCCGGCAGTCGGCGGGTGGTTGTCGATACCGCACTGTTTTGCAGTCGAGGTGATGGCGCATACCGGGCTCGACTGGCTGTGTATCGACATGCAGCATGGCTGCATCGACTACTCCGACGTGGTGCCGATGCTCACCGCGATTTCGACCACCGACGTCACCCCGTTCGTGCGTGTGCCGTGGAACGAGCCGTCGATGATCATGAAGGTGCTCGATGCCGGCGCCTATGGCGTGATCGTGCCGATGGTCAGCAACCGCGCCGAGGCCGAGCGCGCGGTAGCCGCCTGCCGCTATCCGCCGAAAGGCATGCGCAGCAATGGGCCGAACCGGGTGCTGCTCTACGCCGGTGCCGACTACCAGAAGCATGCGGACGAAGAAGTGGCCTGTGTGGTGATGATCGAGACCCCGGAAGGAATCGCCAGGATGGACGAGATCATCTCGACACCGGGGGTCGACGCCGCGTACATCGGCCCGACCGATCTGGCGCTCGCCCTCGGCCTGCCGCCGGTGATGGACAATGACGAGCCAAAGCATGTCGAGACGGTGAACGCGATTCTGGCCTCGTGCCGCAGGCAGGGTGTGGTGGCCGGGATTCACACCAACAGCTCGAAGTTCTCGCAACGCTATATCGACCAGGGCTTCGGCATGGTGATGCTGGTGCCAGACCGGGTCGCCATGTCCGGCTATGTAAAGGCCGAGGTGGGACGGCTGACCGGATGGACGCCGATGAAGCCGGTGGGCGGTCCGTCCAGCGGCGGCTACTAGCACCAGCCCGGCGCAGACACGGCAAGGATCGGCCCCAGTATGACGGAACTCGCCGGGCGCGTTGCATTGATCGTCGGCGCCGGTGCCGGGGTATCGGCGGCGTTCGCCCGCCTGCTTGCCGCGCAGGGCATGCATGTCGCGCTCGCTGCGCGCGACACGAGCAAACTTGCCGCACTTTGCGTGCAGACTGGCGCGCGTGCCTATGCCTGTGATTCGACTCGTGCCGCGGAAGTCGATGCGCTGTTTACTGCAGTCGACGATGAACTCGGAGCGCCAACGGTGGTCCTGTACAACGCGAGCCGCAGGGTGCGCGGATCGATCGCCGATCTGGATCCGGCGGCGGTGGCCGAGGCAATCTCGGTGTCCGCATTCGGGGGTTTTCTGGTCGCTCAGCAGGCGGCCCGGCGGATGCTCGCGCGCGGCAGCGGCACACTGCTGTTCACCGGCGCCTCGGCCAGCGTGAAGGGCTATCCGCTGTCGGCGAGTTTCGCCATGGGCAAGTTCGCATTGCGCGGCCTCGCCCAGAGCGTGGCCCGGGAACTTCAGCCGCACGGGATTCATGTCGCGCATGTGGTGATCGATGGCGGCATCCGCTCGACAGCACGGCCGGTACCGGCCGATGCGCCGGACAGCCTGCTCGATCCGGAGGCGATCGCCCTGACTTACCTGCAGTTGGTGCTGCAGCCGAGGAGTGCGTGGAGCACCGAAGTCGAGCTGCGGCCATGGAGCGAGAAGTTCTGATGTCCGGTTGCTGCTGATGTTCTTGTTCGAGCATGATGCGAAGACCCTGCTGGCCGGGTTCGGCATTGCGGCGCCGGATGGCGTATGGATCGACCGCGGGATCGGCCGCGGCGAGCCTCGACTGACCCACTCCGAGCCGGACGCTGACCCCGGCCCCGACCGATACCATGACCATGACCTCGACCTGGCCCGGCTGGGCAGCGGGCCGTTCATGGTCAAGGCGCAGGTGGCCAGCGGTGGCCGGGGCAAGGCAGGCGGCATACGCCGGGCCCAGAATCAGATAGAGGCGGGTCTGATCGCACGACAGATGCTGGACGGGCCGGCGCAGGTGGCCGGCTGCCGTATCGAGCAGGCGATTGGTGGCGCAAGCGAGGTCTATCTGTCGCTCGCCCTGGATGCCGCTGAAGCCCGTGTGCTGGTGATCGCCTCCGATCATGGTGGCGTTGACATCGAGGCTGTCGACCCAGAGGCGATCGTGCGCGAAAGCGCCGGGCTGGATGCGCAGGCGATCGCCGACGCGGTGGCGAGGGCTGCGCTACGGCTTGTCCCGGAGCATCGGAGGGCGGTCATCGAGGCGGGTGCGCGCCTCGGGCAGGCGTTCATCGAACTCGATGCCCAGCTGATCGAGATCAATCCGCTGTTCGTGCTGCCGGACGGCCGCTGGCTGGCTGGCGACGCCAAGTTGATCAGCGATGACAATGCGCTGCTGCGCCGTCCGCTGCTGGCGCGGCTGGTCGAGCAGGCTGCCACCCGTTACCCTGAAGCGGCGCGCAAGTGGCGCCACGGCTGCGACTATGTGGTGGTCGATCCGGACGGCGAGATCGGTCTGCTCACCACCGGTGCCGGGCTGAGCATGATGCTGATCGATGAGCTGCGCGCCCAGGGTCTCAGGCCGTACAACTTCCTCGATGTTCGCACTGGCGGACTGCGTGGCGACCCGCAGCGGCTGATCGATGTGCTCGGCTGGATGACCGAGGGCGCAAAGGTGCGAGTGTTGCTGGTCAACATCTTTGCCGGCATCACTCACCTGGGCGAGTTCTCCAGGCTGTTGACGCAGGCACTGGATGCGGTGCCCGCGCTTTCGGTGCCGGTGGTGGCGCGCCTCGCCGGGCCGGGGTTCGATGAAGCGGTCGAAGTGCTGAGTGCGCGGGGTATTGCGGTCGAGTCCGATCTGTCGCTGGCGATCGATGCGGTGCGCCAGCGGCTGGACCTGCCGGCTTGATGGGCGCGCGATGAATCCGAGACCGGCTTTCCGGCTGGCGATCGACCGACACACGCCGGTGCTGGTGCAGGGCATCACCGGCCGTGCCGGCCAGCGCCATGCCCAGATGATGCGCGCGGCTGGCACCTCGATCGTGGGCGGCGTGAGTTCGCGCCGCGACCTGGAATCGGTGGGCGGCGTACCGGTGTTTGCATCGTGCGCCGAGGCCGTTGCGGCGACCGCTGCGGTGGCGAGCGTGGTGTTGGTCGGGCCCGGGCAGGTGCGCGCTGCAGTCGATGAAGCACTGGGCGCGGGCCTCCGGCTGATCGTCACGCCGGCCGAAGGCGTGCCGGTGCATGACGCAGTGGCGATCCGCCATCAGGTCGATTCGGCGAATGCGATCTGGATCGGTGCATCGACGCCGGGCATCGCGGTGCCGGGCGAGGCGAAGCTCGGCTTTCTGCCTGAGGTGTCGCTGGCGCCCGGTCCGGTCGCGATCGCCTCCAAGAGCGGCACCTTGTCCTACGAGGTGGGTTTCCGGCTGGTGCAGGCCGGGCTCGGCCAGTCGGTATGGATCGGCGTCGGCGGAGATCCGGTCAAGGGCACCCGCTTCGCCGACCTCGCGCCGTTCTTCGCCCGGCATGGACGGACCGAGGCGGTGTTGCTCGTCGGCGAGATCGGTGGCACAGAAGAGGAGGAGTTTGCCCAGGTGCTGCGTGGTGGCGCGTTGGACAAGCCGGTGGTTGCGCTGATCGCCGGTCGCACTGCGCCTGGCGGCGTGAGCATGGGTCATGCCGGGGCCCTGACCTGGGGTGCGCATGGCACCTGGGAAGCAAAACGCTCAGCACTGGCAGGCGCGGGAGTGAACGTGTGCGCAACGATCGATGAGGCGGTGCGCGCTTTGACGCAATTGCTGCGGCGATAAGCGCGCCACCGCCCGCGCGGCTGCGCACGCCGCAGGATTTCTTTTTTACCAGGAGGCAGGCATGGATTTCCGGTTGAACGAGGAACAGCGGGCGCTGGTCGACGCGGTGGCCAAAGTGCGCCGCGACGTGCTCGAACCGAATGCGATGAAGTGGCTCGATGGCACCTGGCCGGCGGAGAACCTGCGGGCGCTGGCCGAGATCGGCGTCATGGGGATGGCGGTGCCGGAAGAGTATGGCGGCTCCGGCATGGGCATTTTCGAGACTGCACTGGCGCTCGAGGAGATCGGCAAGGCCTGCTATGTGACTGCGATGGCGGTGCTCGGCGAGGTCGGCACCCAGACCCGGATCATCTCGACCTACGCACCGGAGAGCGTCAAGCGGGCGATCCTGCCCCGGGTGGCCACTGGCGAGGCGATCCTGTCGATCTGCATGACCGAGCCGGATGCCGGCACCGACGTCGCCAACTATCGCACCAACACCCGTATCGACGGCGAGAAGGTGGTGATCAACGGGGTGAAGACCCTGATCAGCCGCGCCGACATTGCCGACATGATGGTGGTGTTCACCCGCGTCGACAACGTGCCTGGTGGGGCCGGCATCGGCTGTGTGCTGGTGGAGAAGGGCGCGCCCGGGGTCACGGCAACAGCCAAGTACCACACGATGGGCGGCGAGTATCTGTGCGAAGTAGTATTCGACAACTGTGTGCAGCCGCGCGAGCACCTGGTGATCACCGACCACGGCATCAAGCGCCTGATGAGCGCCTTCAATACGCAGCGCATCCTCAATCCGGCGATCTGTCTCGGATTGGCCGAAGGTGCGCTCGAGGCCTCGATCCGCTACCTGCGCGACCGCTCGGCCTTCGGCAAACCGATCGGCGAGTTCCAGGGCATGCGCTGGAAGGCAGCCGACATGTTCGTCGACATCGAAGCTGCGCGCAGCCTGCTCTGGCGCGCTGCGCACTCCGGCGATGATTTCCCGGACCCGACGCTGGCGGCAGCGGCCAAGATCTACTGCAACGAGATGGGCATCCGGGTCACCAGCGAGGCGATCCAGGTGCATGGCGGATACGGCTTCGTCGACGAGTTCGCTGTGTCGCGCTTCTTCCGCGGTGTGCGCTACGGCAGCCTGGGTGGGGGCACCACCGAGACGTTGCGCAATCTGGTGGCGCGCAAACTGGTCGACGACATGGACCTGGCAACGGGGCTGGCTGGACTGGGCACCTTTTAGGCGTATCGCCTCACTCAATCACCGGAAAAGGGGCCAGGGTCGATTTCCGCCTGCGAGGCTGGAGCTTCACTTTGGAACGTGCCGCGGAAATCGACCCTGGCCCCTTTTCCTTCGCGCACTCGATCACCATCGACAATCTACATCGGGAGACACAGGATGGATCTGGCACTCAAGGGCAAGGTCGCGATCATCACTGGCGGCAGCGAGGGCATCGGGCGGGCAACCGCAATGGTGCTCGCGCGGGAAGGGGCGAAAGTGGCGATCTGCGCACGTCGGCAGGGCCCGCTGGACGAAGCGGCGGCGGCCATCCATGCCGCTGGCGGTGAAGTGCTGGCGGTCAGCGTCGACGTGATGCAGGCCGACCAGTTGCAGGCGTTCATCGAACAGGTGGCCAGCCGGTTCGGGGGCATCGACATCCTGGTGAACAATGCGGGCACCTCGATCGCGAAGCACTTCGGCGATGTCGACGACGCCACCTGGCACCTGGACATCGAGCTCAAGCTGATGGGCGCCATTCGCGGCTGCCGCGCGGCGATCCCGCACATGCAGAAGCGTGGCGGCGGCCGCATCGTGAACATCACCACCATCGGAGGCAAGCAGCCGCGCGCCAGTTCGACCCCGACCGCGGTCACCCGCGCGGCCGGTCTCGCCCTGACCAAGGCGCTGTCCAAGGACTATGCGAAAGACAACATTCTGGTCAATACCGTGTGCATCGGCTTGATCAAGAGTGGGCAGCACGAGAAGCGGGCGGACAAGGCCGGAACCCCGCGCGAGACCTACTACGCGGATCGGGCGAAGTCGGCCGGCATTCCGCTCGGGCGCTTCGGCGAAGCGGAAGAGGCGGCCAACGTGATCGCCTTTCTCGCCTCAGGCGCGGCGAGCTATGTCACCGGAACCAGTGTCAACCTGGACGGTGGCTCCTCGGGCGCGTTGTAGCAGGGCTACAATCCCGGCACACTGGTTGCCGGGTCTTCCTGCTGCGCTGCTGCCGATGGCCTGCGCGGGGCAGGCGTAACGCAGACGCGGGCAGGCGCAGGCAGGGTTGTCTGCTGGACCAGCGGGCACCGGCAAGCGGGTGGCTGGTGCTGGTGAACATACTTTCCCGGTAATGTGGTGGTCGACGGAGCGTGTTGATGGCTAAGAGCACTCGTGGAATCTGTGCCGGCGCTTGCAGGGCAGCGCTGATTGCATTGCTGATCGGGATGGCGGCAGCGGCAGGGGCACAGACGCCGGCCTGGCCGTCCAAGCCGGTGCGGGTGATCATCCCGTGGGCGACCGGTGGATCGACCGATACGCTCGGCCGTATTCTGGCGCAGCGGCTGTCGGAGCAACTCGGCCAGCCGTTCGTGGTGGAGAACCGGGCCGGGGCGGCAGGCACCATCGGCACGGCGCTTGCGGCCAAGTCCGCGCCGGATGGTTACACCCTGCTGATCGGCACCAACAGCACCTTCGTCATGGCCCCTTTCCTGTACAAGGAGCTCGGCTATGACAACGAGAAGTCGCTGGCGCCGGTGATGCTGATCGCGCGCTCTCCGCAGGCGATCACGGTGCATGCATCTGTGCCGGTGAAGAGTCTGCGTGAGTTCATCGAGTTCGCCCGCAAGCGTCCCGGGCAGGTCAACTACTCTTCGGCCGGTAATGGCGCGACCAGCCACATGTCGACCGAAATGTTCCGCAACGCGGCCAGGCTGGAGATGGTGCATATCCCCTACAAGGGCGGCGGGCCGTCGTTCCAGGCGCTGCTCTCTGGCGAAACCGCGCTCTCGTTCGTCGATGTGATCACCGTGCTGGAGCAGGCCAGGGCCGGCCGGGTCCGGGTGCTGGCGATCACCAGTTCGCAACGATCGCCGTTGCTGCCGGAGGTACCCACGGCCAACGAGGCGGGCCTGGCGGGCTTTGACACGCATACTTCATTCGCCGTGTTCATGCCCGCCGGCGCGCCACGCGAGATCGTAAGCCGGTTGAATGGCGCGCTGGTCAAGGTGTTGGGCGAGCCGGCGACGCGCGATCGCCTGGTCCAGCTGGGCATGGAGATAGCCGCCACTTCGCCCGAGGAGTTCAGTGTCTATCAGAGACGGGAATCCGAAAAGTGGGGCCGGCTGGTGCGCGAGAACAGGATCACCATCGAGTGAGCGATGCTGCAACCGGTGCGGGTGCGCCGCTGCCGGCGCCCGAGGCAACGTCAGCGCCAGCGCGCGACCGGGGGGCCAGACCAGCCGGGCAAGCTGCTGAACCTGACCTCCCCGGCCTGCCTGGCCAACTGATCGCGCCGAGGAGCCTGCTGCTGTCGCCACTGCGCATGCGCAGGCTGTTCACCCGCAATCGCACCGTGGTGTCGCCGATGTGCCAGTACTCGTCGGTCGAGGGCGGGCCGTCCGACTGGCATCTGGTGCATCTTGGCAAGTTCGCCCTGGGCGGGGCGGGTATCGTTTTCACTGAAGAGACGGCGGTCGAGGCCAACGCGCGCAAGACCCATGCATGCGCCGGCATCTACTCCGACCGGCATCGGCCGATGTACCGCCGGATCACCGACTTCCTGCGCACCCATGGAGCGGTAGCGGCAATCCAGCTTGGCCACTCGGGACGCAAGGCGGCAAGCGGTCCGCCGTGGACGTTGTTCCAGCCGCTCACCGAGGCTGATCGCACGCGCGGGCTGCCGCCCTGGAAACCGGTGGGACCCAGTGCGATCGCTCATCGCGCCGAAGCGCAGACGCCGCTTGTTCTCGATCGCGCCGGGATGGATCGCGTGCTCGAGGCCTGGCGCGACGCCGCCCAGCGTGCCTTGGAGTGCGGCTTCGACATCGTCGAAGTCCACGGCGCGCATGGCTATCTGATCCATCAGTTCCTGTCGCCGTTGGCCAATCAACGCACCGATGAGTATGGCGGTTCACTGGAGAACCGGATGCGTTTCCCGCTGCAGATCGTCGACACCGTGCGCGCAGTGTGGCCAAAGGACAAACCCCTGTTCTTCCGGGTGTCTGCGCTCGATGGCGACGGCGGAGTGTGGGACCTGGACGATACGGTCACGCTGGCGCGTGCGCTGCGCGAGCACGGCGTCGATGTGGTGACCTGTTCGTCCGGGGGCATAAACGGACCGCTCAACATGGCGATCGTTCCGCGCATCCCTGGCTACCAGGTGCCCTACGCGGCCCGGGTGAAGCGTGAGGCGGGCGTGCTCAGCTGCGCGGTTGGCCTGATCACCGAGCCCGCGCAGGCTGAAGCGGTGCTGCAGGCCGGGGACGCCGACCTGATCGCCCTGGCCCGCGAACTGCTCTACAACCCGAACTGGCCAGTGCATGCTGCGCGCGCACTCGGTGAGCCCGACTATCTGGATACGCTGCCGCCAGACTATGCCTGGTGGCTGAAACGTCGCGAGAAGGTGCGCGAGATCTCCTGAACGGAACCTGCCTTGAGTACATCGAAGAAGACCTCTGCCCGTCGCGTGCCGCGTGCGTCGGCCGACGCGGGTGCCGCAGCCCGGGCGACCGCATCCGCAGCCAGGCCCGGGCGCACCGCCAGCCTGCGTATCGCCGTCGACATTGGCGGTACGTTCACCGACGGGCTCGCGGTGCTGGCACCCGGCGGTCGTATCTGGGTGGGCAAGTGCCTGACCACCCCGGACGACCCGGGCGAAGCGGTCAGCACGGTGATCGCCGATCTGCTGCGCCAGGTGGCAGCGGCAGGCAAGGGAACGCTTGCGAAAGGTGCGGTCCCGCCGGTGGCCGAAGTGGTGCATGGCACGACGCTGGTGACCAACACCCTGATCGAGCGCAAGGGCGCGCCGACCGCCCTGCTCACCACCACCGGCATCGGCGACACACTGGACATCGGCCGCGAGTGGCGCTACGACCTCTACGATCTGGATCTGCAGATTCCGGCGCCGCTGGTTGCGCGCGAGCATCGGATCGAGATCGTCGAGCGTCTGGATGCGGCCGGGAAGGTGCTGCAGCCGTTGGACGAGGCGGCCATTGCCGGGGCGCTGGAGGCACTCGAGGCGCTGAAGGTCGAAGCAGTCGCGGTCTGCCTGCTGCATGCCTACCTCAACGATACTCATGAGCGCCGGTTGCGGGCCGCGTTGGCGAAGCGCTTTCCTTCGCTTTCGGTGTCGGTGTCGTCCGGTGTCGCACGCGAGATCGGCGAGTACGAGCGGATGTCGACCACCGCCGCCAATGCCTATGTGCAGCCGCTGGTCGCGCGCTACCTGGACCAGTTGCAGGGCAGGATCAGCGCCCAGGCGGCGACTGCAGTGCTCAAGATCATGGTGTCCAGCGGCGGCTTCACCTCCGGGGCGGCCGCGGCCGAGGCGCCGATCATGCTGCTCGAGTCCGGACCGGCAGCCGGTGTGCTGTCGGCACTGAACACCGCGCGTGCCAACGGCATCGATTCGATTCTTGCCTTCGACATGGGTGGCACCACTGCCAAGGCCTGCGTCGGGGTGGGCGGCGAGCCGCTGATCGCGCACAGCTTCGAGTGCGCGCGGGTGCACCGGTTCAAGCGTGGTTCCGGACTGCCGATCCTGATCCCGAGCATCGACCTGATCGAGATTGGCGCTGGCGGGGGTTCGATCGCCCATGTCAACGACCTCGGTCTGCTCAACGTGGGGCCGCAGAGTGCGGGTGCGGTGCCCGGGCCGGCCTGCTACCCGCAGGGCGGTCGCGAGGCGACCGTCACCGATGCAGACCTGGTACTCGGCTATCTGAACCCGGACAACTTCCTCGGCGGCGAGATGACGCTGTCGGTCGACGCCGCCAATGCCGCACTCGGGCGGCTGGCGCGGCCCCTCAAAATGACCACCGACCAGATCGCACGCGGCATCGTCGACATCGTCAATGAGAACATGGCATCGGCGGCGCGCATCCATATCGCCGAGAAGGGCCATGACCCGCGCGAGTTCACCCTGGTGGCCACGGGCGGGGCTGGCCCCCTGCATGCGGTCGAGGTGGCGCGGCGGTTACGCATTCCGCGCGTGCTGGCCACCATCGCCGCCGGCGCCGGGTCCTGCCTCGGCCTGCTGGCGGCGCCGGCGCGGGTCGATCGGGCATGGTCCAGCCCGGCGCTGCTCGCCGAGACCGACTGGGCGATGGCGAGCCGGGTGCTGCGCGAGCTGCGTGCGGACGCGCAGGCAGAACTCGACTCGGCCAGCGTGCCGGCGGTCGGTATCGTCTGGTCGATCGGGGCGCAGATGCGCTACCTCGGCCAGGGACACAGCGTACCGGTGAGCATTCCGTACCGCATACTGGATGCCAGCGCAGGTGCGGTGATGCGCCGGGCGTTCGAGACGCAGTACCGCAAGCTGTATGGCGACCTGGTGCCCGGCGCCCAGCCTCAGGTCATCACCTGGCGTCTCACGGCGCGCGCGGTGATGAAGCGGCATCGTTTCCAGTGGGGTGACGCCCGGGTGAGCGGCAAGCCGGCTGCCCGGGGCAGGCGCCGCGCTTTCCTGCCGGTGCGTGGCCGATTTGCCGAGGTGGCGGTGTTCGACCGCTACTCGCTTGCGCCAGGCAGCCGATTGTCCGGGCCGCTGATTCTGGAGGAGCGCGAGTCGACGCTGGTGGTGCCGGTGGCCTCCACCGTCACCATCCTGCCGGACTACACCGTGTCGATCGTGATCAAGGAGTTCGACTGATGGCTGCCACTGGACGTTCGCTCGACAGACCCCGGGGCGCCGCAGCTCCGGCTGGCCGAAGGACAGCGGTTTCCAGCAAGGGCTCAGCGCCGGCCCGGGTGTTCGACCCGATCGAGCTCGAGATCCTCTGGAAGCGGCTGATCAGCATCGTCGACGAGGCCTCGGCGACCTTCGTGCGCACCTCGTTTTCCACGCTGGTGCGTGACGCCAACGATTTCGCAGTCGTGCTCACCGATGCCCAGGGCCGGTCGCTCGCACAGTCGACGATGAGCATCCCCTCGTTCATCGGCAGCCTGCCGGCGACGGTGAAGCATTTTCTGGACAAGTTCCCGGCGCACACGCTCAAGCCCGGCGACGTGATGATCACCAATGATCCGTGGATGGGGACTGGCCATATTCACGACGTGAACACCGCGATGCCGCTGTTTCACAAAGGCCGGCTGGTCGCATTCGCTGCGGTGGTGTCCCATCTGCCGGACATCGGCGGACGGCTGCGCAACTCGGGCATCCGCGAGATCTACGAGGAAGGGCTGCAGATTCCGCGGCTCAAGCTGATGCATGCGGGCAAGCCGGATGCAGCACTGGTCGACATGATCAGCCAGAACATCCGGGTGCCAGAGCAGGGCATGGGCGACATCTGGGCGCAGGTGGCTGCCTGCCGGATGATGGAAGAGCGCCTGCAGCCGCTGCTGGCGAATCTGAAGCTCGAGGATCTCGGTGCCGAGATCCGCAAGCGCTCTGAAGCGGCGATGCGAAAAGCGATCCGCGGGGTGCCCGATGGCGTCTACCGGTCAACGGTCGAGCATGACGGCTTCGAGCAGCGGATCATCATCGCCTGCCAGATCACGGTCAAGGGCGACCGGCTGGCAATAGACTACACCGGATCCAGCCCCCAGCTGCCGCGGGCGGTGAACGTGGTGCCGATCTATACCTTCGCCTACTCCGCGTTCCCGGTAAAGGCGTTGCTCTGCCCGGACGTCCCCAACAACGAGGGCAGCTTCGCGCCGATGACCACCTGGGCACCGGCGGGGACGATCCTGAATCCGAAGTATCCGGCGGCCAGCGGCGGGCGCGGGATGATCGGCCACATGCTGCCCCCGGCGATCTTCACTGCATTGGCCGATGTGCTGCCGGGTCGGGTCTGGGCCTCGGGCTCGGCCAACTCGTCGGTGACGATGACTGGCGAGCATCGCGGGCAACGGTTCGCGGTGGTGAACTTTCTCAATGCGGGGCAGGGCGCCTCGGCCAACCGGGACGGCTACTCGGTGCTTTCCTTTCCCTCCAACCTGGGCAATACCCCGATCGAGGTGATGGAGTCGATGGCTCCGCTCCGGGTGATCGGTCGGTCGATCCGGCGCGCAAGCGGTGGACAGGGCCGGCATCGAGGCGGGGAGGGTCTGCGGTTCGAGTTCGAGGTTGTTGCCGAATCCCCGGTGGTGACCTCGTTCATCATGACCCGATTGAAGTCGGCGCCGCCCGGGCTGGCCGGGGGCCTGGCCGGGGCTGCAGGCCGGCTCGAACTCAACGGCAAGCCGATCGATCCATCGGACCACTGGGTTCTGCAGCCAGGTGATCATGTGCTGATGGAGACGGCTGGCGGCGGTGGCTACGGCCCGCGGAAGCAGACCTGAGGCACTCTGGCTGCGCTTCCTGCCCGCTTCCGCCAGCGGTGCGGTTGTGCGTTTGCCCCCGGAAAGCGCCCGCCTGTCGGCCGTGGGTCAACGGTCCGGCGGTTTCTCACGCTGTCACTCCGGCGTGGGTCCTTGTACGCCACTGGTCACTGGTGTCACAGTGGAGCCCTGTTCCTGCCGCCCGAAAGCCCTCGCGTTCTTTGCAGCGCCCCCCGCCTTCAATCATGAGCGAAACGCCCTTTCCCAAACTGTTCGATGCCGACCGGATTGACCGATCGATTCCGTACGATCCGACGGTCGATGCGACCCTGGTCAAGCCACCCGTGGTCGACCCGGACGAACGCCACCCCCTGGAGCGGCGCTATGCCCGGATCGTCGATCGTCTGGTCGGGCTGTGGGGGTCGCCATTGTGTGGCGAGTATCTGCAATCGCTGATCCTGATGGACCGCGGCGACCTGAGACAGGGCTTTCCGCCGGAACTGATCGAGGATCTGATGTTGCTGGACTACTGCCACAACTACCGACCCGCGTTGTTTCCGCCATTCAGCCACCCGGGCGCACTCGGGAGGTAGGCGAGCGCGCATCGCGCATCGACCTGTCCAGGCCAGTCAACCGGCCAGCACGTCCTCTCGGTCATCGGCGAACTCGTCGGCGTCATGGTCTGTGCCGGCTGAACGCCTGCCACCCTGCATCGCGAACCCGGTCTCGGCGAAACGGATGAGTTCCAGACGGCCATCGGTATGTTCGACGATAGCGGTGCAGCTCTCCACCCAGTCGCCGCAGTTGAGATAGAGCACGCCGTCGATCTGCCGCTGCTCGGCATGATGGATATGGCCGCACAGCACCGCGTCGACCCCGCGCCGCCTGGCCTCCTGAGCCAGCCCCTGCTCGAAGTCGCTGATGAAGTTCACCGCCCGCTTGACCTTGTACTTCAGAGCAGCAGAGAGCGACCAGTAGCCGAAGCCGAACGAGGCCCGGGCCCGGTTGAGCAACCGGTTCAACCAGAGCAGCATCACATAGCTTCGGTCGCCGAGCACGGCCAGCCAGCGGTGATATTTGGTGATCAGGTCGAAGTCGTCGCCGTGCAGCACCCAGATGCGGCGCCCGTCATGGGTCTCGTGGACCGCGTCCATCACACACTCGATCTCGCCCAGGCGGATCGGCAGGTACTCGCGCAGGTTCTCGTCATGGTTGCCCGGGATGAACACCACGCGGGTGCCTTGACGCGCCATCTTGAGCACCCGGCGTACGACCTTGTTGTGAGTGGAAGGCCAGTAGATGCCGCTGCGCGCGAACTCCCAGAAGTCGACGATATCGCCGACCAGGTAGAGTTGATCGGTGCGGAAGCTCTTGAGGAACCTGAGCAGAAGTTCCGCCTGGCAGTTCCTGGTGCCCAGGTGGACATCCGAAATCCATACGGTACGGTAGCGGGCCTTGCCGCTCAGGGTGCGGGCCGGGTCGTCGGCTATCAGGGTCGCGTCCTCGATTCTGTCCATCGCTTGTCCGGTCGGCGCGGTTGGTCACGAGACCGACTCGGCAGTCTCACGACACCGCAACAAAACGTCCTTACGCTCAGCCGGACTTTAGGGAGCCTGGATGACAATGCGGATGACGGTCGAAAGACAGAATCATGACAACGCAGACGGCAAGGGGGCGGCAGGCCGCGCACTCCAGGTCAAACCCTCCCTCATCGAGCGGGTACATGACCGGATGTTCGACGCGATCTATTCGCGCGCCCTGGTCTACAACACCTGCTGGGAAGACCCTGCGGTCGACCGGATCGCCCTGGACCTTCAGCCAACCGATACTGTGCTGGTGATCACCAGTGCCGGCTGCAATGCGCTCGACTATGCGTTGGCTGGCGCGGGTCACGTGCTGGCGATCGATGCCAATCCGCGACAAAACGCGCTGCTCGAGCTCAAGTTGGCCGGCATTCGCGCACTCAACTACGAGGACTTCTTCTCGCTGTTCGGTTTCGGGCGGCACACCGGGTTCGAGCAGATCTACCGCCAGCGGCTGCGCCCCCAGCTGTCCCCATTCGCCCGGCAGTTCTGGGACCAGCACTGGCACTGGTTCGCCCATCGCAGCCCGGGCCACACCTTCTATTCGCACGGACTCGCCGGTCAGGTCGGGCGTGTCGTGCGTGCCTATTCCCGGCTCAAGCCAGCGCTGGCGAATGCGTTCGCCGATCTGCTGGATGCACGCAGCCTGGAAGCGCAGCGGGCAATCTACGATGAGCGTGCCCGTCCGCTGATGTGGAACGCCGGGGTCAGGTGGACGCTGGAACGCCAGTTCACCATGAGCCTGCTGGGTGTTCCGCATCCGCAGCGTGCCGAGGTGCAGCGCCAGCACGAGGGCGGGGTCGCCGGTTTCGTGCGCTCGGCGGTCGACTATGTGTTCCGTGAGTTGCCGCTGAACCGGAACTATTTCTGGCAGCTCTACATGCGTGGGCACTACACCCGGGACAGCTGCCCGGAATACCTGACCGCAAGAGGGTTCGCGAGACTGCAGCGAGGCCTGCATGAAAGGGTCGAGATGCACACCACGCTGCTGACCGACTACCTGATCGCCAACCAGCGTCCGATCGACCGCTTCGTATTGCTCGATCACATGGACTGGATGGCCGGCTACCGTCCGCAGGCGCTGGCCGAGGAATGGCAGTGGATTCTCAAGCGTGCCTCACCGGGGGCGCGGACGATCTTCCGCAGCGCCCATGCCGACCCCGCCTATCTCGACAGCACACTGGTCGATCATGGCGGTGAGCGAAGGGCACTGCGCGACTGGCTTTCGCTCGACCCGGATACTGCGCAGGCACTGTCACGGCACGACCGGGTGCACACCTATGCCGGATTTCACATCGCTGGGGCGATGGGCGCCGCCACGTTCGCCGGTGCCTGAGCTGAAACCGCATCTGCGTCACCGAAGTGGCCACCGAAGCGGCCACCGAAGCGGCCACCCCAGCGGCAAACACCGAGGCCCTGGACGATGAGCTTCGCCGACGCGCGCATCCTCTGGCGCATGCTGCGCGGGCAACCGGAGGCTGCAACCCATGCTGCCCGCCTGACCGCATTCTATGCACCACAAGCTGGCCACTATGATCGGTTCCGCGAGCGGATGCTGCATGGGCGAAGCGAGCTGGTCGGTGCGCTGGCGCCGGCCGACGGCGAGGCCCTGGTCGAGCTGGGTGCAGGAACCGGACGCAACCTGGCCTTTCTCGGTCAGCGGCTGGCCGGTCTGCGCCAGGCCTGGCTGGTCGATCTGTGTCCGCCGCTGCTCGAGCATGCGCGGCGCCGCTTCGCCGAACAGTCGCAGGTGGTCACGGTCGAAGCGGACGCAACGCTCTGGCAGCCGCCGGAGCCAGTGGACATCGTGCTCTGTGCCTACTCGCTGACGATGATTCCCGACTGGTTCGCGGCGATCGACAATGCGTACGCGATGCTTCGTCCGGGCGGCCGCATCGGCGTGGTCGACTTCCATGTGTCGCGGGCGCACCCCGCACCCGGGCATGTCCGTCATGGCCGCCTCGCGCGGGCGGTCTGGCCACTCTGGTTCGGCCATGATGGCGTCCATCCGAGCGCGGACCATCTGCCCTACCTGGAGCGCCGGTTCGAGCCGCTGCACCTGTCGGAACACAGCGGGCGCCTCGCCTGGTTACCCGGAGTGCGCGTGCCCTACTACCAGTTCATCGGCGGCAAGCCGCGCTAGCACTCACAGGCCACCAGCGGCACCCACATCTCCGCTGCCGTGGTTCCGCCATGCACGCCGATCAGCCGGTGGCGGTTCTCGCCCTCGACCCAGTCCTTGATGGTCCAGCCCGGCTTCATCATCAGCAGGTAGTCGCCGATCCGGCGCGTGAAGCTGGGATGATCGCGCCCGCAGTCGTCGCCAAACCAGCCATCGGCCACTGCCTGTTCGGCCGGAACGAGGTCCAGTGCGTGTCCCAGCTGATCGACCACCGCGCGCTCGAACTGCGCGCTGGATCCAGGCTTCACATACGCATAGGCCGAGCGGCGCTCCCCGCACAGCGGATGGGCGAGGGACGAGACAATGTCCGGGTAGCGGTCGATGTCGAGCGCGTGCGCCTCGGGCACATCGATGAACCCATGGTCGGCCGTGACCAGCACCAGCGTATCGGTGCCCGCCAGCCGCTTCAGCAGGGCGCGGAACCCCTGGTCGAATCGCCACAGTTCGGCTGCGACCTCCAGGCTGTAGGTGCCATGGTCATGGCTGTTCGAATCGATCTCGGGGTAATAGGCGTAGATGAACTGGCGATCATCGGTCGCCTTCACCGCGCTTGCGATCTGATCGAAGAACTGGTCGCGGGTCTGGTAGGGGAAGCGCAGCGAAGGCCCGTTGTGGGCCAGGTTGTAGTCCGAATCGATGATCCAGCGCGGGGAGACGGTTGACGCAGTGGCGGCCAGCCGTGCGGAGAACGGCACCGGTTGTTCGAAGAAACGCAACGGATTGACGCCCAGCTCGCGCAGAAACTGCCGGTCGCCCCGGGTGCGGAAGGGCAGGATGGTGGCAACCCTGGCGATCTCTTCGAGCCAGATGTTCCACCCGGTCAGGCCATGCTCGCGCGGCGAGCAGCCAGTGAGGAAGGTGGTGATCGCTGTTGCGGTGGTCGACGGGAAGACCGAGGTGATCCGCCCGATCCGGTGCTGCGCGAACGCGGTATCGCGTCCGTGCGTTGCGAGGTAGCTGTCGCCCAGCCCGTCGATCACCAGCAACACGACGCGACGTGCGGCCTGGATACGCGATGGCGGCAGGATGGACAGCGGCGCATGTCCGGCCGCCACGGCGCCAGTGCGCAAGCCCATGCCAGCCTCGATCGAAGCCATCAGGTTGACCAGGCTCGCGTCGCGATAGCACGGGCGAACCGGCGTGACGTCCTCTGCGGCGACGGCGGTCGAGCTATCCAACAGGGTGGGTCCGGACGGCGGCACTGCCAGGGTGATCAGGGTGATCCAGAGCTGCGCGAGCCAGACCTGTGCGAACGGTCATTGACGGATACTACTCAGGATCGGCTGGATACGCCGCCGTCGATCGCGTTGTCGACGGTCGCCTGGCGAACGACCACCGGAATCGAGTGCCTGCCGAGCCTGATCTGCGCGGGTCGGTCCACTGGCTCGGCGCGAAACGATGGACAGTTGTACAACTCGATATCGTCCTTGGTCATCGGATACTCGGCGCAGGCGAGCAGCCCGAAGAACGCGTTGCCGTAGATGCTGCACTTCGAGTGTCCCCGCTCGTCGCGGTCAAGGAACACGCAGGTCTGGTCCAGGCAGCATTGGCCGCAGTGGCTGCACTCGCCTTCGATGCGCCATGACTGGCTCTGCTGCGAGGCGCGCTTTTCGTTGTAGAACCGGCGGGCAATGACCTGGGCACGCGCCATCGCACGTAACTGGCTGGCGCACTGGCGCCAGGTGCGCCGGTAGTTGCGCAGGTACGAGCCATGCCCTGATATGGCATAGGCCGCGATCGGCGCGGCGGGAAGGAGCAGCCACATGAGTGACAGGACTACCGTTTCTACCGTACGACCGAGGGCCTGCATCTTGTGGGGACGTCCTGTCATCTTGACCGCTTCACTGGCGCTGGTGCGCTACTGCACCGATCTGAACCCCGGACCATCGATCAGCGCGCGTCGAGGGCGGTGGCAAACTGGCGAACTGGCGAACTGTCGGGATGATACCGATAACCGAACAGTCACGAAACCGGAAAGAAACGTTTATTCATCGGTAGTCTACGAGCTTGAAACCCAAGTCATCCGTGCGCCAGGCCGGACCGGGCGGGACGATCAGGCGCCGCAGCAGAGGCCTTGGCAGACGCCGTACTCAAAGCACCGTTCCAGCCAGCGCGCCGATACCCGCAGTGATCGCCATGGCGGCGGCACCCCAGGAGGTCACCCGCCAGATTGCCTTGCCTGCTGGCGCGCCGCCGACGCGCGCGCCGAACCAGCCGAGCAGGATCAGACAGGCCAGAGCGGTCGCAGCGACGACTGGCACGACGCTGCCGGCCGGGGCGGTCAGCGCTGCCGCCAGAGGCAGGGCAGCACCGAAGGCGAACGAGAGTGCAGAGCTGATCGCGGCCTGCAGCGGTCTGGCCACAGTCACATCCGAAATGCCCAGTTCCTCCAACGCATGCGAGCCGAGCGCATCTTTCGCCATCAACTGTGTTGCGACCTCGCGCGCGAGTGCTTGATCCAGGCCACGGCCGACGTAGATCGCCGCCAGCTCAGCCTGCTCATGGCCGGGGTCGGCGGCAATTTCAGCACGCTCCCGGTCGAGGTCGGCGCGCTCGGCGTCTGACTGGGAGCTGACCGACACATACTCGCCAGCGGCCATCGACATCGCGCCGGCGACCAGCCCGGCGACACCCGCGGTCAACACCGCTCCCGGTGACGCGGCCGCCGCGGCCACACCGACCAGCAGGCTGGCGGTGGACAAGATGCCGTCGTTGGCGCCAAGCACCGAGGCGCGCAGCCAGGCCACACTGCCGGTTCGGTGTCGTTCACGATGAAGTCGCTCTGCACCCACGGTTGTCTCCCCTATCGCGGGTGGCGTGTGCTGCGCCACCTGCTCCTGCGCACAGTGAGCGTCGACCCCGACTCGGTCAAGCCCGATGCGCAGTCCTCGGTGGTCCTGCGCTGTCTGACCGTGTTGCCAGCCAGATGCCCACGAGGACGATTGCGCCGCCGATGAACTGCTGGGTGCCGACTGCCTCGTGCAGCACGACCCATGCAAAGCAGGCAGCCACCACCGGTTGCAACAGCAGGCCGGTGGAAGCGAGCGTCGGTGTGAGGTGCGCGATCGCGTAGGCAATGAGGCTCTGCCCGGCGACATGCGAGACCAGCGCCAGTCCGAGCAGAATCGACCAGCCGTGCAGGCTGCCCGGCCACAACGATTCCCCACTGGCCAGCGCAATCGGCAACAGCAGCGCGGCGCAGACGATACTGCTCCAGGCCATCACACTCGCCGTCGATACCTGGCTGCGTACCCGGTTGAGCAGCAACTGGTAGGCGGCATAAAACATGGCTGTGCCGATCCCCAGCGCATCGCCAAGCAGCCGGCTTGAACCGCCTGCGGCAGTTGACATGCCTGCGGCTGGTGGCGCGCTGGCTGAGGCGCCGACCAGCACCATGGTGCCGATCAGTGCGACCGCGAGCGCGACCATGAAGCGCCCGCTCGGCCGCTGTGCATACAGCAGCCAGAGTGCGATGGTGACGAAGATCGGGGTGAAGTTGGCGAGCAAGGTCGCGTTGGCCACCGAGGTGAGGACGATCGATCCGTGCCACAGCGCGAGATCGCCGGCGAAGCACGCGCCGGCTGCGGCCAGCGGCCAGCCGAAGCGACGGCCGGCGAGTCGGTGTGCCTCGACCGACATCCAGCAGGCCCAGGCCCAGAGCACAGGCAGCGCCAGCGCCACCCGCCAGAACGCGGTGGCCACCGGGCCGAGCTCCGAAAGCCGGACCCAGACCGCGGAAGAGGCGATGCAGAACGCGCCGGCGAACAGGGCGATCAGCCCGGCGCGCCGGCTCACGCCGGCTTGCCGTTGCGACACTCGATCAGGTACCACAGGCCCAACGGCGGTACGGTGCTGACGCGGGTGACCTCGAGCGGCGTGCCGGCAAGCACGTCGTCGAGCGACAGGTCGGTGCGCCAGCCCAGGCGCTGGGTGAGCGGTGACAGCAGGCGCTGGCCGAACGCGATCAGGCGGTTGCGATGGTGCAGGTGATTGACGATCACGATGCGCCCACCCGGCTTGCACACCCGGACCATCTCGGCCAGCAGGCGGCGATAGTCCGGCACCGCGGTGACCACGTATGCGGCCATCAGTCCGTCGAAGCATGAGTCCGGAAACGCCATGCGCATCGCGTCCATGCGCAGGATGCACACGTTGCGCAGGTCGTTGCGCGCAACACAGGTCGAGGCTTCGCGCAGCATGCCCAGCGAGAAGTCCACGCCGACCACGAACGGGCCCGGGCCATACATCGGCAGCGCGATGCCGGTGCCTACGCCGACCTCGAGGATCAGTTCACCCGGCTTTGCTGCCAGCCACTGGACCGCGCGTTGTCTGGGTGCGTCGAAGATGCGCCCGAACAGGCGGTCATAGATCTTCGCGTAGGCGTCGTAGATCCGCTCGAGTCGCGCAAGATCCAACCGCGTGCTCCAACACTGAAGGGGCGCGGAGTATGCCATGCGCGCCGGTGGGCACCGGCGCCCGCAAGGAGGCCGTGCCGCCGGGCGTATCGACCCGCGCGTTCAGTCCGCGAGCAGGTTCGGGCGTCCGTCCTCGAGCACGAACGAGGCGAGGGTGCGCACCGGCGTGTCGACATCGGTGGCGCGCTCGATCGCACGATACGAGGTTCGCCACTGCTTCTGGGTCACCTCGCAGCGGACATAGCCGCGCTGCCGGCTGTCGAAGAACTTCACATGCGGGTTGAGCGGCAGGGATTTCAACGTCGAGGCATACGGGATTCCGCGCGAACTGATCGAGGTGCCGACGAACTCCGCGGCCACGACTGGAGACTTCTCGTCATCGAAGTCGGGCTTGAGCTCGTTCGCCCAATGCGAGTGGATGTCGCCGCCGACCGACACCGGGTTGGACGGCCTGGATTGTGCGACCCGCGCGAGGAAGCGCGACCGCGCATGGGCATAGCCGTCCCAGCCGTCAGTCCAGTGGGTGTCGACACCGGCCGCGTTGCGGCTGCGCAGCTGGGCCATCATCAGCGACTGGGTCAGCACGTTCCAGCGCGCGCGGCTCGCATCCAGTCCCGAGTGCAGCCACTGTTCCTGGGCCGCGCCCCACATCGTCATCGAAGGGTCGAGCCGTGCCGCACAGTTCTGAACCATGTTGCCGCCGCCGCGCCTGCCCTCGCCGCAGACCTGGTCCGAACGATACTGCCGGTTGTCCAGCACATGGAACAGCGCGAGGTCACCGAACGCGACCCGCCGGTACATCAGCATGTCCGGGCCGCGCGGCAGGCTCGCACGGCGTAGCGGCAGATGCTCGTAGTAGGCCTGATAGGCGTTCGCGCGCCGCTCCAGAAACCACTTCGGGTCGTCCCGGTTCTCCGACTGGTCGGCGGCATAGTCGTTCTCCACCTCGTGGTCGTCCCAGGTCACGATCCACGGAAAACGACGGTGCGCCTCGCGCAGATTCGGGTCGCGCTTGTAGCAGCCATAGCGGTTGCGATACTCGGCGAGCGAAACCGGTTCCTTCGGCGACTCATGGCGGCGCACTACCTCTGCGCTGCTTGAATTCTCGTAGATGTAGTCGCCCAGATGCAGCACGAGGTCCAGGTCTTCATCGGCCAGATGGCGGTACGCGCCGTATTGTCCCTGTTCGAAGTTCTGGCAGGACGCGAAGGCGAAACGCAGGCGCGATACCGCTGCGCCAGCGGCCGGGGCGGTACGGGTGCGGCCGGTCACGCTGCGGGCGCCGCCGGCGGTGAACCGGTACCAGTACCAGCGGTCCGGCGCCAGTCCGGCGACCTCGACATGCACCGTATGCGCGAGACGCGGATCGGCAACGATCGTGCCCCGCTGCACGATCGTGCGCATCGACTCGTCGCTGGCGATCTCCCAGCCGACAGGCACAGTGGCTTCGGGCATGCCGCCATTGTCGACCGGCCGCGGCGCGAGCCGCGTCCAGAGCACGACACCGTCTGGCAGGGGATCTCCCGAGGCCACGCCCAGGGTGAACGGATCGTCCTCGGTCTTCCAGTCTGCCCAGGCGCGCGGGAGCATGCCCAACAGCGCGCTTCCGCTGGCGATCGCCGCGAGCCGGGCGAGGCAACGGCGACGCGCGAGCGAGGTCATTTCAGGTCGAGGCTGCAACTCTCGTGGCTGGAAGAAAGACGGCACCATCGCTGGATTGTCGCTTGAATTCAGTTATCGGTTGTCAGACGCACCGGCGGCTGGCCGGGCCGCCTGGTTGGCTGCATCTCGGTATGCCCGGGTATCATCGCATCTGGCCATGCGGCCGGCTTCCGGCGCCACGGTGCCAAGGCCCGTCGGTCCGGCTTTTCTCTCAACCCTTGCACAGACGCTCGACGATGACAATCGACTGGCCTGCTTTCACTCCCGGCTCGGCCCTGACTGGCGGCCTGCTGATCGGTTTCGCCGCAGCATTTCTTGCACTGACGCTCGGGCGGGTAGCCGGCATCAGCGGCATCCTCGGCAGCCTCCTTGTATCGGCGCGCGGCGCCAGCGCTGATCGTGGCTGGCGCATCGCCTTCCTGGTCGGGCTCGTGCTGGCGCCGGCCGTGGCAACCCTGGCTGCGGTGCCGTTGCCGCCGGTGCAGACGTTGGTCGACTGGCCCTGGCTGGTGCTTGCCGGGCTGCTGGTCGGCCTGGGCACCCGCATCGGCAGTGGTTGCACCAGCGGTCATGGGGTCTGCGGGCTGGCCCGAGGGTCGCTGCGTTCGCTGGCGGCAACGCTCACTTTCATGGCCTTCGGTGTCGGCACCGTATGGTTGTTCGAGCACGCGCTCAGGGTGTCGCCGTGAGGGCCGTGGCCGCGTTCCTGTGCGGGCTGATCTTCGGTGTCGGCCTGCTGGTGTCGCAGATGACCAACCCGATGAAGGTGATCGGCTTTCTCGATGTGTTCGGCCGCTGGGATCCTAGCCTCGCGTTGGTGATGGGTGGTGCGCTTGTGGTGGCCTCGATCGGTTTCTGGTGGGTCGAGCGGCGTGGCAGGACCATGCTTGGCGATGAACTCGCGCTGCCGCCGCGGCGGCCGGTAGATGCGCGGCTGCTCGGCGGATCGGCGCTGTTCGGTATCGGTTGGGGCATCGGCGGATTCTGTCCCGGCCCGGCCGTGGTCGCGGCCAGCGCGCTTTCGTTCGATGCAGCGATATTCGTCGTCGCGATGCTGGCCGGCATGTGGATCGCGACCCGGCTCGCGTCCCGGCTCGCGACCCCCGCGGGCGCCGGGCAGGCCGCGGCTGGGCCAGGCGCACAGTGAGCGGCCCACTCGCCGGCGTGCGGGTGATCGATTTCACCACCATCGTGATGGGCCCTTACGCCTCGCAACTGCTGGGCGACCTGGGTGCGGAGCTGATCAAGGTCGAGGCGCTGGGCGGAGATGCGATGCGCTTTGTCGGCCCGAAGAAGCATCCCGACATGGGGCCGAACTTCCTGCATCTGAATCGCGGCAAACGCAGTGTTGCGCTGGATCTCAAACATGCGCTTGGCCGTGCCGCGCTGCTGCAGATGGTCAAGCGCGCGGATGTGTTCCTGTACAGCCTTCGTCCGCACACGCTGGCGCGGCTCGGGCTCGGCTATGACCAGGTGCGTGCGGTCAATGCCGGGATCATCTACGCGGGCTGCTTCGGGTACGGGCAGCGGGGGCCGAACGCCGGCAAGCCCGCCTATGACGATCTGATCCAGGGCGCCTGCGCGGTGCCCTCGCTGACCCGGCGCGCCGCAGGCGGCGAACCACGCTATGCACCACTGAACCTGGCCGATCGCACGGTCGGTATGTATGCGGCCATGACCATCAACGCTGCTCTGTACGAGCGGGCGCGCTCCGGTCTGGGGCAGGAAGTGCAGATTCCGATGTTCGAGACGCTGACCCAGTTCGTGCTGGGCGATCACATGTGGGGCCACACCCATGTGCCGCCGAATGATGGCACCGCCTATGTACGGCTGATCTCGCCGGAGCGTCGACCGTTTCGCACTCTCGATGGCTTCATCTGCGTGCTGATCTACAGCGACCGGCAATGGCAGAGCTTCCTCGCGCTGATTGGCCAGCCCGGGCGCTTCACCGAGGATGCACGCTTTCGCGATGCCGATTCGCGCACCCGCCATGTCGATGAGGTGCAGGCCTTTGTCGCCGCCACGCTGGCGACCCGCGGCACAGAAGAATGGCTGACCGTGCTCGAGGCGGCCGACATCCCCGTGACCAGGATGAACACGCTCGAATCGTTGCTCGAGGACCCGCATCTGGCCGCGACCGGCTTCTTCGAGGAAGTGGAACATCCGACCGAAGGACGCCTGCGCATGATGCGGGTACCGGCGGAATTCAGCCGCACGCCTGCGCAACCGGAACGGCTTGCACCGCGTCTTGGCGAGCACAGTGTGCAGGTGCTGCGCGAGGCCGGCCTGTCCGATCGCCAGATCGCGGAGATGATTGAGCTCGGGGTTACCCTGGGCGTTACCGTCGATGCAGCAGCGAACACCAGCGAGCGGGCGTGATGCAGCACTGCTGCCCGGCGCGCGGGCGCGCGCATTGGGCAAGGAGGCGACGATGGACTTTAGCCTGAGCGAGGCGCAGGTGCAGATACGTGCAGCGATCGAACGTATCTGCGAGCGGTTTCCGGATGCGTACTGGCTCGAGCGCGACCGCAGCGGCGCTTTTCCTGCCGATTTCCATGCCACGCTCGCGGCCGACGGCTGGCTTGGTACATGCCTGCCGGTCGAGTATGGCGGGGCGGGTCTCGGGCTCTCAGAGGCGGCGCTGATGATGCAGACGATCGCCGCCTCGGGCGCCGGCTTCTCCGGCGCGTCGGCGGTGCACATGAACATCTTCGGGCTATCGCCGGTAGTGAAGTACGGTACGGCCGAACAGAAGTCACGCATGCTGCCGCCGATCATCGATGGCCGCGATCGTGCCTGCTTCGCGGTGACCGAGCCCGATGTCGGCCTCGACACCACCCGATTGAAGACCCGGGCCACCCGGATCGGCGACCGCTACCGGATCGACGGCCAGAAGGTGTGGATCTCCACCGCGCAGGTCGCAACCCGCATGCTGCTGCTCGCGCGCACCACACCGATCGAACAGTGCGCCAGTCCGGCCGACGGCCTGTCCCTGTTCTATACCGACTTCGACCGCCGCCATATCGAGGTGCGCGAAATCGAGAAGATGGGCCGCAAGGCAGTCGACTCGAACCAGGTGTTCTTCGACGGGCTGGAGGTGCCGGTGGAGGACCGGCTCGGCGAGGAGGGGCGCGGATTTCGCGCGATCATCGACGGCTTCAATCCGGAGCGCATCCTGATGGCGGCCGAGGCGGTCGGGCTGGGCCGCGCCGCTCTGGCGCGCGCGGTTGCCTATGCCGGCGAGCGTATCGTGTTTGACCGGCCGATCGGACAGAACCAGGCGATCCAGCACCCGCTGGCGCAGCGCTGGATGGAACTGGAGGCGGCGAACCTGATGATGTGGAAGGCGGCCTCGATGTATGACGCTGGCGCCCAGTGCGGTGCCGAGGCCAATGCGGCGAAGTACCTGGGTGCCGAAGCCGGCTGGCGGGCGTGCGAGACGGCACTGCTGACCCACGGGGGCATGGGCTATGCGAAGGAGTATCACGTCGAGCGCTACCTGCGTGAGGCGATGATCCCGCGTATCGCGCCGGTGAGCCGTGAACTGGTCTGCTGTTTCATCGCCGAGCGGGTGCTCGGCTTGCCCAGGTCGTACTGAGGTCGTCGATGCGCGCTGTGCGCCTGGGTACGATCGCCCTGGCCGCGTGGCTGCTTGGCGGCTGCGCGGGCTGGAGCCGGCCAGGCGATGTCCTGCCGCAGCTCGCATCGTTCGAACCGCTGGCGGCAGACGCCCGCGTGCGCATCGAGTCCGGCATCGGGTCCGGCGTCGACTCCGCGAGCCTGGCGGCGTCGGCGGTTGCCTTCGGCGAGCAGGTGGCGCGCCTGCTGCCAGGCGCCATCGCGCAGGTGGAGGAAAAGCACGGCCGGGCGTTCGCTGCGCCGGTGCGTGTGTTCCTCTGCGTCAGTCCGGGATGCTTCGAGCAGCGGGTGCCGCGGCCACCGGGCCTCACTGCGGCGATCGCGTATGACAACCGGTTGATCCTGGCGCCTCGATTGTTCGACCGCGAGCCGCATCGCCTGCGTCCGGTGCTGGTGCATGAACTGTCCCACCTTCATCTCGGGCAGCGGCTCGGCCACTACACGCCCTCGATTCCGGTGTGGTTCCATGAAGGCATGGCGTCCTGGGTGGCAGCGGGCGGCGGCGCCGATCTGGCCACCGATCTGCAGGCGCGCAGCGCGTTCGCAGTGGGTACCGGACTTGCGGTGGACGAGGGTATCGAGGAGCCGCCCGGGGCGGCGCTCAGTTCGCTGACCTGTTCGCTGACCTGTTCGCTGACCCGGTCGCCAACCCAGTCGCCAACCCGGGCGCCAATCCGGCTGGCAGGCGCTGTCGCACCGGACTCGGTGTTCTACCGCCAGGCGCTGCTGTTCGTGGACTGGCTGGCCACCACCCGACCGGGCAACTTCGCCTGGTTCATCGGTGCGCTGCAGGACGCAGAGCCGTTCCATGCCGCGTTCGCGGCCGCGTTCGGCGAGGCGCTGGCCATCGCCTACCGCAGGTTCCTCGACGAGCTCGCGGTCGACCGCGATTGACCGCCTGCCAGCGCAACGATCAGCCTGACCGCGAGCGGCTATGCCCTACTGCAATACGTCCAGCTTGCCTTCCTTCACCAGACGGGCATAGCGCTCGATGTCGGCGGCGAAGAACTTCGCGAACTCGGCCGGCGGGATCGGTACCGGCTCGGCGGCGATCTGGGTCAGACGTTCCTTGAGGCGCTCGGTCTGCATGGCCTTGACCACTGCCTGCTCCAGCGTCGCGAGTACATCCTTCGGCGTTGCTGCCGGCGCAAACATGGCGAACCAGCTGCCGAACTCGTAGCCGGGAAAGGTCTCGGCGATCGCCGGCACATCCGGCATCGAGGGCGAACGACGGCGGGCGGTGGTAGCCAGCGCCTTGACCTTGCCGCCCTTCACCTGGCCGACGGCCGAACCGGCCAGGTCGAACAGCATGGTGACCCGGCCGCCGATGATGTCCGGGTAGACCGCGCCGCTGCCCTTGTAGGGCACATGAGTCAGCGTGATGCCTGCGCGGTCCTGAAACAGCTCACCCGCCAGGTGGCTGCTGGTGCCGGGCCCGGACGAGCCGAAGAACAGCAGGCCCGGTTTGGTCTTGGCCGCTGCCACCATCTCGCTCAGCGTCTTGAACGGACTGTCCGCGGCGACCACCAGAAGGTTGGGCACGATCGCAATCCCGGCGACCGGCACCAGGTCCTTGCGCGGATCCCAATTGAGTTTCATCAGGCTCACATTGGTCGACATGGACAGCGAACCGAGCAATATCGTATAGCCATCCGCACGCGACTGCTTCGCGACAAGCTCGGCGCCGATATTGCCGCCAGCCCCGGGGCGCAACTCGACAATCACATTCTGGCCGAGGATCTTTGTCATCTCGATGGCGAACTCGCGGCCGAGAACCTCGGCCGAACCGCCAGGCGCGAACGGAATGATCATCGAGATCGGTCGCGACGGGAACGGCTGCGCCTGCGCTTGCGCCGCACCGGGCAGCATCGTGGCGAGCACTGCCCCAGCGGACAGCGCGACAGTCGGCAGCGCGGCAGCGGCCAGCGCGGCGAAGGACAGACGGGAATGGAGACTTTGAGGTTGACGGATCATCGCTGGGTGGGACTCGATCGGTAAAGGAAGCGCAGGGTACCGCAAGCGGCTGCGGATCGACGTTGAAAGCCGTGTTGCATGCAGAAACTATGCCATCGGCGCGTCGGTTGCAGCGCTGTTCTGGCGCTGCGCGAGACGCTGCCAGACAGTCCGCCCCCCGACCAGGGTCAACTCGGACCGCAGGTCCTTCAGCGTGTCGTCCGCGACCGTCAACGGGTCTCGATCCAGCACCGTCAGGTCGGCCAGCTTTCCGGGCGTGATCGAGCCGCGCGTATCCTCGTCGAAGGTGAGCATCGCGCCATCGAGCGTCGCGCAGCGCAAGGCCTCGCTTCTGGTCAGGGCCTGCTGCGGGACGACGGGCCGCTGGGTGTAGCGGTTCATGCGGGTGCTTGCCTGCCAGATTGGCCAGAACATCGATACCGGAACGTTGTCGGTCGCCAGCGAGACCGGGACGCCGGCATCGATCAGTGAGCGCAGCGGCGAGATCTCGTGCTCGCGTGCCGGGCCAAGCCTTTCCTGCAGCAGGTGGCCTCCTTGTAGATGTAGCGATTGGTGTGGCTGGTGGTGACCAGCCCGAGGTCACGGATACGGCCAACATCCCCGGGCGACAGGGTGGACAGATGGCCGAGCACCCAACGCTGATCGCGGATCGAAACCTGCTGGTCGACTTCAGCGAACAGGTCGAGCATGTTCGGCCAGATGGCCACCACCCGGATGCGCCGCTGTGCACACGCGATCAGCAGCGCCCGCGCCTTTTCTCGCGCGAGCGCGGTGTCGTAGTTGAAGCCGGCCCAGCCGGTGTAGGGCATCGACCAGGCCCGTATCCGGTTGTCGGCGACGACATCGATATCGACGAACAGGCCGGTCAGGCGCAGCCAGGCGTCACCGCACGCCGGTTCGCTCAGGTGGGCCGACCAGGCATCCAGCAGCCGGCCGTAATCGTCCGGGTGTGTGCTGCCGGCGAACCCGGACGAGCGCCAGTCCGGGCTCGCGACCAGCGCGGTTCGCATGGTGAGCTGGCCCTGTTGCCGGACCCGCTTGTAGGCGCGGATCAGCTCCGCCGCCGCGCCATGCTCTTCGAAGATCCCGGTGGTGCCGAACGCGTGATAGGCCTGCATCGCCGCCGGCAGGGTGCGCGCGCGGTCCTCGTCGCTGAAGCCGGGGACGCAGCGCAGAAGCGAATGCTCGACGATCGGCATCATCGTATGCTCGGAGAACACGCCGGTGGGTTCGCCGCCTGCGTCGCGTTCGATGGTCAGCGTCGGGGTTGGCGACACGGTACTGCGGCCGATGCCGGCGAGCGCGAGGGCGGCCGAGTTGGCGATCGACACCAGCGGCGCAGTGTGCCGCCAGTACCCCCAGATCGGGCGGATGAAAACCGGATGCTCGGGGGCGGCCTGATCGAGCTCATGGCGAGTCGGCCAGCGCCCCTCGCGCAGGCAACCCGGCGCGTCAAAGTAGCCGGGCGGCGTGCCGATCGGCATGGTCACGATCCATTCGCCGGGCGCACGCAGCCGGGCAAGCTCGGCGATCCTGCGCTGGATGTCCTCGATCGAGCGCACATCTCCCAGCGCCGGGCAGACCTGCTTCAGCCCTTCGCGATCCATGTGGGCATGGCCGTCGATCAGGCCGGGCAGCACGCTGCGGCCGGCGAGGTCGATCACCTCGGTGCCGGCGCCGATGCGCGCGCTGATCGCCTCGTTCGAGCCGACCGCGACAAAACGATCGGCTTCGATCGCGATCGCCTCGGCCTGCGGCAACCGGCGGTCCTGGGTCAGGATACGGCCACCGCGCAGCACCCGGTCTGCCGCGCGCAGCGGAAATCTGTCGGCAGGCTGCATGATCCATGGATGATACCCGCTCGGCGGCGCCGGCCATGCAGGCGGCGCGCAGGGTGTGCGTGCTGCGGGTGCGTGCGGCGTTTGCGTGCCGGGTTGGCCTGCAGGGTTGGCGTGCCGGCTTGGCGTACGTCAGGTCCGCGCATCCGGATGCGCGGACTTCAGTTCGCGCAGTTGGCCCGGGTCATCTCGTTGATGAACGCCGGCGCGCTTCCAGGCGCGGCTGGCGCGCGATAGATGAACCGGCACTGGGGCCGCTCTTCGCTGTCGCGCACTTCCAGTTCGGTGGCTGAGATCATCGGCACGAACGGCGGCGGGTTGCCGGCATTGAGCATGGCAAGCGCACCGATCGGTGTTGGCCAGTCGTTCTGCATCGGGACCAGCTGTCCCTGGACGGTCATCACGCCGGAGGGTGGCTGTTGACGCGCTTTCCAGAAGGAATGCGCGATATTGGTAGCGCTCTGGAACGTGTGAAAAAGGTGCGACATCCTCGAGAATCGGGCGTCGCTCGCGGTGTCGATGAACCTGGGCAGCGCGACCGCGCCCAAAATGCCGAGAATCACGATCACCACGATCAGTTCCACCAGGCTGAAGCCCCTGTGCTTACGGTTGACCTGGCAGGTCGTACGAGAAGTAGCGCATCCTGTGCGGGTCATTCCGGAGTATCGGCAGCCGAACGCAGGTCTTGAGCAAGGCGCCGTCGTTTGGCAGACGGCGCGCCGCAATTCATTCAGGCGCATGCGGGTGTCGAACCCGGCGCGGACAAGGAACGATTGAGCGGATTGAACCTATTGAACCGATGGCTCCCGAGCCCTGATGGCGGACACAGCGCGCAGGTGTCGCCGTTTCGCCCCGACAGGCAGTGGCGAGTCAGCGTTCGCCGGTCGCCACGGCTGCTGGTGGTGGTGGGTGCTGGCCACGGCCTGGCCGCGCTGGCCGTTCTGCTGGCCCTGGTCAACCCGGCGCTTTGGCTGGCGCTCCTCCTCGTGTGCGCGGCAAGCCTCGCGACCAGCCTGCGGCAGCTGGTAATTCTGACCGCGCCTGACGCGATCGTCGAATTGACGGTGGACGATCATGCCGGTGCGGTCGTGCGCAGGCGCGATGGCCGGAGCCAGGAAGGACGGGTGTTGCCGTCCAGCTTCGTTTCCGTGCCCTTGACTATCGTGCGGCTGCGGCTCGCCGGCGAATGGCTGCCGCGAAGTATCGTGCTGGTGCGCGGTAACTGCGATCCGGACGCCTGGCGCCGGTTGCGGGTCGCGCTGGTCTGGCGGATCGGCCCGCGTCTGCAACCGCGTACCGGGCGGGCAGATTGAACTTATCCGTGCATTCCGCTGTCTGTATTGGAGCGTGCGTGAGCGCGCGGGTCGGCTGCGTGTCTGGTTGCGTGTCGGGTTGCGTATCTGGTTGCTTGTGTGGTTGGGTATCTGCAGGCGTATCTGGAGTCATGACGGTGACCTGCGATGAGTGACCGCGAGGTCGACCATCAACTGGTGCTTCGTGCGCAGCGTGGCGACAAGCTTGCCTTCGAGCTGCTGGTCAACAAGTACGAACGGAAACTGCAGCGACTGCTGTCGCGGCTGGTGCGCGACCCGGCAGAAGTGGAAGATGTCACGCAGGAAGCGTTCATCAAGGCGTTTCGGGCGCTGCCGACATTCAGAGGCGAAAGCGCGTTCTACACATGGCTCTACCGCATCGGCATCAATACCGCGAAAAACTATCTGGCTGCGCAGGGCCGCAAGGCACCGACGACGGCCGATATCGCGCCCGAGGATGCGGAAGAGGCCAGCGGGGACGACCTCGCGCGGGATACCAACACGCCGGAACACGAAATGATGAGCCGGCAGGTCGCCGAGACAGTCAACGCCGCGATGGATGCCTTGCCGGAGGAATTGCGCTCGGCGATCATGCTGCGCGAGATCGAGGGCATGAGCTACGATGAGATCGCGGCAATCATGAACTGTCCGATCGGTACTGTCCGCTCGAGGATATTTCGCGCACGCGAGGCAATTGCCGAACAGCTGCGCCCGTTGCTGGGCACCCACAAGGACCGGAGGTGGTGAGATGAAGGATGTCTCCGCCCTGATGGACGGCGAACTCGACCCGAAACTCGCCCGCTCGACGATAGCGCGGGTGGAAGACCAGGATGAGCTGCGCGCCGCCTGGGCTACCTTCCATGTGATTCGCGACACCCTCCAGGGCAACGCCATCGGCCCGAGCCGGTTCATCGAGCGTTTCCATGACCGGCTCGAGCAGGAGCCGGTGCCGGTGGCACCGCGCTGGCGGATTCCGCGCCCTGGTGCGGGCGCGCTTGCGCTCGGCGGTGCTGGCGTCGTACTGATGTCAGCGCTGATCGTCTGGATGTCGGGCGCCCACCGCGATACTCGGCGACCGGTCGATGCGCCGGTGCCGGCGGCGGTCGCGAATCGACTTAATGGCGCGATCGCGGTGGAGTATGCGATGGGGCATCGCCAGCTTAACCCGGCGTTCGTCGTTGACGACTTCGCCCGCTCAAGCGAGGTACGTCCGCCGGCGTCGGCGCAGGAGGCTGCTAAATGACCGTTCGCCATTTCCCGCGCCGGCTGTTGCTGAGCGGCCTGTGCGGGCTGCTGCTGGCTGTTGCAGCAGGCCCGGGCCGGGCCGCTGCTGTCGCCGATGGCCTGTCCTGGCTGGCCCGGGCGGGTACGGCGGCGCGTAACGTGAATTACACCGGCACCTATGTCTACTCGGGCGCCGGCATTGCCGAGTCGGCGCGGGTTACGCGCGTGCATGCGGGCGGCGGCGATGCCGAGCGTATCGAGTCGCTGGACGGCGCGCGCCGTGAGATCGTGCGGCGGGGCGACGAGATCCACTACTTCTTTCTCGATTCGAAGACGGTGCGGGTCGATCGCCGGGTGTCCGGACGCAGCTTCCCGGATATCGTGCCGGCCAATGGCGCAGCGCTGGCGGCGCACTATTCCATTGAGGCCGGGCAAACTGATCGGGTCGCCGGCAGGGGCGTGCAGGTGATCCGGTTGCGGGCCCGGGACGACGACCGTTTCAGCCAGGAGATCTGGGCCGACCTGCAGACCGGTCTGCCGCTCAAGTTGCGGGTGATCGACTCACAGGGCGAAATCGTCGAGCAGATTGCGTTCACCGAAGTGTCGATCGGGGAACGGCTCAGTCCAAAGCAGGCCCTGCCAAGCCGGCGGGCCGGCTATGCGGGCTGGACGGTTCACAACGCGATCGTAAGTGATCCGGCCGTCGGGGGTCAGCCGCTGGTCGAGCCCAAGTCCCTGCCTTCAGGCTTTCGCCGGGTTTCCCAGGTGTCCCGGCAATGGCCCGGGCAGGACCGTCCGGTGATCCAGTCGGTGTATTCGGACGGGCTGGCCAGTCTGTCGATCTTCGTCGATCCGGACCTGTCGAAGCTCGCTGGTCACGAGGGCTACAGCCAGCGCGGCGCGCTAGGCGTATACAGCCGCTCATTGGCAGACCGGGCGGTGATTACGGTGGGTCAGCTGCCTGCTGCGGCGTTGCGAAAGGTGGCCGAGTCGCTGTCGATCGGCGCCGGCCGCTGATTCTGGTGGAAGGCATTCTGTCGGCCGGCCCGTCAGAGGATGCAAGACTTGTTTTTACGCCCGGTCGCGCCTATGTTCCGATGCCGGTGCGAGCCGGATCCGGCACCAACGGCGTCGAACTCTGTGCGTCTGTTGTCTGTTGTCTGTTGTCTGTCGTCTTCCTGATCTCGAGTGTAGCCCTCACCATGATGCGTTTCCTTCGTTTTTCGCCCCCCGCGCTGATTTCGCTTACGGCCGCGCTGTCGATCGGTTTGGCGATCGTCCTGCCATTGGCGCCCAGCCCCGCCCTGGCCCAGGTCATCCTGCCCGACTTCGCCGACCTGGTCGAGAAGCAGGGTGCGGCCGTGGTCAACATCTCCACCACCCAGATCGTGCGCGGCACCGGGGGGCGGGGCCTGCCGCAGTTTCCCAACATTCCCGAAGACGATCCGTTCTTCGAGTTTTTCCGCCGCTTCCTGCCGCCGAACCCGGGTACGCCGGGCCCGAAGGACTTCGAGTCGCGTTCGCTTGGGTCAGGTTTCATCATCAGCGCCGATGGCTTCATCCTCACCAACGCCCATGTGATCGACGGCGCCGATGACATCACCGTGCGTCTCACCGACAAGCGGGAGTTTCGCGCCAAGGTCATCGGCGCGGATCGACGGACCGACATCGCCCTGATCAAGATCGAAGCGACCGGTCTGCCCCGTGTCGTGCTCGGGGACCCCAACCGGTTGCGGGTCGGCGAGTGGGTGGTCGCGATCGGCTCTCCCTTCGGTTTCGACAACAGTGTCACCGCCGGCATCGTGAGCGCCAAGGGGCGCGCGCTGCCTCAGGAGAACTTCGTCCCCTACATCCAGACCGATGTGGCGATCAACCCGGGCAATTCCGGCGGGCCGCTGTTCAACCTGCGCGGCGAGGTGATCGGCATCAATTCGCAGATCTACAGCCGCACCGGCGGTTTCATGGGCCTGTCGTTTGCGATTCCGATCGATCTGGCGCTGGAGGTGTCGAACCAGTTGCGGGCCACCGGTCGTGTGGCGCGTGGCCGGATCGGTGTGGTGATCCAGGAAGTGACCAAGGAGCTTGCCGACTCGTTCGGGCTGAAAAAGCCGATGGGTGCACTGATCAATTCGCTGGAGAAGGGTGGGCCGGCACAACTCGGCGGCATCGAGCCCAGCGACATCATCCTTCGCTTCGATGGCAAGCCGGTCAATACGTCCTCCGACCTGCCGAGAATCGTTGCAGCCACCAAGCCCGGCAACAAGGTTCAGGTCGAGGTCTGGCGCAAGGGGCAGTCGCGCGAGCTGACGGTGACGGTGGTCGATACGCCGGACGACAAGACGGCAGCGCGAGGGCCACAGCGCGGCGTGCCGCCGCCTGGTGCACCTGGCGCACCAGGCGCGAGCCCGCCGGCGGCGCCGCCGCAGAAGCCGCTGGCGCGACAGGGGCTGTCGGTGCTCGACCTGACTGCGGAGCAGCGCAACCAGCTCAGGCTGGGCGCCGGTGTGCTGGTCGAGGACGCGCAGGGCAATGCCGCGCGCGCCGGAATCCGCCGCGGCGATGTTATCGTGGCTATCAACAATATAGACATCAAGACAGCCGAGCAGTTCAATGCACTGATGAACCAGTTCGAACGCGGCCGCAACGTCGCCCTGCTGGTGCGCCGGGGCGAGAACTCGATCTACGTACCGCTGCGGATCGAAGGTGGCGGCGGCTGAACAGCCGCCGGGGTCGGGGCCGGCCAGAAAAATTTAGGGGATTTTTTGGTGTTTGTGATGTGTTTTATTTGTGTTGGGGGAGTTTTATTTTTTTGTGTGGGGGTGGTTGGTGGGGGTGGGGCGGTTT
>JBBRCD010000017.1:0-49351 GCA_038205245.1 Burkholderiales bacterium
GTCTGGACCTCGACCCAGATGTCGCACGAGGTGATGCATACGATCGGCGCCATGCTTGGACTGGACCAGCATCAGGTCCGGGTGATCGCCCCGGATGTGGGTGGCGGCTTCGGCTGCAAGTACCTGACCTATCCGGAGGAAGTGGCGATCCCGGCGGCGGCGCGCGCCCTGCGCCGGCCGGTAAAGTGGGTGGAAGACCGCGCCGAACACTTCATCAGCGCGATTCATGAGCGCGATCAGCGCTGGGATGTCGAGATTGCGGTCGACGCCGATGCCTGCATTCTCGGCGTGCGCGGCCGGCTGCTGCACGATCAGGGCGCTTACACGCCGCAGGGCATCAACCTGCCGTACAACGCGGCCACCTCGGTGACCGGGCCGTACAAGGTGCCGGCCTACGCGATGGACGTGCTGGTCTGCCAGACCAACAAGACACCGGTGGTGCCGGTGCGCGGCGCCGGTTATCCGCAGGCGGCGTTCGTGATGGAGCGACTGCTCGACCGGGTCGCGCGCGAACTGCAGCTGGACCGCGCCGAGGTTCGCGCGCGCAACCTGATCGCACCGGAGAAGATGCCCTATGAGAAGGGCATGACCAACCGTGCCGGCGTGCGCTCGGTGATCGACAGTGGCTTTTATGCGGCCACACAGGCGGCCGCGCTCGCGCGGATCGACTATGCCGGGTTCCCGGCACGGCAACAGGCTGCACGAGCACAGGGCCGCCATCTCGGCCTGGGCATCGCCAATGCGGTGAAGGCGACCTCGCGTGGGCCGTTCGAGTCGGCGATCGTGCGCGTGTCGCCCAAGGGTCGGGTCGATGTCTACACCGGCGCGCTGGCGATGGGACAGGGTCTGGCCACCGCACTCGCGCAGATCTGTGCCGAGCAGTTGGCGATGCCGATCGAGGACATCCATGTCACCTGTGGCGACACCGGCTATGTCTCGCTCGGCATGGGCGGGTTTGCCAGCCGGCAGACGGTGATGGCCGGCTCCTCGGTGCATCTGGCCGCGGTCGAGGTGCGTACCAAGGCACTGAAGGTTGCCGAGCAGCTCCTGCAGGTGCCGATGAGCGAGCTCACCCTGAACCACGGACGGGTTGAGGCGATCGGCCGCCCCGGTGTATCGATCACGCTCGCCGAGATCGCGCACAAGTTGAAGGGCGCGCCCGGCTATTCGATGCCGCCCGGCGTAACCCCGGGGCTGGAAGCCACCGGGCTGTTCCAGACCAACAACCAGGCGCATGCCAATGCCTGCCACGCCTGCGAAGTCGAGGTCGACATCGAAACCGGTGCGGTGCACATCCTGCGCTATGTGGCAGCCCATGACAGCGGCACACTGATCAACCCGATGATGGCGGAAGGCCAGATCCATGGCGGCATCGTGCACGGCCTGGGCAATGCACTGTTCGAGAAGATGGGCTATGACGATCAGGCGCAGCCGATCACCGGCACCTTCGCCGACTACCTGCTGCCGACCTCTACCGAGGTGCCGAACATCGAGGTGATCTTCAGCCAGACGCCCTCACCGACCAACCCGATCGGCGTCAAGGGCATCGGCGAAGCGGGCACGATACCGGTGGCTCCGGCCATCGTGTCAGCGATCGAGGATGCGCTGTCCCCTTTCGGCGTGCATATCTGCGAGGCTCCGCTGTCGCCGGTACGCATTCTGGAGTTGATCGACGCGGCAGACGGACGGGTTCGCTGAGCGCTCTGCGCTCACCGGTCGCGCTGATTCAGCCAGATAATCGGTGGGATGAACCGCAGGACCCCCGATGCGCTTAGTCGCCCAACGGATTTTCCAATCGGGCGCCGGATTCATCAGGGCCCCTGTCGCGACCGAGGCCGTCGCACCTGAGTTCAGTTACCCTCGCCAATCACGTCCCGGCACTCACGCGCCGGAACCGCCACCACCGTTGGTGCCTGTTTTCCTTTTTCGGAGTGCTTCATGGTTACGCATCTTCTGGCTGCTCCCCTCATTGCTCTGCTGGCGGCTAGCTGCCTGTCCCCAGGCGCAGCGCATGCGCAGGGCAAGGGCGATTTCCCCAACCGGCCGCTGCGCTTCGTGGTGCCGTTCGCCGCGGGGGGCAGCAATGACATCATCGCCCGCGTCCTCGGCGCACGGCTGTCCGAGGCAGTAGGCCAGACCGTGCTGATCGACAACCGACCCGGAGCCGGGGGTCTGCTTGGCGCGGAGATCGTTGCCAAGGCGCCACCGGATGGCTACAACCTGATGATCCACTCGGCATCATTCACCACCAGCGTGGCGATCCAGCCGAAACTCAACTTCGACCCTGTAAAGGACCTGCAGCCAGTGACCCAGCTCGGCGCAGGTACGCTGGTGATGGCGGTACCGGCCAGTTCCACCGCAAAGACCATGGGCGACCTCATCGCGCTCGCACGCGCGAAACCGGGGTCGCTCAACTTCGGTTCGGCTGGCACCGGTACCGTCGGCCACCTGGGCACGGAAGTGCTCGGACGCATGGCGAAGATCGAGGCAGTCCATGTGCCCTACAAGGGACTGGCACCGGCAGTCGCGGCGCTGATCGGTGGCCAGTTGCAGTACGTGCTGGGCGATATCCCGACCATCCTGCCGCAGGTGAAGGCCGGCAAGCTGCGCTTCCTGGGCGTATCGGGTGACAAGCGCTCCCCCTACCTGCCCGAAGTGCCGACGATCGGAGAAACGGTGGCCGGCTACCGGGTCAATCACTGGTGGGGTCTGTTCGTCCCCGGCGGCACGCCGCGGCCGGTGGTGATGCGGATCAACGAGGAAGTGGCGAAGATTCTGCGCACACCCGAGATGCGCGACCGCTTCGACGCCGAAGGTGCGGAGGCCACACCAAGTTCGCCGGAGGCGTTCAGCAAGTTCGTCTATTCGGAGATCGAGTTCTGGCGCAAGGTCGTGCGTGAAGGTGGGTTCAAGCCGGATTGATCACCATGTCGGGCTCGACCGCTGCGCAGGAACGCTTCGCCAACTCACCGATCATCGACCGGCCGCCGCTCGTCTGGCCGGGAGGCGCGCGCGTCGCGCTGTGGGTGGTGCCGAACATCGAGCATTACGAGTACCTGCCGGAGAAAGTGGGCGTGCGCAATCCCTGGCCACGCATGCCGCACCCGGACGTGCTCGGTTACGGCCTTCGCGACTACGGCAACCGGGTCGGTCTGTGGCGGATGATCGATGTGCTCGACCGGCACCGGGTCCGCTGCACTGTATCGCTGTCGCTGTCGGTGCTGGAGATGTATCCGGAGATCCTGGCCGCCATGGAGGCGAGGCGCTGGGAGTACATGTCGCATGGGTTGTACAACACCCGCTATCACTGGAACTGGCCGATCGAGGACGAGCGGGCTGCCATCGCCGAATGCCAGGCGATCCACCTGCGCCTTACCGGACGACGGATGGCCGGCTGGTTCTCTCCGGCGGTGTCCAACACGCTGAACACACCCGACCTGGTCGCCGAGGCAGGCTTTCGCTACTACTGCGATTTCTATCATGACGATCAGCCGTTTCCGTTGAACACCCGCAGTGGAAAACTGATCACCGTCCCCTACACGATGGAGATCAACGACGCGATCGCTTGGCGGCGCGGCGACGACGGTGAAGATTTTGCGCGCATGGTGCGCGACGAGTTCGACACGCTGTATGCCGACGGCGCGGTGCATGGCCGGGTGATGTGCATCGCGATTCACCCTTTCATCATGGGGCAGCCGCACCGCATCCGGCATCTGGACGCGGCACTCGCTCATGTACTGGCGCACCAGGGGGTCTGGGTGGCGACCGGCGAGGAGATCGCCGACTGGTACATCGCGAACTATCTGCCGCGGCTGAAAGCCCATCTTGCCCAACCCCGACGCATCTGACCTGGAGACCGCCGCTATGTCCGCCCCTGCCGCCCCTGCCGCCTCCTCTGCCCCAGCTGGCATCACCGCCACCGACTATATTGCCGCCTACTCAGCGCGCAGCGCCGCCGACCCTGCACGTGCCGCCCTGGTACTGATCGACATGCAGTATGCGACCGGCGCGCGTTCTGGCGCGCTCGGACGCAAGCTGGCGGCACACGGCTCGACGGTCGGCGACTATCGCTTCGATCGCATCGAACGCTTCGTCGTACCCAACGCCCGGCGACTGCTCGCCGCATTCAGAACCGCTCATCAGTGCGTGGTCTACGTGACTATCGGTGCCCGGCTGCCGGACGCCTCGGACGCCCCGGCGCACATGCGCGCGATGTTCATCGACCTGGCGAATCATGAAGGCAGCCGGGAACACGAGATCATCGATGAACTCGCCCCGCTGCCCGGCGAGCTCGTGCTCAACAAGACCACCATTGGCGCGTTTGCTTCGAGCGGTATCGACAGCGCGCTGCGCGCGCTCGGGCGCGACCAGCTCTACCTGCTCGGCGTGTCGACCAACATGTGCGTGGAAACCACGGCGCGCGAGGCAGCTGACCGCGGCTATGCAGTGACCCTGATCGAGGACGCATGCGGCACCACCCATGCCGACCTGCATGAATCGACACTCAGGAATTTCCGGCGGCTCTTTGGCCAGGTGTGTTCGACTGCGGAGGTGTTGAGCGAACTCGGGTTCGTGCGCTAGCAGTTCGTTGAAAAGCTACTGCGCGGGCCCGTCGGCGTCATCGCCGATGGCGCGCAGGTGCGCCGAGATCGCTCCGGGCTGGGTCCACCACACCAGCGGCGTGCTTCGGATCGCCTCGATCGTCTCGCGCAGGTAACGCTGGCGGCTTGCCATCCCGGACAACCAGGGGTGCACGCCGAGGCAAAAGGTACGGCCGGAGGTGGCGCCCTCGGCGTGCAATGTCGAGAACGCCTCTGTGACAAGCGCCGGATAGCGGGTCACCGGCACCCGCCGCAACCACTGCGCTTCGACGTCATCCCACTCCGGCTGGGTCGGCACCGCCAGCAGGCGCGGCTGCGTGGTCAGCCAGTACGGCTGCTCGTCGTTAGGCCAGTCGAGCAGATACTCGATACCCGCCTCGGCCAGCCGCTGCGGGGTATGCGCCGATTCGCCGTGATCCTGTCCGCACCAGCCGCGCGGGCGCACACCGGTCGCGCGCTCCAGGGTGTCCATCGAGTTCGCGATCAGATCTCGCTCCTCAGCCTCAGTCATTCGCGAAGAGATCATCTGGCTGGCCGCGATGCCGTGGGCGATGAACTCGCAGCCGCGCGCCTTGAGCATCGCAACCAGTCCGGGATGCCGGTCCACCGCCATCGCGCTGGCTGCCACCGCCGGAACGATGCCGGCGGCATCGAGCAGATCGAGCACGCGGAAAATGCCGACCCGGTTGCCGTACTCGCGCTGCGTCCATGAGCGGTAATCCGGCTCGAAGCTGCCGAACTCGCCGACGAACCTCGGGTCACGACAAGCCGAGGCAGGCGCCTGCAGCTCCCAGTGTTCCAGATAAAGCAGTACGAACGCGGCCAGGCGCGCCGCGCCCGGCCATACCAGCCTGGGCCGGGTCGGCAATGCTGAAAATGGGTAGTGACCGTGGTCCATGCCTGGGTGTAGTGACATTGGTTCTCGCTCGAGCTTCAACTGCGCGACTCAGGCGGTCAGCAGGTGCCAGCTGCTCTGCACCGCCAACCCGATCGCCATCACCCACAGAAATACCAGGAGCATCTTCTTGTAGGTCTTGGCATCGATCCGGTCCTGGATCTTCCAGCCGACCCACATCAGCAGCAGCGCGACTACGGTGAGCGGAATCGACAATAACATCGCCATGGCATCGAGCTTGCCTGCGATGCCCAGCGCGCCGGTCTGAATCAGCCGTGCGCTGAGGAAACAGGTGTTCATGATCTGGGTCATCGCCATCGGCGCCAGGCCCAGAGCCGAAAAATAGATCAGTAACGGTGGCAGCGCGACATTCACCGATCCGGACAGAAAGCCGCCGAGGAATCCGGCTGCAGCCCCTGAGCGATCCGGATGATTGCGCACCAGCGACCAGTCGACCCGGTTCAGCGCCTCCTGGCGCAAGTAGACGAACAGCGCTACCGCAAGGAAGAGCTTGAGCCAGTCCTGCGGCGCGTAGATCAGCACCTTGGTACCGATCAGCGCGCCGGGAATGGTCCATGCCGCCACCTTCCAGTGCCGCCCGATGCTTTCGCGCAGCTTGCCTCCGCGCAGCATCGCCACCAGGCCGGTGACCATGTTCGGTACCACGGTGACCACGATCGCGGTGCGGATGTCCATCATCATCGCCAGCACCGGTGTGGCCACCACCGGGAAACCGAAGCCGACTGCCCCCTGCAACAGCCCCGCCACAGCCACCACGGCAAACACGACCACCCACAGGGCGATCGAAAGATCGAGTTCCATTGACATCACTCGGACAAAAGGGACAAAGGGGGACAGACCCCTCTAAAGAAAGGGGCCCGTCCCCTTTTTGCTGCTGCCTTTTACTGCGCCGCTGTGCTCAGGCCGTTCCGCCGACGGTCAAGCCGTCGATGCGCAAGGTGGGCTGCCCGACGCCGACCGGCACGCTCTGGCCCTCCTTGCCGCAGGTCCCGACACCCGAATCGAGTTTCATGTCGTTGCCGATCATCGATACCCGGGTGAGCGAATCCGGACCGTTGCCGATCAGCGTCGCGCCCTTCACCGGATACATCAGCTTGCCGTCCTCGACCATCCAGGCTTCGGAGGCGGAGAACACGAACTTGCCGCTGACGATGTCGACCTGGCCACCACCGAAGTTCACCGCATACAGGCCGCGCTTGACCGAGCGGATGATTTCCTCCGGGTCCTTGTCGCCGTTCAACATGTACGTGTTGGTCATGCGCGGCATCGGCAGGTGGGCGAAGGATTCGCGCCGGCCATTGCCGGTGATCGGCATGTTCATCAGGCGCGCATTCATCGAATCCTGGAGGTAACCCTTCAGCACTCCGTTCTCGATCAGCACGGTGCGCTGGGTCGGGTTGCCTTCGTCATCCACATTGAGCGAGCCGCGCCGCTCGAACAGCGTGCCGTCATCGACCACGGTGACTCCGGGCGCGGCGACCCGCTCGCCGATGCGCCCGGTGAACGCCGAGGTGCCCTTGCGGTTGAAGTCCCCCTCCAGGCCGTGACCTACCGCTTCATGCAGCAGCACCCCCGGCCAGCCCGGCCCGAGCACCACGGTCATCGTGCCCGCCGGTGCCGGCCGCGCATCGAGGTTGAGCAGCGCCTGATCGACTGCCTGCTTTGCATAGCTGTTGATCAGCTCGTCGGTGAAGTAGGCGTAATCGAAACGTCCCCCTCCACCGGAACTACCCTGCTCGCGCCGTCCGTCCTGCTCGACGATCACCTGCACCGACATGCGCACCAGCGGCCGCACATCCGCACTCTGCAGCCCGTCATGGCGGGCAATCATCACCACTTCATACTCGCCGGCGAGCGAAGCCATCACCTGCGTCACCCGCGGGTCGAGCGCGCGCGCTGCGCGCTCGATGCGCTCGAGCAGCGCCACCTTGTGGGCCTCGCCCAGACTGAGCAGCGGGTCCTTCGGCGCATAGAGCTCGCGTGCAAGCCCGGTGCGGGTCACCGGCACCGAGCGCTCCTGCCCGGCCCGCGCGATGGCCCGGGTAGCGGTGGCGGCCGATTCCAGCGCCGGCAGGCTGATGTCGTCGGAATAGGCGAACGCGGTCTTCTCGCCAGTGATCGCGCGCACACCGACCCCCTGCTCGATCGCGAAGCTGCCCGACTTCACGATCCCCTCTTCCAGACTCCAGCCCTCGGAGCGGGTGTACTGGAAGTACAGGTCGGCGTAGTCCACATGATGGGTGAGGATGCTGCCGAACACCTTGCCCAGCGACCCACCATCCAGGGCATAGGGCGCAAGCAGGCACTGATCGGCAGTCGACATCAGTTGGTCGGTCAGCCCGCGCGGTGGCGCAGACATTGCCGCCGGGCTCTCGGAAGTTGCGGTAGAGGCGATTGGGTTTCCAGCGGTGGTGGGGACAGTTTTCATTGAATCCAGATCAGGTCGAAAAAGGGAGTTGCGAGCAGGAAACTGCGACGAAACTGCGACGAAACTGCGTTCAGGCTGCGCTCACACTGCGCTCGCACCGCGCTCATACAGTGTGCAGCGTGCGATGCCCCAGTGCAGGCAGCATGGTGCGCGTCTCGCGCAACCGTGCCGGATCGATTTCGGCAATTACGACCCCGGAGCCCTTGCCTCGGCGGGCAAGGACAAGGCCCCACGGATCGATGATCATCGAATTGCCATGGGTTTCGCGCCCGTTCGGATGCACGCCACCCTGCGCCGGCGCGACCACGAACGCGAGGTTCTCGATTGCGCGCGCGCGCAGCAACGGTTCCCAGTGCGCAGCGCCAGTCGTCTCGGTGAACGCAGAGGGCACGAAGATCAGGTCGACATCACCGAACGCGCGGTACAGCTCCGGAAAGCGCAGGTCGTAGCAGATCGAAAGACCGATGCGACCAAACGGCGAGTCGACCGTCACCACCTTCGAGCCATGCGCGATGGTGCGCTCCTCGGAGTACTTCTCGCGGCCGTTGTCGAAGCCGAACAGATGAATCTTGTCATAACGGGCGACCTGATTGCCCGCGCTGTCGAAGACCAGGCTCGCGTTCCACACCTTGTCCGGAGAGTCGCAGACCAGCGGCACCGAGCCACCGACCAGCCACACCTGGTGCCGGCGCGCCGCGTCTGCGAGGAACTGCTGGATCGGCCCGTCCCCGAGCGGCTCGCGCACGTCGACCTTGTCCCGGTCGCGCATGCCGATGATGCCGAAATACTCCGGCAGGCCAATCAGTTTCGCACCGGCCTGCGCCGCCTCGGCGATCAGCGCACCGCAAGCGGCTAGATTCTCGGCCACGTCCGGCCCGGACACGGTCTGGATCGCTGCGACCTTGAACGGCTCGGCAACGGTCAGTACAGGCGCGGGGACGGGTGTGGTGGCCATGGGCGGGGCACTCGAATGAACAGGAGACGCAGTGTAAACGCAAGGGTCAGGGCGCATCGGCCCCGCGGCGCTGGCCAGGGCGCAGATCAGCCTCCGGCGGGCCTGCGCAGTTCCAGCAGCAGAGGACCGCTGCTTCGGTCATCGCCGGCAAGCGAGATCCGCGCCGCGTCAACCGCCAGTGCCACCAGCCAGTCACGCAACTCTTCGGCTTTCATCTGCTCATTCTGCCCGCGCCCATGACTGATCACCAGCGACACCCCAGGTGTCGTGCGCATGGCACCGACCGCCGCCCGGATCGACGGCTGACCGCGCACCGCCTCGGCGCCGCGCGGGCGATCCCAGAGTTCCTCGGCCACAGCCCAGAGCACGGGGCCGGGCGCGGCAGTCACTGCCGATTGCGCGTAGGTCTGCGCGCCAGCCAGGGCCGTGACCGCCACCAGCGCGCCGACAACGGCCCACCGCAGCACGGCCAGCCGGGCGACGAAGAAATGCCGGCGCTTCAACCCGGCTCCTTTGACGGTGCTGGCTCGGGCCTGGAAATCCGGCTCACCGCCGGCTCGGCCCAGGTGCCCGTCACCGCATATTCGAAGGAGACCAGTTGGGCGAGCGGGTCCTTGAGCACCCGTTGCACCAGAAAGCTCGCCAGCCCGGCGATCGGCCCGCCGATCAGCGCGCCGGCCAGCGCCACGCCGTCGCCCAGGTACGGGGTCACCCGCACCTGGAGATTCTGGGTTTCCTTCGGCAGGTTGATCTCGCCACTCATCAATACCCGCGCGGAGCCCCCCTGAATGCGGAAGTTGTCCAGGGTGCCTATACCGCGCACCACCCGCATCGAGCCGGCGATCTCGTCGAACGAGAAGCCCTCGCTGAACAGGTCCCGGAAGTCCAGACTGACCCGGCGCGGCAGGTTCTGCAGATTGAACACCCCGAGCAGACGCGCGACCCCAGGCTCGAGTTTAAGGAACTGCCCTTTGGACAGTTCCATGATCAGGTTGCCGTTCAATGTAGCCGGGTCCAGATCCTGCGGACTACCCGCCCAGGACAGGGGACCTTCGATCCGCCCGGCACCGCCGCGGACGCCCTCGGGGAAGCCGAGTCGGGCCAGCAGCTTTCCACTGTCGATGATATCCAGGCGCAGGTTCACCTGGGTGCGCGGCTGCGACAACCAGCTCTGCCAAAGACCCTCCATCTGAAGGGTGGCATCAGGATTGGACAAACGCGCCCGCTCGATCCGCCAGTCGCGCCCCTCAGGCTGCGCGCTCAGTTCCAGCCGACCGAGCGCAGTGTCGGCAATCAGGAAGCTGTTCACCGTCACGTCCAGCGCCGGCAGTTCGGAATCGTCAAACTTCACCTTCTGCGCCGCCACGGGCCCAGTCTTCGACGCCGGCAGATTGAACTGCTTCAGGCGCGCAGTGAGCCGTCCTCTGCCCTGCGATCGCCAGGCAAGGTCACCAGTCACCTCCCTGGAGGCGATCGACCCGAGCCAGCCCCCGGGCTGCGACGATGCGCGCAGCACGACATCGTTGAAGCGACGTCCGAGCACCTCGGCCTGCCCAAGACGCAGATCGACCTCGCCCACCTCCAGCGAGCCGCTCCCGGTGCCGCCGATCGGCAGGGTGCGCAGCAGTGCGCGCCAGGCATCGATATCGACCTGCTTGAGCGAGCCGCTGATCGACACGCCGCGACGCTCCGGAACCTGGGCGGCCGCGCCCCCCAGCGCCACGCCCATACGCTCGATCACCGGTGCGTCGCCATCGATCCGGCGCAGTAACAGGGCCGACACGATGCCGCCAACAGACACCGTCAGCCGGTCGCGCTGAGCACCCGTGACCCGTTCGAACCGCATTGGCAGAGCGTCGGCCGCGGCCTTGTTAAACGGCGGTGGCAGGTCGATACCCAACCCGACCAGCGACGACTCGACCATCAGGTCGCCGACCTTGCGCCGGTAGTTGATGGTCGCACGCCAATCGGCCGCACCGCGCAGCGACTGGGCCCAGGGCTCAGGCAGTTCGCGGCGCAGGTTCTCGGCGCTGTTGCGCCCGGCAACATTGACCCGGACCGTGCCGTCGCGTTGCGAGGCCACGCTGATGCTGGCCGGCCCGCCCCAGAGCTGGACGGTCGCTGCGTTCACCCGGATGCTCGACTCGGTGAACTCGAGGCGGCCGTTGACCGTGTCGAGCACTGGCGTATCGCGGTCGATGACCAGCCGGTTGTTGATGAACTGATAGCTGCCCGCGATGGTGGTGTCCTGCATGTGCCGCAGCGGCAGACTCAGCCTCAGCGCGAGCCTGCCCTGCCCCTGTGCCTCCATGTCCCGGGTGGTGCCATCCAGCAGGCGGTCGACCGGGCTCTGCGCGATGAAGCGCAGGAAGTCGGCAGTCGCGGACTCGGCCTCGCCGGTCACCTCGAGCACTTCGTCGTGATGGACCATGTCCGGAATCACAGCGCGCACCCGCTGCAGCCTGACCCCGGCCATCCTGGCCGAACGGGGCGTTATCTCCAGACGATTGGCGCGAAACACAATATCGCCGTCAAGATCGGTAAGTCTCGGCCAGCCCTCGGCGTAGTCGATCTCGGCACCCTCGACCTTGACGGTCACCAGAAACTGGCCACGATCCCGCCCCGGCAGGCTGTACGGATAGTCGACCAGATCGCCCTTCAACCGCATCCGCACCTCATTTGATCGCCCGGCAACCAGCGCAGTCGCAAGCCAGCTGCGGGTGGCGTCGCTGATCAGCAGCGGCATATAGGCGGCAACCGCCTTTGCCTCGACCCGGGACAGCGCGCCGGTCAGGTCCGCAAAACCGTACTTCGATCCGCCGAGCCGGTACTCGCCGGACAGCGCGCCGGCCAGATCGGCGTTGGCGAAGGCAAGGTTGGCCAGCCTGAGCGACAGCTTGTCCCCGCGGCCGGTCCAGCTCGCCTGTCCGACGACCGAATCGAAGGCGAGTGCAGCGGGGAACACCTTGGGCAGCGCCAGCCTGAACTGCTGGGCGCCAATCGACAGCGTACCGCCGCGCTCGCTGCCATCGATCGTCCCGGTCAGGCCGGCAACTCCCGGCCATGCGCCGTGGGGTTTCGCTTCAAGGTCGAAGAAACGGCCCTTGACACTCCAGCTGTCCAGCGACGTCGGCGGCCCGGCCCAGGCGATCGCCAGATCCGACAGGTGTCCACGCGGGGCGAGTTCGGACAGCAACTCACGCACACTCTGGGCGACCGGAAGCTGCTCGGCCAACGCGACCCAGGGCGCCAGCTCGAGCGAGTTCGCGGTGAGCTCGCCTCGAGGGGTTGCGGCGCCGCCACCGGCCACACGTCCGTCGTGCCAGCGCAGCTGCGCGATGGTGGGCGGTGTCGGCGGTCGCCCGGGCTGGGCAAGCGACAGGCGGGCAGCCGACAACTCGAAGCCATCGTCCAGCTCGCGCCATGCAAGGCGTCCACTCATGGACTCCAGTTCAAGCGGGTTGAGTTCGCGCGCCAGCTGGGCGCGGATATCGGTGAGTTCGAGATCACCGATGATCGACTTCACCGCGCCATCGCGAAGATCGAGCCAGACCCGCACCGCGCCAGTGCCCCGCTCGATGCCACCCGGCAGATCCACCCACGGTTCCCAGCCGGACAGACTGGTTTCGCGCAACTGGGCGAACAACCGACCATCCCAGTCGGCGAAGCTCGGCACCCTTTTGCCGGTATCGCGCCACTCGGCGCGCAGGTCGATTGGCGCGGCGAGGTCGGGTGGCGGCAGCGCAGTGATCCCCATTCGGTGCCGGCGACCGATCGACTCGAGGCGGATGTTCACCTGCTTGAGCCAGAGCTCCGGCGCACCGCGGTACTCGTCGATCCATACCAGCGCCGCGTCGCGCACCAGGACGGCACGCTGGTCGAGCAGCCAGCCGGCGAAGCCGTCCCCTTCGGCGCCGGATTCGATCGGCAGGCCGGCGACCGAAAGCCGCCCCTCGGCGTCCCGGCGGACAGTCAGATTCGGTCCCGCGATCTCCAGCAGATGGGTACGCGGCTGGCCGATCAACAGCGAGCGCCAGGACATCGTGGCCTCGACTCGCTCCAGCGACAACGCGGCCCGACCGCCCTGGTCGTACACCACCACCTGGTGCAGCGACAGGTGCGGTCGCAGCCCGTTCCAGTCTGCCTCGATGCTGCCGATGGTCACCTTGAGGCCTGCCGACTGGCTGACCAGCGAAGCAATACGTTCGCGATGCTGGTCGATATCCGGCAGCACGATGTAGCGTAGCGACAGCACCACTGCGGCGGCGCCGAACCCGGTCACCAGCACGAGGGCGATCAGCAGCCGGTAGGTCCACAGCGACATACGGTGCAGCGCACGCAGCGGATAGAAACGTGCAAGGCGCAGCAGGCGCGGAGCGGAGTGTGATCCGGGCTGGTTCAAGGACGTTGCGCTAGACTGACACCGACGCGTACTCCGCAGCAAAGCAGATGATGACCAAAGACGCAACGCAGAACTCCACGCCTGACGTCAGGCCTGACGCCACGCCGGACCCTGCACCGGGTGCTATGCCGAGTCGCACGTGGCGCTGGCCGCCAGTATTGCCCGTCATGCTCGGGCTCATGCCTGCGCCTCCTTCTCATGGCCCAAGTGTACTGCCATAGCAGGCAGACAGCGTGCTGGCGCGTCTGATGCAAGACGATCGTGCTGCTGACGATCCGTTCGGGCTGGCGATTGCCCACAGCCGCCATGTCGCGCGACTCGCCGACGCCGGGCTGACCGATCGTGAATCGTTCAACGCGCTCGCGGGCGAGGCAGTCAGCCGGGCCCACATGCGCAGCCTGCTCGACGGTGGCCCCGCCGCAGTTGGCGTGGGCGCCGGCGGCACTGGATCCAGCAACCCGGGCAGCCCGCTCGCGTCGCGGCTGAGACGACTGCGCAGCCAATGTCTGCTGGCCCTGATCGGGCGAGACCTCGCCGGGCGCGCCGATCTGGCCGAGGTGACCAGCACCATGACTGCGCTCGCCGAAGAATGTCTGGATGCCGCCTGCGCGGCGGTGGCCGCTGAGCTGGAGGCGACCTACGGTGAACCAGTCGGCGAGTCGTCCGGAAAGGCTCAGCCGTTGCTGGTGGTCGGCATGGGCAAGCTGGGCGGCGCGGAGCTGAACGTGTCCTCCGACATCGACCTGGTATTCGTCTATCCCGAAGAAGGCGAAACCCGCGGGCCGCGCAGCATCAGCAACCATGAATACTTCGTGCGCCTGGGCCGAAAAGTGATCGCGTTGTTGAACGACGCCACCGCTGAAGGCTTCGTGTTCAGGGTCGACATGCGGCTTCGGCCCTATGGTGACAGCGGTCCGCTGGCCTGCAGCCTGGCCATGCTGGAGGAGTACTTCATCACCCAGGGGCGAGAATGGGAGCGTTACGCCTGGATCAAGGGCCGCATTGTCGGGCGAACGCACTCAGTCCATGACACCAGCGGTGGGGCTGTCATCCCCGCTGGGCACGACGCAGACGCGCACGGGATATCGCTCGCCGACACGGTGCAGCCGTTCGTCTTTCGCCGACATCTGGACTTCAGTGCCATCGCGTCGATGCGCGAGCTGTCCGAGCAGATCCGGCGCGAGGTGCGGCGGCGGGACATGCTGGACAACATCAAGCTGGGCGCGGGTGGCATCCGCCAGGTCGAATTCGTCGCTCAGGTGTTCCAGCTGATCCGCGGCGGGCGCGATGCCGCGCTGCGCACCCGACCGACACTGGACGTGCTGCAGGTGCTGGGTGCACGGGATCTGCTGACGCCCGAGGTGGTCGACACGCTGAGCACGAGCTATTGCTTTCTGCGCCGGCTCGAGCATCGCCTGCAATACCTGGACGATGCGCAGACCCACGCCCTGCCGACCGGCGCAGAGGACCGGCAACGGATCAGCCGTTCGATGGGCTTCGATGACTGGCCGACGTTCAGCGCCGCCCTGGAGACCCTTCGCGCGTCGGTGAGTACGATCTTCGAGGAGGTGTTCTCGATCGTGCCCGGGGTCGAGGATGACCATCGCCTTGCAGCGCTCTGGGACGACGCTCTGCAGCAGGAGGATGCCGCCAGCGCGCTCGCGCAACTCGGTTTCCTGCAGCCGCAGCGCCTGGCGACGCGGTTGGCCGAACTGCGCAGCGGCACCCGGGTCAGGCGGATGGCGGCGAGCGGAGCGAGCCTGCTTGCCCGTTTGATGCCGCGCGCGCTCGGCGCGGCGGCGCGCACGCCTGACCCGGATGTGGCGATCGAACGCCTGCTCGACATCGTGATGAGCATCGGGCGGCGTGAATCCTACCTCGCGTTGCTGCTCGAGTACCCGCCCGTGCTGGATCGTCTGGGCGGGTTGGCTGCCGCCAGCCCGTGGGCGAGTGACTACCTCGCCCGCCATCCGATCCTGCTCGACGAACTGCTCGATTCGCGCACCCTGCATGCCGCCCCCGAATGGCCACGCCTGCTCGGCGAGCTGCGCGCTCACCTGGACGCGGCGGTGGGCAACGTGGAGGCCCAGCTGGACAGCCTGCGTCACTTCAAGCACGCGCAGCTGTTTCGCATCGTGGTGCAGGATCTCGCCGGCGACCTGCCGCTGGAAGTCGTCTCCGACCGGTTGAGCGAACTCGCCGACGTGGTGCTTGGCGAAGCCCTCTCGCGCTGCTGGAAGCACCTGAATCTGGATCGCCCAGGGTTGGCCGCACCGCGCTTTGCGATCATCGGCTACGGCAAACTGGGTGGCAAGGAGATGGGGTACGGCAGCGATCTCGATATCGCCTACGTGTTCGACGACTCGGCACCGGATGCTGGCGCGCAGGATGGGGGCTCGCCTGAGCGCTATGCCCGACTCGCGCTGCGCCTGAACTCGTGGCTGACCACGATGACCTCGGCCGGCGTGTTGTACCCAACCGATCTGCGACTGCGTCCGGACGGCGAGGCAGGCCTGCTCGCCCCGTCGATCACCGCGTTCGAACAGTATCAGCATGAAAAGGCATGGCCCTGGGAGCATCAGGCCCTGACCCGGGCGCGCTTTGTCGCCGGGAGTGCGGCCCTGGGTGAGCGCTTCGAGCGCCTTCGCGACCGCATCCTGTGCCAGCCGCGCGACATCGAGCAGTTAGGCACCGACATCCGCGAGATGCGAAGCAGGATGCGCGGGGCAAGGCGCACTGCGCAGGCAGCGGGTACCTTCGACATCAAGCAGGGTATCGGCGGGCTGGTCGATCTGGAGTTCATCGTGCAGTTTCTGGTGCTCGCCCATTCGCGCGCAGTGCCGGCGCTGACCGGCAACATCGGCAACCTCGCTTTGTTGCAGGTGGCCGCCGGCCATGGGCTGGTCGCGTCGGCCCTCGCAGCAGCCGCGCAATCGGCTTATCGGGAGCTACGCCGCCTGCAGCACGCGCTGCAGCTGGCCGGCAAGGATCCGGCGCAGGCGCCGGCAGCCAGTCTGCAGGTACACAGCCAGGCTATCGATGTGCTCTGGCGGTCGGTGCTTGGCGAGCGCTGACTGCTGCGCGAGACCCGAACGAGCGCGGCAACCCTGAGCGCTGCACGGCACCTTGTTTCCGGCTACCGTCTCAGCTCGGGTGGCGAGTGTCTGGAATCAGTCTTCCGGTGAGCAGATAACAGGTGATCTGACCCTTGCCCTTGGCCGCGACGAAGTTTGGCCCTTCGAACCGGTAACGGCCGCGCAACCGCTTGTACGTGGTCTCGTCCACTGCGATCTGCCCGATCTCGGCGCTCGACGACAGGCGGCTCGCCACGTTCACCGTATTGCCCCAGAGGTCGTAGGCAAACTTGGTTCTGCCGATCACGCCGGCGCCGACCGGACCGGTGGCAATACCGATGTGCAGGCCGAGCGGCGCGCCGTTCGGCGTGCGCCGGCCGTGCATGAACTGCACGATCTGCAGCGCCATCTCGCCGATCGCCGCCGTGTAGTCCGGCGTGCTCTCGTTCAACCCGCCCACCGCCATGTAAGCATCGCCTATCGTCTTGATTTTCTCGATACCGTGATGTGCCGCCACCTCGTCGAAGCCGGTAAACAATTCATTGAGCAGGTAAATGACGTCGCCCGGTGCCAGCTCCTCGGCCACCCCGGTGAAATTGACGATATCGGCGAACATCACAGTGACATCGGCATAGCCGTCGGCGACCGAATCCAGGCGCTTGAGCCGCTCGGCCACCCTGGGGGGCAGCACATTCAGAAGCAGCCGCTCGGACTTGGCCTGCTCGACGCTCAACTGATCGTGCGAGACCTGTAGTGCGATCGCCAGCCGCTGGCGCTCACGCACGAAGTAGCTGATCAGCAGATAGACGATGGTCGATATGGCGGCAAAATTGAGCACGAAGAACAGCGCGATCGTGCGCATCGGCACACCGTAATCATTGCTCCCCGAGATGAAGTAGTCGAAGAAGCCGGAGACGGCGGTGAGAATAATATAGGCGATGAACCAGGGGATCGACTCGCGCGGCCCGTGCAGCACCATCACCCCGACCGGTGCCAGCAGCGCCCATAGCATCACCGCCGAGGCAGTGACGAAGTTGCCCATGCCCCATTGCATGATGAAGGGCACGAACAGGAACAGCGACACCTGGGCAAACCGGAAGGCGACGAAGTTGCCGGTCTTCAGGTAGTAGATCAGGGTAGACGCAGACACCACCTGGAAGCCCAGCGGCACCAGTATCTCGAACCGGATGCCAAGCGCGGTATAGATCACCATCCACAGGCCCGCGGCGAAGATCATCAGGCCGCAGGCAAGGATGGCCAGTGTCTTCTGGACCTTCAGCTCATCGCTGTCGGTGTCAGCGATCACCGCCCTGCCGGCGCTTTGCAGCAGGTTCCCGAGCCCCTCCACGAAGTCTCCTGACTACTGATCGTCTGGGATGGTTGCATCAAGCCGGCTGAGGGTCAAGACTCGACGCGCTCCGCCCGCCAGTTCCGCTACAATAATCGGCTGGATGCAGAAGTTTCTGAAGACGCCCCGACAGCCTTAACTCAGGCGTGCACTCAGGCCTGCACTCAGGCCGCCTCGAAACACTGAGGCCGTCCGGCGTGCCAGCGTCTTGGAATACGCGCGTCAGGGACGGGTTTCGCAACCAGGTTGCAACGTACTACCGATGAGGTGATGGTCATGTCGATGTCCGACCGTGATGGCAAGATCTGGTTCGATGGCAAGCTCGTGCCCTGGCGCGAAGCCAATATCCACGTCCTCACCCATTCTCTGCACTATGGGTTGGCGGTTTTCGAGGGCATCCGCGCCTACAAGACAGACCAGGGCACGGCGATCTTCCGACTGCACGAACACATCGAGCGCATGTCGAACTCGGCCCATATCTATCAGATGCAGTTGCCGTACAGCCGCGAACAGCTTATGGAAGCCTGCCGCGAAGTGGTACGCGAGAACGCGCTGGAGTCCTGTTATGTACGGCCGATCGCCTTCTACGGCTCGGAGAAGATGGGCGTGTCACCCAAAGGGGCGAGCGTGCATGTGGCAATCGCTGCCTGGCCCTGGGGCGCCTACCTCGGACCGGAAGGCCTGGAGAAAGGCATCCGGGTGAAAACGTCGTCCTTCGCCCGGCACCATGTCAACGTCACCATGGCGCGCGCGAAGTTCGCGGCCACTTACGCAAACTCGATCCTCGCCAACCTGGAAGCGACCCAGGACGGCTATGACGAAGCCTTGCTGCTCGACGTCGACGGCTTCGTGGCCGAAGGCTCGGGCGAGAACGTTTTCATCGTCAAGAACGGCAAGCTCTACGAGCCGGAACTCACCTCGGCGCTGATCGGCATCACCCGCGATGCGATCATCCAGCTGGCCGCCGAGATCGGCGTCCCGGTGATCTCCAAGCGCATCACCCGTGACGACGTCTACATCGCCGATGAAGCGTTCTTTACCGGCACCGCGGCCGAGGTCACGCCGATTCGCGAGCTGGACAACCGGCGCATCGGCAGCGGCGCGCGCGGACCGATCACCCAGAAGCTGCAGTCGATGTATTTCGACTGCGTGCATGGCCGGGTGCCCCGCCGACTCGAGTGGTTGACCCCGGTCTGAGCCGGGCACGCTGTTTCGCGCCGCAGGTCCATAGCCCCCATGTCCAGCCGATCGATCTCCCCGGATGCCGAAACCGGTTCTGACAATCGCCAGCGCCTGATCGAGGTGACTGCGGCCGATCTGCCGCTGCACTGTCCGATGCCATCGATGCTGCTCTGGAATGCCCATCCGCGGGTGTTCCTGCCGATCGCATCGAGCGGCGAGGAACTGTGTCCGTACTGCGGCACCCGCTATCGGCTCAAGGGCGGACCGCTCTCCTCCGCGCACTAGCAAGTTCGTTGAAAAGCGTAGCGAGGAGGGTCGGATGTTAAACGAGCAGCGCGCAGGGACCGAGATATACCAGACAGGCAGGCGTGGGACCGAGCACCGCGCAACGACGCAGTCGTCCCCCGCAGTAGCTTTTCAACGAACTGCTGGTTCGTTGAAAAGCGCAGCGAGGAGGGTCGCATGCCGTCGATGACCACGGCAGCGCGCAGCGCTCTGGTGGTAGCGCCGTCCTGGGTCGGCGACATGGTGCTGGCGCAACCGATGCTCAGGCTGCTGCGTGAGCGCCTGCCGGGGTTGGCGATCGACCTGCTTGCGCCCCCCTGGACCGCCGGGCTGGCAGCGCGGATTCCAGAGGTACGTACGGTGATCGAAAGCCCTTTCGGACATGGCGAACTGGCCCTGGGCCGTAGGCGCGCGATCGCCCGGGACATCGCCACCAGGGGCTATGACCTCGCGCTGGTTCTGCCCAATTCGTTCAAGTCGGCGCTGGTTCCCTGGCTGGCCGGGATTCCACGTCGCGTCGGATTCGTCGGCGAATGGCGCCAGTGGATACTGACCGACGCCCGCCGGCTGGACACGACTGCCCTGCCCCGGATGGTGCAGCGCTTCGCCGCACTCGCGCTGGACCCGGGCGAGCCGCTGCCGGCGAGCCTGCCGCAGGCGTTCCTGCGGGTCGATCCGGCAGCCCGCGCCGCGACGGTTGCACGCCTGGGGCTGGCGCTGGAGCGTCCGGTGGCCGCGCTGTGCCCAGGGGCCGAGTATGGTCCGGCCAAGCGTTGGCCCCCCAGCTATTTCGCCACGCTCGCCAGCAGTCTGATCGAGCGCGGCTTCCAGGTCTGGCTGTTCGGGTCCGGCAAGGACCGCGACGTGTGCGCCGAGATCGCCGCCATGGCGCGCGCGCCGGCGCGCTGGCTGCCGGTCGATCTGGCTGGGGATACCTCGCTCGCCGAGGCGATCGACCTCATGTCGCTCGCGCGGGTCGTGATCAGCAATGACTCAGGACTGATGCATGTGGCGGCCGCGCTCGAACGGCCGCTGATCGCGCTCTACGGCTCGAGCAGCCCGGCGTTCACGCCGCCGATGTCTTCCCTGGCCCATGTCGTGCAGCTCGGCCTGGACTGCAGCCCCTGCTTCGAACGCGAGTGTCCGCTCGGGCATTTCAACTGCATGCGACAGTTGACGCCGACCCGGATTCTGGAAACCATCGACCATGCGCTGTCTTGAGACGCCGGCCTGCGCACCTTCCGGTCCGCCTGGCGCGGACGCACTGACGTGCACGACCTGACGTGCACGACCTGACGTGCACGACCTGACCTGTCCGACCTGACCCGCCTGACCAACCGCCGATGACCTCCCCGATCTACGCCAACTCCCAGGACTGCGAGGCCGAGTTCTACCGAGCGTTCGAAGCCGCGGACCTGACCGCGATGATGGCAGTCTGGGCCGAGGATGACGATATCGTCTGCGTGCACCCGGGCGGTCCGCGGCTGGCCGGGATCGAAGCGGTGCGCGAATCCTGGCGCCAGATCTTCGCCGGCGGCCCGGGACTGCGGGTGCGCCTGTCGCAACCGTTGATCACCTCCACGCTACAGACCGCGATCCATACGCTGCACGAGAATCTCTCGGTGCCGGGAGACACTCGGCAGCATGCACCGATGATCGCCACCAACATCTACCTGCGCACCCGGCGCGGTTGGCGGATGCAACTGCACCATGCCTCCCCCGCCCAGGGACAACCTTCGTCATCGGTGGCAGGCGGCAACGAACCTTCGCCCAGGCTGCATTGAGCGCCGCGGCAGCGCCAGGCTTCGTCGCACCGCGCTGGCTGTCCGGCGCGCATGCCCAGACGATCTACGCATCGCTGCTCTGTCCCCGGCCTTCGATCGCCTATCGGCGTGAACGCTGGGACACGCCGGATGGTGACTTCATCGACGTGGACTTCACTGACCAGGACCAACCCGCGACACCGGGTGCTCCCTGGCTGGTGATATTCCACGGACTGGAGGGCAGTTCGCAAAGCCACTATGCCCGCGCACTGATGGATATGGCCATGCGCCGGGGCTGGCAGGGCGCCGTGCCTCACTTCCGGGGATGCGGCGGCGAACCGAACCGCCTGGCCCGTGCCTACCACTCGGGAGACACTGACGAGGTCGACTGGGTAATGCATCGGTTGGCGCAGCAAGCCAGGGGTGCGCCCCTGTACGTGATAGGTGTGTCCCTGGGCGGCAACGCGTTGCTCAAGTGGCTCGGCGAACGCGGCAGCGCTGCCGGCGAGCTGGTCACCGCCGCGGCAAGCGTATGTGCGCCGCTCGATCTGGCTGCTGCGGGCGCGTCCCTCGAGCGCGGCTTCGCCCGCTTCTATGCCTGGGGCTTCCTGAACACGATGCGGCAGAAGGCGATGGACAAGCTGGTCAGGTTCCCAGGGCTGTTCGATGGCGAGCAAATGCGCAATGCGCGCACCATGCGCGAGTTCGACGAGCTGTTCACCGCGCCCCTGCATGGATTCCTGGGCGCCGACGACTACTGGACGCGTGCCAGCAGCAAGCCCGGCCTGCGCGCGATCGAGGTGCCGACCCTGGTGATCAACGCACTGGATGATCCGTTCCTGCCAGCCGCCGCGCTGCCCCGGCCGGATCAGGTTTCGGCCCGGGTGACACTCGACTATCCCGCCAGCGGCGGCCACGTCGGCTTCGTCGATGGACCGCCGCCGGGGCGGTCGAACTGGATTGCGAACCGGCTGGAACACTTTCTGGGACTTCCTGGAAGTTCGTGACGCAAGTTCGTGACTGATCCGTACTGCGTAGCCAGCCGTGCATGACCCGCCAAGCGTGACCCATTGGATGTGACCCATTCGATGTGACCCATTCGATTGACAGTGCAACTGGGCGACGGGTCTAATCTGCGGTCAATCTAACTGGATCGCGCGATGTCCAACCTTGCTAAAAGCACCAATGCCGCCCCCCCCGCTGCCGAGATGTTCAAGGCGTACGACATCCGCGGTATCGTCGATCGCACGCTCACTGTAGAAGCGGTCGAGCAGATCGGCCAGGCGATCGGTTCAGAGGCCCTGGCGCGCAATGCCCGCACAGTGGCGATCGGCCGAGACGGTCGACTGTCCGGGCCGAGCCTGTGCGCAGCCCTCGCCCGAGGCCTGCGCGCGGCAGGCGTGGATGTGATCGATGTCGGTCTGGTCGCCACGCCGATGGTCTACTACGCCGCCTGGGAGAAAGCTGGCGGCTCGGGTGTGATGGTCACCGGCAGCCACAACCCGCCGGACTACAACGGCCTCAAGATGCTGCTGGCCGGCACCACGCTGGCTGGCGAAGACATCCAGAAGCTGCGCGCCCGCATCGTCGGCGGGGATCTGGCCCTCGGCGCCGGCAGCTACAGCACGGCCGAAGTCGGCGAAGCCTACACAGCGCGCATCGTCTCCGATGTCAAGCTGGCGCGGCCGATGAAGATTGTCGTCGACTGTGGCAACGGCGTCGCCGGTGCGTTCGCCCCGGACCTTTACCGGCGCATGGGTTGCTCAGTGACCGAGCTGTTCTGCGAGGTCGACGGCACCTTTCCGAACCATCACCCGGACCCATCGCAGCCGAAGAACCTGCAGGACCTGATCGCCGAGTTGAAGCGCGGCGATGCCGAACTGGGCCTGGCGTTCGACGGTGACGGCGACCGGCTGGGCGTGGTCACGCGCGACGGCCACATCATCTATCCGGATCGCCAGCTGATGATGTTTGCCGAGGATGTGCTGTCGCGCAATCCCGGTGCGCAGATCATCTATGACGTGAAGTCGACCCGCAACCTCGCGCCCTGGATCACCGCGCGCAAGGGCATCCCGATCATGTCCAAGACCGGCCATTCGTTCATCAAGGCGCGGATGAAGGAGACCGGCGCGCTGCTCGCCGGCGAAATGAGCGGCCATGTGTTTTTCAAGGAGCGCTGGTACGGCTTCGACGACGGCCTGTACGCCGGCGCGCGGCTGCTGGAGATCCTGTCACGCACGGCGAACCCTTCAGCCGCGCTCGATGCGCTGCCGGACGCAGTCAGCACCCCCGAATTGAACATCCCGCTCGCCGAGGGCGAGAACCACACCTTGATCGAACGACTGCAGAAGACCGCGAAGTTCGAGGGTGCGCGCGAGGTGATCACCATCGACGGCCTGCGGGTCGAGTATGCCGACGGCTTCGGGTTGGCCCGCGCGTCGAACACCACGCCGGTGATCGTGCTCAGGTTCGAGGCCGACAACGACGCGGCTCTCGCGCGCATCCAGGACGACTTCCGTCGGGTGCTCTCCGGCGCGAAGGCGGGGATCAGCCTGCCGTTCTGAGTGGCGCCTGCGGGTTGGCGGGTCCACCGGCTGGGTCGCTCAACCCTCGCTCAGCCGTCGGATCCGGGACGGGCGCGCCAGTAGCGGGGTGCCCGCTCGCGCTCGGCCACGATATGTACACCGGAGGCGTTCATGCCGATACGCAGCGCGCCGGAGTGGTCGGTGCGCAGCAGCAGTGCATTGGCAGCGTGATAGCGTTCGACCACCTCGGCGCGTGGATGGCCGAAGCGGTTGAGATAGCCCGCAGAGATCAGCCCGACCCGGGGCGCGACCGCGGCGATGAACGCCGGGCTGGATGAGCTTCTCGACCCGTGATGAGGGACGATCAGCACGTCGGCCTGCAGCAGCGGCTCGGCCTCGCTGCGCGCCAGTGCGACCAGGCGCGCTTCGCTCGCCACCCCGATGTCCGCGGTGATCAGCATGCGCTGCCCGGAGGCTTCGACCCGCAGGACGCAGCTGCGTTCGTTGTCCGGCTGACGCAGGGAATAGCTGTCGGCAGACGGGTGCAGAATGGTGAAGCGCACGCCGTCCCAGGTCCAGTCCTGACCGGCCTCGCAGCGCCCAGCGCTGCGCGCCTGCGCGACGATCGGGTGAGTCGATGCCAGCGAGGACAGCATCCGCTCGATCGGCAGTGCGCGCATCAGCGACAGCGCGCCCCCGGAGTGATCGATATCGTCATGGGAGACCAGCAGCAGGTCGAGCTTGCGAACACCTTCGCCGCGCAGGAACGGAAGCACGATGCGGCTGCCTGCGTCTGCCTCCCGGCTCCATGCCGGTCCGGTGTCGTAGACCAGCGCATGACTGGCGGTGCGAACCACCACCGACAGCCCATGTCCGACATCGAGCAGGGTCACCTCGGCCGCGCCAGGGGCCACCGGCACCGGGCGCACCAGCAGCAGCGGCAACATGGTGAGCAGCCCGAGCCAGCGCGCCGGCCAACCCGCCGGCAGCGCCCACCAGACAATGCCCAACAGTGCGAGCGCACCGGCCCAGCCCGGTGGTGCCGGCTGCTGCCATACCGCCCACGGCAACGAAGCGAGGTACTCGATCGGCCACAACGCAAGCACGGTGAGGCCATGAGCCAGGTGCAGCAGCCCGGCCACCGGCAGCAGTATGCTCAACAGGGCGACCGGCACAACCAGCATGCTGATCACCGGAATGGCGATCGCGTTGGCGATCGGGGATACCACGGATACCTGCGCGAACAGGGCCAAGGTGATCGGCACCATGCCAAGCGTGATCGCCCATTGCGCGCGCACCCAGTCAAGAAGGCAGCGACGGATTCCCGCCTGCGTGCCGCCGTCACCATGGGCGTCGCCCTGCATGTCGCCCCGCCCGAGCCGGCCGGTCGAGATGCTCATCAGCACAGCCACTGCACCGAACGACAGCCAGAAGCCGGGCGCAAGCACTGCCCAGGGGTCGAGTACGGTTACCAGCAGCAGGGCCCAGGCGAGGACCCGGAACGGCGCGATCCGCCGCGAGCACCACAGCGCGAGTGCGACCACCAGCAGCATGAACACCGTACGCTGGGTCGGCACAGAGAACCCGGCGAGCAGTGCGTAGCCGAAGGCAGCCGCGAGGCCGGCCAGCGTGGCCGCCTTGCGCGAGGGCAGACCGCTCACCCCCCGCCGGCTGCGCCGCCAGCACCACTCGACCAGCCAGAATGCCATGGCGGCAACCATGGTCACATGCAGCCCCGAGATGCTCATCAGGTGATTGATCCCGGTGCGGGTGAACACCTGCCACTGCTCTGCAGGGATCGCCCGTTGATCGCCGATGGCCAGCGCAGCCAGCACCCCCAGATACCTGGCGTCACCCAGTACGCGTTCGAATCGCTGGCGAATCCGCTCGCGTGCGCGCTCGATCAGATAGCCTGGACGATCCACCCTTGGGTCCAGCCGCGACAGGCTGCGCCGGACGTAGCCGGTGGCCCTGAAGTTGCGCTCCAGCAGCCACGCCTCGAAGTCGAAGCCATGGCGATTGACCGTTCCGCGCGGCTGGCGCAACCGCACCACCAGGTGCCAGCGCTCACCTGCCAACGCCGGACGCAGCGCTGCCGCCTCGTCGTCTTCGCCGTCATCAACCGCCGCCGCCCGCCGCAGTTGGCCCCAGCCGTGCCAACCGAGCAGGATACGTCCCGGCACCGCTGCACCTTCGGTCAACACCTGCTCGACATCGAACGCGAAGCGGATACCGCGATCGGTGCGCTGAGTGAGTTCGGCGATCACGCCGATCAGTTCGATATCTCGCCGCTCCCAACTGGCCGGCAGCGCATCTTCGAGGCGATCGGCGGCGCGAACACCAGCCCAGGTGAAACCTGCGGCCGCCGCGGCAACCAGCGCCAGCACACAGGCTCCGGCCGCCGCCAGCCCAGCCGCGCTGCCGGGTCTTTTCTCGAAGCCGTGCAGCGACGCGCGGAGGCAGATCGCGCCGGCGGCCAAGGCCAGCGCCAGAGAAAGCAGCCCGATACCCATCAGCGCGCCAGCGCCCGGCAGGAACGGCTGCCATTGCAGAGCACTGATTCCGGCCACCCATGCCAGCACTGGCGCCACCGGGTTCATTGGTCAGCGCATCGGCCACGCGCGGTAACGGTTCGCCGCGGCTGGCCGGGGTCCGGCAGTTCGGGTACAGTCCGGCCACTCTCGCAGGGCAGTAGTTCGACCGTGCCTAAAAAGTTTTTCAAAAAGTATCTGCCCAGCCATACGAGCATTGTCGAGAACCGCTTTCTCGCGAAGTTCGGGTCGCTGCTCACCCACCATAATCTGTGGCACCTGCACCGTCGCTCGGTGGCAGGGGGCGTTGCGATAGGATTGTTCACCGGCCTGATCCCGGGCCCATTGCAGATCGTTACCGGGACCGTGCTGGCCGTGCTGTTCCGGGTGAACCTTCCGGCGATGGTGGTCGGCACGTTCTGGACCAATCCGTTCACCATCGTCCCGATCTACATCGTGGCTTACAACATCGGCAGTCTGTTGCTCGGCCGTGTACCGACCGACGCCGCGCCCATGCCCCTGGAAAGCCAGGGCTGGCTGGACACCATCCCGGCAATGTGGGCCTGGATCACCGGTATGGGCAAGCCACTCGCGCTGGGGCTGGTCCTGCTCGGTCTGTTCATGTCGATCGCCGGCTATTTCGCAGTGCGCGGTGCCTGGCGGCTCTATGTGGTGCATGCCTGGCGCAAGCGTGGCGCGCGGCGCGCGGCAAGCGCGTCCTGACCGTTGCAGCAACCCGACCTTACAGCGCGCACCGATCGAACGATGGGCCAGCCTGGCGTGCGCCCTCACTGGTGGACCCGCGCCGGCCGCGAGCTTGCGCAGCGCGACCCGCGACTGGCGCCACTGATCGAGTGTCATCCACCGCTGCGGATCGGCACCCGCGGCGATGCCTTCCAGACACTTGCGCGCTCGGTGATCGGTCAGCAGATCTCGGTTAAAGCGGCGCAGTCGGTGTGGGTCCGGCTCGCAGATGCGTGCACCGAAGTGACCCCGGAGCGCATCCTGAGCATGGATACGGGATCACTGCGCGGCTGCGGGCTGTCTGCCCGCAAGGTCGAGTACCTCGGCGACCTGGCGCGACATTTTCTGGCACGACCGGCTGGCATCGATGACTGGTCAGCGCTGGATGACGCCGCGATCGTCGACGAGTTGACCTCGATCCGCGGTATCGGCCTGTGGACCGCGCAGATGTTCCTGATTTTTCATCTGGCGCGCCCGGACGTGCTCCCGTTGGCCGATCTCGGGCTGCGCCGCGCGATCGAGCGCCGCTACAGCCGGTCACGCCCGACCAGCGCACGCACACTGCAGCGGCTGTCCTCGGCCTGGCAGCCCTGGCGGACCGTTGCCACCTGGTACCTGTGGCGCAGTCTGGAGCAGGTGCCGGGGAATCCCTAGTCCATTGAATCTCAGGAATTGGTGTTAGCCGCGGACCGGACATCCGTATCGAGCTGCGCGAAAGAAAAGGGATCTGCCCCCTGCAACGAAACGCCCAAGCTCAGGCTGACAGCAACCGCCCGTCCTCGAGCCTCAACACCCGGTCGGTCTTCGCCGCCAGCCGTTCGTCGTGAGTGACGATCACCAGACTGGTGCCGAACGCCTGGTTCAACTGCAGCATCAGGTCGAACATCGATTCGGCATTGGCCCGGTCCAGATTGCCGGTCGGCTCATCGGCAAGGAGGCAGGCCGGTTCGGTCACCAGTGCGCGCGCGAGCGCTGCACGCTGGCGCTCGCCACCGGACAGTTCCCCCGGCCGGTGGGCGAGCCGATGCGCCAGGCCGACCGAGGACAGCGCACGCTCGGCGCGTTCGAACGCATCGGCCCTGGACGCGCGACGGATCAGCCAGGGCATCGCCACATTCTCCAGGGCGCTGAACTCGGGCAGCAGGTGATGGAACTGGTAGAGGAAGCCGAGCGCATGGTTGCGCAGCGCGGCCAGTGCGCCCTGTCCGAGGCTGTCCAGTTGCCTGCCGCACAGCCAGACCTGACCGCCGGTGGCCGCGTCCAGCCCGCCCAGCAGATGCAGCAGCGTGCTCTTGCCCGAGCCGGAGGTGCCGACGATTGCCAGCCGCTCGCCGGCCATCACCCGCAGATCGACGCCGCGCAGAACGCTGACTTCGCCCAGCGCGCTGCCCTCGCGATAGACCTTGGCGAGCCCGGTGCATTCGAGCACCGGTACGCCCTGCCCCGCGTCTGGTCCCGCTTCTGGCCGAGTGTCTGGACGCGTGTCCAGCCTCGTATGCGGCAACTCACTCATAGCGCAGCGCCTGTGCCGGATTGATGCGCGAGGCGCGCCAGCTCGGATACAGGGTCGCCAGAAACGACAGCACCAGCGACACGGTCGCGACAAAGGTGACATCGGCGGCGCGGACCTCGGACGGCAGTTCGCTGATGAAGTAGATGTCTTTCGCCAGGAACTGCATGCCGAAGCTGCGCTCGATGAACGGCACCACGACATCGACATTGGACGCAAGCAGTATCCCGCCCCCGACCCCGAGCAGAGTGCCGAACACGCCGATCAGCGCCCCCTGGATCACGAAGATGCCCATCACACTCGCCGGCGTTGCACCGAGCGTGCGCAGGATGGCAATGTCGGCACGCTTCTCGGTGACCACCATCACCAGCGTGGATACGATGTTGAACGCGGCCACGGCAACGATCAGCGACAGGATGATGAACATCATCCGTTTCTCGATCTCGACCGCGCGAAACCAGCCCGAATTCAGCCTCGACCAGTCGGCGACCATCACGTCCTGATTCATCGTGAGCGCGATCTCGCGCGCCACGCGCGGTGCCTGCAGCATGTCGGCGATCTTAAGACGCACCCCGGACACCGCGTCGCCCAGCCGGTACAGCTTCTGCGCATCCGCCATATGCACCAGGGCGAGCCCGGAGTCGAACTCGAAATGCCCGGCCTCGAACACGCCCACGACAGTGAACTGCTTTAGTCTTGGAATGACTCCGGCAGGCGTGATCTGCCCCTGAGGCGCGATCAGCAGCACCTTGTCGCCCACAGCCACTCCGAGCGCGCGCGCCAGTTCGATGCCGAGCACGATGGCGAAGCTGTCCGGCACCAGCCCGTCCAGCGATCCGGCGCGCAGGAAGCTCTTGAAATCCGCGACTGCGCCCTCGCGTTCGGGCAGGATGCCGCGGATGATCGCGCCGCGCACCACCTGCTCGTTGCCGAGCAACCCCTGCGCCAGCACATAGGGCGCACTGCCGCGCACCGCCGGGTTCTCCTCGGCCTTTGCGGCGACCGCCGGCCAATCCTTCAGCCCGCCCTCGATGGCGGAGATCTGGATATGCGCGAGCACCCCCAGGATGCGGTCGCGCACCTCCTTCTGGAAGCCGTTCATCACCGATGTCACTGTAATCAGCACAGCGATACCCAGCGCCATTCCCAGCATCGAGATGAACGAAATGAACGAGATGAAGTTGTTGCTGCGTTTGGCGCGCGTGTAGCGCAGCCCGACGAACAGTTCGTAGGCGAACACGGGTGGCAACCGACTCACACTGGAAGGGCGGGCGCAGTGTGCCACAAGCCGGCCCGCGCACCGCGCGCCGGCGCGATGCCGCAGCCACGCTTTCGCGCTTGCCCGACGCACCGGCTGCGCCGCCATCCAGGTGCTAGACTTTGTGCGGTTGTGTGCGGTTGTGTGCGCTCGGGCGCTGTTGCGCGCCGCGCTGTTTTGTGATGCGCTGCTGCGTGCGCGCCTTTGTGTGCCGCGCAGTGGCCTGAGGTGTGCTGCGGCGGGCTGTCACCCAACCAGCCCCCCCGATGAAAGCCCTTGACCGCCGTTGTGCATGCCGACCTGCTGATTTCCGATCTGATCTGGCCTCATCCGGATGCGCCTGCTGTGATGCGCGGGCTCGAGCTGCCTACCCTGCAACGCTGGCTGGCGCGCGGCAAGACCAGCCTCGCACCCGGGGTCAGCCGTGCTGGCTGGCTGTGGCAGCAGTTCACCCGGCCGCCCGCGGCAAACACGGCCACCGATCGGGTCGGGGCCGACCTGCCGCCCGCGTCTCGTGATCTGCCACTGGCGCCGGTCACTCTCGCCTTCGACGGGGGCGCACCCGGAGCGCGTTGGTGGATGCGTGCGGATCCGGTCCATTTCATCGTCGGCCGCACCGGGTTGCGGCTGGCGCCGCCTTCGGTCCTGAGCCTGTCGACCGAGGAAGCGCTGGCGCTGGCTGCCAGCGTGCAGAAGCACTTCACCGATCCGAGATTCGCGCTGCTCCCGGCGCATCCGATGCGCTGGTACCTCGGCGCCGATCAGCCGTTCGACCTGCGCACCCGTTCGCTGCAGCAGTCGGTCGGCCAGGATGTGGGGCTCGGCCTGCCCGATGGTCCAGCGCGCCGCGACTGGGTCGGATTCCTGAACGAGGTGCAGATGCTGTGGTTCGAGCATCCAGTCAATCAGGCGCGCGAGCGGCGCGGCGAACCAGTGGCCTCCAGTCTGTGGCTGCACGGCCTGGGACAGCTGCCGCCGACGGGCCAGACTGCGTTCGATCACACGATGGGCAGCGACGTGCTGCTCGCCGCGCTGGCCGCCTTCACCGGCTGCGCGCACACGGCGCTCGCCGCCAGCGCGAACCACTGGCTGACGCAGGCGGCGGGCGGCCACTGGCTGATCGAACTCGATGCGCTGAGCGGACCGGCGCTGGCCGGTGACGCCTGGGCGTGGCGCGAGGCGATGCACCGACTGGAGCACGACTGGTGTGCACCACTGGATCAGGCGCTGCGCGCGGGTCGACTCGCGTCACTGCGGCTGATCGAGCCGGGCGAGCATCGACTGCGCATCACGCACATCGGTGCACATGATCACCTGCGTTTCTGGCGCAGCGTCCGAGCGCTCACCGCCGATGCCTGAACTGATCCAGCGTCCGGTGCCGCAGGAAGCAAGGCGAACGCTCGAGGCCGCGGGGGTGTCGCCGGTGCTCGCCCGGGTGTTCGCCGCCCGTGGCCTCACCGCAGCCGACGAACTCGCCGATGATCTGGCGCGCCTGCTGCCGCCGGCGCAATTGACCCACAGCGCGGCGGCCGCGCAGCTGCTCGCCGACGCCATCGCCGCCGGCGAGCGCCTGCTGATCATCGCCGACTATGACTGTGACGGCGCCACCGCCTGCGCGATCGGCATGCGCGCGCTGCGTGCCTTCGGCGCGCAGGTCGAGTACATCGTTCCCAACCGGTTCGAGTACGGCTACGGGCTCACCCCGGAGATCGTCGAACTCGCCCGCGCCAGACGGCCGGACTGGCTGATCACCGTCGACAACGGCATCGCCAGCGTCGAGGGCGTCGAGCGGGCGAACGCACTGGGCATGCGGGTGCTGGTCACCGACCATCATCTGCCGGGCGAGCAGTTGCCGGCAGCGGCATGCATCGTAAATCCGAACCAGCACGGCTGCGCGTTTGCGAGCAAGCACCTGGCCGGGGTCGGCGTGATGTTCTATGTGATGCTGGCACTGCGCGGCGAATTGCGCCGGCGCGGCCACTTCACTTCGGCTGCCGAGCCGAATCTGGCGCACTGGCTCGATCTGGTCGCCCTTGGCACGGTCGCCGATGTGGTGCGCCTGGACGCGAACAACCGCATCCTGGTGTCGCAGGGGCTGCGCCGTATCCGTGCCGGCAGAACAGTACCGGGAATCGAGGCGCTGCTGCGCGTGGCCGGACGCCAGCTCGAGCGTTGTGGCACCTATGACCTGGGCTTTGTCGCCGGGCCGCGACTCAATGCTGCGGGCCGGCTGGACGACATGTCGCTGGGCATCGAATGCCTGGTGACCGATGACCGGGTGCGCGCGGCCGCGATCGCCCAGCAACTCGACCAGCTGAACCGGCAGCGGCGCGAGATCGAGGGCGAGATGCGCGAACAGGCGCTTGCGCTGGTAGCCGGCATCGAGACAAGTGACGCGTATTCGCTGTCGCTGTTCGAGCCCGAATGGCACCAGGGCGTGATCGGCATCGTCGCCGGCCGGGTCAAGGATCAGCTGCACCGGCCGGTGATCGCCTTCGCCCGCGGCAACGACGGCGAACTCAAGGGGTCGGGGCGCTCGATCGCCAGTCTGCATCTGCGCGATGCGCTCGATCGAGTGTCCAAGCATGCTCCCCACCTCATTCTGCGCTTCGGTGGCCATGCGGCGGCTGCAGGCCTCACCATCCGCGAGGCCGATCTGCCCCGCTTCGGCGAACTGTTCGAACAGGTGGTGCGCGAGCTGCTGTGCCCGGCCGACCTGCAGCAGGTGATAGAGAGCGATGGCACGCTTGCGCCCGGCGAACTGTCGCTGCCACTGGCCGATGCGCTGGAAACCGGCATCTGGGGCCAGGGCTTCCCCGCGCCCACCTTCGACGGCCGGTTCCGCGTGGCCAGGCAGAAGGTGATCGGCGAGCGCCATCTGAAGCTGCAACTCGAGCGCGACGGCACCCGCTACGAGGCGATTTTGTTCGGGCAGGTCGAGCCGCTGCCGGCGCTGATCGATGCCCTGTACCGCCCAGAGGTCAACCGCTGGCAGGGGCAGCAGACACTGCAACTTCAGGTCGCGCATTGGCGGGCCGCGTAGCGCTGGATAGGCCGGGCCGCTCGCCTCAGCGCTGCAACCGCTATACTTGCGGGTTTACGCCGAGTCCACCCATGGAAGCTGAACGCCTCAACGCCCTCTCCGACAGTCTGACCGGCTTCGGCCAACGCACGGCTGAGTTGCGGAGGTATCTTTGACTTCGATACCAAGCTGATCCGGCTGGAAGAAGTCACCCGCGACCTGGAAGACCCCACGGTCTGGGCAGATGCGAAGCGCGCGCAGGAACTCGGGCGCGAGAGGAAGCAGCTCGAAGACATCGTGGTCACGCTGACCACTACCGAGCAGTCGCTGGCCGATACCCGCGAACTGTTCGACATGGCTCGCGGCGAGAACGACGAGGATTCGCTCGAGCATCTGGCGAGCGATATCGAATCGATCGAGAAGTCGATCGCGGCGATGGAGTTCCAGCGGATGTTCAACCATCCGCTCGACCCGAACAACTGCTTCATCGACATCCAGGCTGGCACCGGCGGCACCGAGGCGCAGGACTGGGCACAGATGCTCGAACGCATGTACCTGCGCTACGGCGAGCGCAAGGCGTTCAACGTCGAGCTGCTGGAGGAGTCCAGCGGCGATGTCGCCGGCATCAAGAGCGCCTCGATCAAGGTCAGCGGCCCCTATGCCTATGGCACGCTGCGCACCGAAGCCGGGGTGCACCGTCTGGTGCGCAAGTCTCCGTTCGACTCCAACGCGCGGCGCCATACCTCGTTCGCCAGCGTGTTCGTCTACCCGGAAGTCGACGACTCGATCGAGGTGACCATCAATCCGGCCGACCTGCGGGTCGACACGTTTCGCGCTTCGGGCGCGGGCGGCCAGCACATCAACAAGACCGACTCGGCGATTCGCATCACCCACCTGCCGACCAACATCGTCGTACAGTGCCAGAGCGACCGCTCGCAGCACCGCAACCGGGCAGAAGCGATGGCGATGCTCAAGTCGAAGCTCTACGAGCTCGAGCTGCGCAAGCGCAATGAAGAGAAGCAGGCGATGGAAGACACCAAGACCGACATCGCCTGGGGCCACCAGATCCGCTCCTATGTGCTCGATCAGTCGCGGATCAAGGACCTGCGCACCAATCACGAGGTCGGCGACACACAGCGGGTGCTCGACGGCGATCTCGACGACTTCATCAATGCCAGTCTGAAGCAGGGTGTCTGATCATGAGTGACGCTTCCAACCCGACGGTGGGCGGCGCCGCGGCCACCGCGGTTGCAACACCACCCGTCGACACCGACCGCATCGTCGCCGAGCGGCGCGCCAAGCTCGCTGCGTTGCGTGCGCAGGGCATCGCCTATCCGAACGACTTCCAGCGCAAGCATGTGGCCGGCGATCTGCAAACCGCGCATGCCGATCACGACAAGCCGGCACTGGAAGCGGCCGCAGTGGAAGTCACCGTCGCCGGACGTATCCTGCTCAAGCGGGTGATGGGCAAGGCGAGCTTCGCCACCGTGCGCGATCTGTCCGGTGCGATCCAGCTCTATGTCTCCGATGACGGCACCGGGCGTGAAGCGCATGAAGCGTTCAAGCACTATGACCTGGGCGATATCGTCGGCGCCACCGGCGTGCTGTTTCGCACCAAGACCGATGAGCTGACGGTACGCGTCACCTCGATCAGGCTGCTGACCAAGTCGATCCGGCCGCTGCCGGAGAAATTTCACGGCCTCACCGATCAGGAGCAGCGCTACCGGCAGCGCTATGTCGACCTGATGGTGAACGAGGACTCGCGGCAGACATTCCTCGCCCGTTCGCGCACCGTGCAGGCGGTGCGCAGCTTCCTCATCGAGCGCGGCTATCTCGAAGTCGAAACGCCGATGATGCATCCGATCCCGGGCGGCGCGAACGCGCGGCCGTTTCGCACGCATCACAATGCGCTCGACATGGAGCTGTTCCTGCGCATCGCTCCCGAGCTTTATCTCAAGCGGCTGGTAGTCGGTGGTTTCGAACGCGTGTTCGAGATCAACCGAAACTTCCGCAACGAGGGCATCTCGACCCGGCACAACCCGGAGTTCACGATGCTGGAGTTCTACTCGGCCTATACCAACTACCGCGAGCTGATGGACCTGACCGAGCAGATGTTCATCGAGGTGGCGCGCGCGGTTACCGGGTCGGAGAAGCTCAGCTATCAGGGCCGCGAGATCGACTTCGGGAAACCGTTTTCCCGGTTGACGATCCTCGAAGCGATCGCGAAGTACGCGCCGCAGTACAGCGCCGATCAGCTCGCCGATCGCGCGTGGCTGGAGCGTGAACTCACTCGCCTGGGCGAGCCGCCGCATCCGACCGACGGCCTAGGCGGCCTGCAGTTGTCGCTGTTCGATGCCACCGTCGAGACCCAGCTGTTCGATCCGACCTTCATCATCGACTACCCGGCGGAGGTCTCGCCGCTCGCCCGGCGCAATGACAACGACCCGTCGATCACCGAGCGCTTCGAGTTGTTCATCGCCGGTCGCGAGATCGCCAACGGCTTCTCGGAGCTGAACGATCCGGACATGCAGGCCGAGGTGTTCCGCCAGCAGGCGAGCCGCAAGGACTCGGGCGATGCCGAGGCGATGCACTATGACGCGGACTATGTGCGGGCTCTGGAGTACGGTCTGCCGCCGTGCGGTGGCGAAGGCATCGGCATCGACCGCCTGGTGATGCTGCTCACCGATCGCAACAACATCCGCGATGTGATCCTGTTCCCGCAAATGAGGTCGCAGGACTGAGTATCAGGCAACGGGTACCAGATATCGGGGGGGCGACGTTATCGGGCTGTGCCTGGTCGAGACGGCTGGGCACCCTGCCATCTCGCCCCTGCGCTGGTGCGATGGCGCGATCGGCAACCCAGGCGCTACTGCGGCGTGTGGGCCTGTTCGCAAGGCACGTACGTGATGAGGACTAGGGTATCGGGTTGCCGCCGGAACGAAGTAAAGGAGGAGGCGACGGGTCTCTTCCGGCGCCGGGGGACATGAGTGGAGGCGGCTACCCGATGGCCTCGTCCCCCGCACAACGTCGATACAGCGCTCAACCGCCGCGCAGAAGTATCAACGACAGCACCCGGCGCAACGACAAGGACCAGCCAATCACAGAACACCGCGAGATCGATCCGAACCGCAGTCTATCCGTCCAGCTCGGTATCGAAACCCAGATCCCAACGATAGGACCGCTCGCTGCCAGCCACGGTGGTGGTCTCGGCCCGGCGTAGCCTGCCCATCAACCGCTTGCCAACTGCCGCGTCGCCTGCCAGTTCGATGCCGCCATCCTTCAGCCAGTCATCATGCTGCCGGTTGAAGGTCCTCGGCGCCTCACCCATGTTGGCGAACAGCACCGAATAGCGGATCAGATTGGCGTAATCCGCCCGGCCAGCCTGCCGGAAATGGAGTGCGAGCACGACGAATGGCGCCGGGTTGCCGGTCATCGCCAGGAACATCGAATTGCGCTGCTTCATCTCGGCCACGACCGATGACGCCGGCCGCTCACGAAAGAAGCCCAGGCTGGCCATGCGCGCGCGCTGATCGAACACGGCAACCCCGGTCCCGAACGCGAAGTCGACATCCTGCCATTGCGCGGTAGCTTCCAGACGGTCACTCTTGCCGCAACCGGACAGCGCCAGCGCCGGCGCGATGGTGAGCAGCCTGCGCCGATACCGGTTCATCCGAGTGCGCCGGGCAGCGCCTCGAGCAGTGCCGGTATGCCCGCAACACTCGGCAGCAGTCGCGAGTGCGCTTGCAGCGCCAACTGCTCGCGCCGGTGCGCGCCGGACCAGACGCCCAGGTTCAGTGCGCAACCGGCGTTGTGTCCGGCCTGAAGGTCGAGCACCGTATCGCCGACATTGAGCACCTCCTCTACCGAAACGGTGCCGGTGCGCTCCATCGCCCTGAAGATCATGTAGGGCGCCGGGCGCCCGAGCGGCACGTCGTCGCCGCAGACCAGGGCATCGGCGACGCCCTGCCGCCAGCCGACCGCAGCCAGCACCAGCGCCTGAGTATCGCGGTCGAAACCGGTATTGAGCGCGATCGCGATACCGCGGCGGCGCAACCAGTCGAACATGTCGGCCGTGCCCTCGACCGGACGCACGCCGCCGTCACGGAAGCGGCGGTCGAGTTCGGCGCGGAAGCGCTGGTACACCGACTCGCAGTGGCGCTCCAGATCATGGTCGCCCCGCTTCGCCCGGACCAGATGACGGATCGCTTCACGCTTGGCCGCGCCGCGTACCGCATCGAGTTCGGCCGCGGTGGCCGACATTCCATGCGCCGACAGCGCCGCATCGAACGCCACCGGAACCACGCCTGTGTCCTCGATCGTGGTGCCAGCCATGTCGAAAACGGCAAGCCGTATTGGCCGCCGCAAACGGATGATCGTCTCCATGCTCGCCCCGGGTCCAGTTCGAGCCAGGATGTTACCGCGCAGCCGACCTGCCCCGCTTGCGATCAGTGGCTGGGTCAGCCGTCCACCGCATGCGCGCGCAGCTGCTCGAGCGTGACCAGCGAGAGCGCCGCCGCATGGGTCGCCGACAACACGACCTGCGGTGCGACTCCGGCGTCCAGCGCTTCCTTCCAGCGGGACAGACACAGGCACCAGCGGTCACCCGGCTGCAGACCGGCAAAGCCGTAGGCGGGCATCGGCGTGCTCAGATCGTTGCCGCGCCCCTTGGAAAACTCCAGGAAGGGCGCGGTCACCACTGCGCACACTGTGTGACTGCCGAAATCGCTCGGGGCGGTCTCGCAACAGCCAGTGCGAAAGTAACCTGTGAGTGGCTGGATCGAGCAGGTCGCGAGCGGCCCGCCGAGTACGTTCATCTGCGCCGAGCCGCCGCCATGCGAACCATCCATCAGAACTTCTCCTCAGCCGACGCTGCGCATCGCCACCGCGGTCTCCGGCACCGGGAAGCCGGCCTCGCTGGGCTACATACGGATCGTACGATTGGTATTGACATACAACTGCCAGCATTGGTCCGTCCCAGTGCCGCCACCGGCCGAGACGAACCGCCAATTACAGACGTGTGATTGTTGCCCGCCGGCGCGCCGAACTCAAGCCCCTTGAAGCCCACACCGTCCGCCGAAGGGCGGTAGCATTGATCCGAGTCTGGTTTGGTGGCCCTGCGCCCGAACGGGCGTGTTGAAGCGAATCCACGAAGAAGGAATGTGTCGATGAGCAAAGCCATATCTGTGAATGCCGCTGCCACTGGCGTCAGCGCCGGACTGCCCGCCGTATCGGTATCGGAACGACTGGTCGATCTCGCCTTCGCGGTCGACCCGCACCGTCTGCCCGAGGCGGTTCGCGCCCAGGCAGAACTGCTGCTGCTGGATGTGTCCGGCCTGTGTGTCGCTGCGCGGGACACCGACTATATCCGCGCGCTGGTCGCCTCGGTCGACCGTGGCGGCAGCGCGACCGCCTTCGGCCATGCGGGCGGATTCAGCGCCGAGGACGCCGCGATGATCAACGGCACCGCGGCGCATGGTGAGGACTTCGATGACACCTACGAAGGCGGCCCGGTGCACAGCGCGGCGGTGATCGTGCCTGCCGTGCTCGCCGCCTGCGAGCGGTTCGGCCGGGACGGCTCGTCGGCACTGGCCGGTATCGTCGTCGGCACCGAGGCCCTGTGCCGCCTCAGCCGCGTGGTGCCCAAGGCGATCCACAAGTCGGGCTTCCACCCGACCGCCGTGCTTGGCACCATGGCCGCGGCGCTGGCCGTTTCGGTCGCGCTCGGGCTCACCCGCCGGCAGACAGTCGATGCGCTTGGCGTGGCCGGCAGTCTCGCCAGCGGCATCATCGAGTACCTGGCCGAAGGCTCCTGGACCAAGCGCCTGCATGCCGGCTGGGCGGCGCAGTGCGGCGTGCGCGCCGCGCGCATCGCGCAGCAAGGCTTCCTCGCACCGCGCACCGTGTTCGAGGGCACGCATGGCCTGTACAGCGGCTTCGCGCACAACGCCGATGGCGATTATGCCGCGCTGCTGGAAGGCTTCGGCCACGACTGGACCCTGCTGTCGATCACCTTCAAGCCGTATGCGACCGGCACCATGAACCAGCCCTATATCGATTGCGCCCTGCGGCTCGCTGCCCGCGCCCGGCGCGAAGGCATTCGCGCAGAGGATGTGGTGGACGTGTTCTGCGAGACCGCCGAAGGCTATGTGCACCGACTTTGGGAACCGCTCGCCGCCAAGCATCGGCCGGCGACCGAGTATGGCGCCAAGTTCAGCACACCATTCAATATCGCGGTCGGCTTCGTCACCGGCATGGCCGGGCTGAGCGCGTTCACCCCGCAGACGGTGCGCGACGAGCGCATCCTCGCGCTGGCCTCGAAGGTGCGCTACCAGATCGACCCGAACAACCCGTACCCCAGGGCGTTCACCGGTCATGTCCGCATGACGCTGGCCGATGGCCGGGTGATCGAAGAACGCCAGCCCCATATTCGCGGCGGGATCCACGAGCCGCTCTCGCGCGTGGAACTGGAGACGAAGTTCCGTGGCAACGTCGCATTCGGTGAATGGACTGACGCACAGTCGCAGCAGCTGCTCGAGGCCACCCGCGCGCTGTTCGGCAAGAACCCCGGGCAACCGATCGACCTGGCCGCGTTCCGGCCAGGCTGACCGGACGGCTTCGGGCTGATCTCCGGCGCGTCTGAATTAGACGTCTGAAGTAGACGTCTGAAGTAGACGTCAGTGGTCAAACGTCAATAGTAGACGCTGCCGTCGAACAGGCGGCGCGCGGTACGGAAGAACGACCCGCGCAACGCGTTCCACTCACCGTTGCCGGACTCGACCTGCGCACCGACAGTGAGCACGCCTGACGGCATGGCGATACGCAAGGCATCGTCGCCACTGCCGTTGCCCTTGCCACCATCCGAGCGTCCGTCCGAGCGTCGGTGACTCGCGCCCCCGCTCGCCTGGCGCGCGCGCCACGCGACCGTGCCCTCGATCGAAGCAGCTACTGCGATACACAGCGACGCGGTCAGCGGCAGGGCGCGATGCAGCTGGCCGTTGGACAGCATGCGCGCTGTCAGATCGACCGCCCCTGCGGCGATCGAATCGCCGGACAGGGTGCGCGCATCCATCGGCGGGGCGACGAAGCCGACGAAGGGCACCACCGTGCGAGTGCGCGCCTCATTCAGGGTGCGCGCAATGCCCATCGCCACCGAAGCCTGAAGGCGGATCGCGGACAACCTTTCCATGATCACCGGGTCACGCTCCAGCGCATCCGGCATCTCGGTGCCAATGAGACCGAGCGCACGCGCCTCGACCAGCACGCAGGCATTGGCCGCATCGACCATCGACACTTCCACCGGGCCGATGCCAGGCACGTCGAGCCGGTCGATGACATTGCCGGTGGGCAGCAGGCGGCCGGTGGTAGCGCCGCCGGGCGAAAGGAAGTCGAGCCGGATCGGCGCCCCGGTGCCGGCCACGCCCGGAATCGCGAGATCTCCGGCTTCCACCGCCTGCGCATCGCTGACCGGGAAGGTCGAATGAATGATCTTGTCGGTGTTGGTGTTGTAGATGCGCACGGTCGCCTGGCCGTCGGCCACCTCGAGCAGATGCTCGTCCACCGCGAACGGTCCGACGGCAGAGGACATGTTGCCGCAATTGCCGCCATAGTCGACATGGGCGTCCTTCACCATCACCTGGGCGAAGGTGTAGTCGATATCCGCGTCGCTGCGCGCCGAGCGCGAGAGCACGCATACCTTGGACAGCGAGGAGACGCCTCCGCCCATGCCATTGAGCTGGCGCCCATTGGGGTCGGGCGTGCCCATCGCGCGCAGGAAGATCTCGTCCCAGTCAGCACGTTCGGCGGGCAGATCGTGTCTATGCACCATCAGTGCCTTGCTGGTACCGCCACGCATGAATACAGCTGGAAGATGTCGTCGGGCCATGGCCAGGCTCCTGAGGGTTTGTGAACCGCAGGCGAAGCATACGACCTGCAGCCTGGCGACGCGACCGATCGGAACAGCGGTCGGAGCACGGGTTCAGACCGACTGCTCAGAAAAAGGCGAACGGCCCGGGCGCGCGCTGGACGCTCCAGGTACGGTCATCCATGTGCTGGCAGGAACCGAAGCGGTAGGACGGCTCGACATTGGGGAGTTTAAAACGCGCGTCATAGAACCAGGCGCAAACCTGCCTGGAGTCGGCGCGGTACTCGACATGACTGAGTACGGTGTACACGCTGAACCGGCGAAAACGGGTGAACTCCGGGCGCCCCCAGGCGCTGCGCGCAAACTCGGCGCGGCCACCGTCCGCACCGAAGCGGAACGACTGCTCCCAGCGCGCCGCGTCCGGCGCCGGGTAGCCGCTGCGCACCGCGGCGAGGGCGCCCAGCGGATGATCGGGCGCGTTCGCATCAGTCCCAGATGCAGCGCGGCGCAGGCTGATCCAGGCGACGTCGATCGCGTCCGTGTGGATGATCAGCACCTGCCAGTTGAGCGGCGAGAACGGTTGTGGAAACACCTGCACCGTGAGCTCGACGATGCCGCGTTCTGCCGCCATGCGGGCACCGATCCCAAGCGCCTCGTCGCGCCAGTTGGCCAGCGCCACCATGTAGCCCGCCCCGGCCGCGAAAGCGCCGATCGCCAGCCAGCGAGCGAACCTTGGACGCCACAGCGCGAATCCCGCCACCAGCGCGAGACCGCCGACCAGCAGCAGGTCGACCGGGAACAGCAGCGGCACTGCGTAGCGGGTCGGCGCCAGCGGATACCAGAGCTGGATACCGGTCGCGGTCATCAGGTCCAGCGCCAGGTGCGACAGCAGCGCCGGTCCGGTGATCGTGAGAAACATCGGCCACTCGCGCGGGCGCCGGACGAGCAGCGCAAACACCAGGGCCAACAGCAACGCCCAGACTGGCGCGGTGACCAGCGAGTGGGTCCAGCCATCGCCGCCAGCAAGGATCGCCTGCGGATCGGAGAACATCGGCAACCGGGTGACATCCGGAAGCAACGCCGCAGTCACGCCGGCGGCAACCCGCACCGGTCGTCCAGCGAAGCCGGGCCGGGGCCGGGCCGGCTCGACCGCCAGCGCGACCAGCGCGCCGGTCAGGGCGTGAACGAACGGTTCCATGATCGACGCTCGCTGGCGGCCGCCGCGCTCAGCGCAATTCCTCGACCCGCACCAGCACTCGGCGCTGATCAATGCCGGCGCGCGTGGTGCGCCCGAGCAGCACCGACTGCCGTTCGTCGATCACCTGGGTTGCCCCGCCCAGATCGATCCATTCCCCCAGCCGGCCGGACACGGTGGTCGACAGACGCTGAGTGTTCACGCTACCCGGACCCGCGTTGCCCGGGGTTTCGCGCTGCGGCAGGATGTCTAGGAAAACGCGGTCCCCGTTCACCCTGGGCAGCACCTGGAATCCGGTGCCGATGTCCCGGTACTCGACCGTGTCGATCACCTGGGTGCCGAACGCCCCGCGGACCACCTGCCGCGACGGTACTGGCACCGACTGGCCGATCTGGATGAACGCTGGCTGCCCCTCCAGGGCCTGGACCTGCTGGGTATTGCGGTCGGATTCTGCCCGCCGCGACGACAACACCTGAGCCTCGACCCCGGCGCCGCCCGGCGCGCCCACGACGATCTCGCCGTTGCGGCCCAACGGAACCGTCCCGCTGACCGAGAGCCGGTCGCGCTCGGTGGTAGCGTCCGCGTCCTGGCGAACCGTGATGAGGAGCCGCCGGGGGACCGTATCGACCCGTTCCAGCACCGCCCGCACCTCGGCGATGTTCTGCGGCGTGCTACGGACGATCAACTGGTTCTGGATGCCGGTCACCGTGCCTGGCGGCGGCACCAGTGGCCGGATCAGCGCCATCATCTGTTCGACCGTCCGATACTTCAGCGAAAAGATCTCCATCGTCTGCATCTGGGCGTGAACTGCAGGCGATGCGATGACGAGTGCGCTGGTCAGAACGAGCCATGCTTTCCGCTTTTCCATCCGCGTCTCCCTCTTCGTTGCCAGCCCGTGCCGCGCTGGTCGAGTCCGCCAGTCGAGCGGAATGCCAACCCTAACCCCTCGGGGCGGCGATTGCCATCGCAAAGTTCCTGTGGCATCCTGCGCCCGCTTCGTCAGCTATGGCGGTTTGACCTCCAGCGGGGGTAAAGTCGCGAGGCCGGATGCCGATAACCACAAGATTCCGATTTATTATCAAGCATCTCTGGAAGGATCTTCAGACCATGGCTGTAATGCGCAACCGAAACTTCTCGTACCGCCTGGCCAGCATCGGTTCGGCACTGGCGATCGCGTCTGCGGTGCTCCCCGCCATTGGCTACGCCCAGGAGTCACGCAGCGAGCCCCTGGGCGCGGAGGTCGCTTCGTTTGCGCAGTCCCTGACCGACCGGGCGATGAACTCGGCCCAGGAAATGGTCATGTACGCGATGGGGCTGATCGGGATCCGCTATACCTTCGGCGGTCGCTCGCCGGACACTGGTTTCGATTGCAGCGGCCTGGTGCGCTACGTGTTTGCTCGCGTCACTGGTCGGGCGTTGCCGCCGACGTCATTCGAGCAGAGCACGCTCGGCACGAGCGTTCAGCCGTCGGACCTGGAACCCGGCGACCTGGTGTTCTTCAACACCCGGGGCCGGCAGTTCTCGCATGTCGGCATCTATGTCGGGGAAGGCCGCTTCATCCATGCCCCGAGTCGCGGTGGCCGTGTCCACATTGTGGACATGAACAACCGCTACTGGGTCTCCCGGTTCGACGGGGCAAGGCGCATCGCCAGCTGAGTGGCCGTCTCCACGGCCTGTGTCCGCCGGGTAGCCGCCTCGATCCGCCGTCTGATCTCCGGCAGGGCCTCACGCGCTGCGCGCTCGCCCTGCGCGATCGCCAACTGCCGGCTTTCGAAGTCGGTCGCGCGCAACTGACCGATGGCGGGCCGCAGGACGATGTCCGCCTCGGCCAGCTCCTGCGCGCCCAGGCTGCGTCCCATGATCGAGAACGTCTGCAGCAGGATATCGATCGAGTCGGCCAGCCGGCCAAAGCGCGGCTGACTGGAGATATCCACCGCAATCACCAGTTCTGCGCCAAGCGACCGCGCCGCGCGCACCGGGATCGGATGGGTAAGCCCGCCGTCCACCATCTGCCGCTCGCCGATGAGCACCGGCTGGAACACCCCGGGCACCGCGCTGGACGCGCGCACCGACAGGCCGGTGTCGCCAGTACGGAACACCACCGCCTCGCCGGACTGCAGATCGGTCGCGATCGCCGCAAAACGCAGGTTGAGCTTCTCGATCGGCCGGTTCTGCACCGCCCGATTGATGAACGCCTGCAGGCGCTCGCCGCGCAGGAAGCCGCGGTCGGGCAAGGTGAAGTCCCGCACCTCAGCCTGATCCAGCTGCGCGGCAATGCGGGTCAGATCGGCCGCGCGATAGCCCGCCGCATAGATTGCGCCAACCACTGCACCGGCGCTGGTGCCGGTGACGATCTCAGGGGAGATTCCTGCCTGCTCCAGTGCACTGATCACCCCGACATGGGCGAACCCGCGCGCGGCGCCACCGCCCAGGGCAAGACCGATTCTGGGGGGAACACTCACCCGCTCGGGCACCGGCAACGGCACCGGAGTTGTCCGCGCGGGCGCCGGCAAGTCCGGCACCCGGGTAACGCAGCCGACCAACGCGAATGCGACCGACAGCGCGATCGCCCAGCCAGCGCCGCGGGCCGTCTTCCTTGAAAATTGGTTGATACGAATCATTATCATTTACAAACGAGAATCATTCTTGATAGTATTTGGGTGTCAGGACGTCGCAGGCCAGCGCCGCTTCAGCCCGGCAACCTTCCACCGCCACCATGCCAGCCAACCCAGGAGTGCTCATGCAAAACTCATCGATTCGCAGCTCGTCGCCCCTGATCGTGCCGCGTGCCGTCTGCGCACTGCTTCTCGCGCTGATGCTCCAGCCGCCGGCGCACGCGCAGACCGACACCGTGGTCAATCTGTACACCGCCCGGCATTATCAGACCGACGAGGCGCTCTATACCAACTTCACGAAGAAGACCGGTATCCGGGTCAACAAGATCGAGGCCGGGGAGGACGCCCTGCTCGAGCGGGTTCGAAGTGAAGGCCGCAACAGTCCGGCCGACGTGTTCCTGACCGTCGACGCTGGCCGCCTGTGGCGAGCGGAGCAACTCGAGCTGTTCGCACCGGTCAAGTCCCCGGTCCTGGACGCGCGCATCCCGGCGCAACTGCGGACCCCGGCGGGCACCTGGTTCGGCTTTTCCACCCGGGCGCGGGTCATCGCCTTCAACCGCAAAACCGTGAAGCCGGCCGAAGTCGCGAACTACGAAGACTTGGCCGACCCCCGGTTCAAAGGCCGGATCTGCATCCGGGCGAGCAACCATGTCTACAATCTGTCGCTGATGTCCTCGATGATCGAGCGTCTGGGGGAAGCCAAGGCCGAGCAGTGGGCGCGCGGCGTTGTCGCCAATCTCGCGCGCGACCCGCGCGGGGGAGACACCGACCAGCTGCGCGGCGTGGCCGCGGGCGAATGCGACGTGGCTGTCGTCAATACATACTATTACGTCCGGCTGATGAAGTCGGATCGTCCAGAAGACCGGCAACTGGTGGAACGGGTGGCAATCGCCTTCCCCAACCAGTCCACGTCGGGTACCCATGTCAATGTCTCGGGCGGTGGTGTCCTCAGAACTGCGCCGAATCCCAAGGCCGCCAGACTGTTCCTCGAGTATCTTGCCAGCGATGAAGCCCAGATCTATTTTGCCGACGGCAACAACGAGTGGCCGGCGGTCACCTCGGCAGTCGCGCGCAACCCGGAGCTCGCCTCCCTCGGCATGTTCAAGACCGAGACGGTCAATATCGGCGTCCTCGGGCGCAATCAGGCCCTGGCGCAGAAAATCTTCGACCGGGTCGGCTGGAAGTAATCCGACGCCGGTGTGCCCATGAGCCGCCGCCGGCTGCTTGGCGCGGCACTCGGGATCTCTGCGCTTTGGCCGGCGCTGGGACTGGGACTGGGACTGGGCATGATGACCGTGGCGCGTGCCAGAGCGCAGGCCGGCGCCGCACCAGACATCGACGGGTTGCCGGAAGTGCTCGGCTTCAAGCTCGGCATGGCGCTGGACGCGGCGATCCGCCGGGCGCAGGCGATGGCGCCATCGGGGAGCGTCACCCTCCCGCCCCAGCGCCGCGAGCTGTTCGTCGTCGTGGCAATCGAGGCACCGGCTGCCCTCGCCCCGCCGGTCGCCGAACCCGAGGTCGACCCGAAGGACAGCAACTTCTACATTATGCTCAACAGTGCGCCGAGATTCCTCAAGACGCAGCCCGCCCGGTCCAGCCATGTCGGGTTCATCCGGCTGGTGGCCGACCAGCAAGAGCGGCGACTGGTCCGGCTGGTGTTCGAGCCCTCGCTTGTTTACTGGTCAGGCGGCCTGGATGCCGCCGCGCAGTCGCCAGCCCAGTTGGTCGACACCCTGCGCAAACGCTTCTCGGTCGAGGTGCAACTGGTCGCCGAGCCGCGCTCGGGCGCGCGGGCCACACGCGACCGCAAAGCAGCGGGTGGAACCGGCTCGGCCGGGGCCGCACCGTCATTGTCCTGGGCGCTGCGAGTGCATGCAGATCGGAAGTCGGTAGTGCTTACCGACCTGAAGCGGCTCCCGGACGAGGCGGCGACACGTCTGCGACTCGACTGAGCGGCCGGGCCTGCGTCCGGCCTGCGTCCGGCCTGTGTCCGTCCTGTGTCCGTCCTGTACGCCGGGTCCATCCGGGCCGGGTATGCCGCGGTGGGCGCCCTCGCCCGCGCTGACCGATCAGGCGCGCCCCGCCTCCGGCCGAATCCGCCTGAGCGTACGGGTGAGCAGAATCACCGGTAACACCCCGACCGCAACGATCACCAGCGACGCCACGGCCGCCTGCCCGAGCCGCTCGTCGGCGGCATAGGTGAAGGCCTGGGTTGCCAGGGTATCGAAGTTGAACGGGCGCACCACCAGTGTTGCCGGCAGCTCCTTCATTACGTCGACGAAGACCAGCAAGGCCGCGGCCAGCAGGCTGGGCGCCATCAGCGGGCGATGCACCCGCCACAGGGTGGCACCGGCGCCCAGCCCCAGGCTGCGCGCCGCGTCGTCCATCGAGCTGGTGATCTTGCCCAGTCCGGCCTCGAGTGTCTCCAGGGCCACCGCCAGGAAGCGCACGAGATAGGCGTAGATCAGTGCCACCACTGTGCCGGTCAGCAGCAGACCGGTGGTCACGCCAAACCGGGCGCGCATCGTCGCGTCGAGCCAGTTGTCGAAGGTTGCCAGCGGAATCAGGATGCCGACTGCGATCACCGCGCCCGGCACCGCATAGCCCAGGCCGACGACACGGTTCGCGACCAGCGTGAGGGGCCCGCGATGCAGGCGCAGCGCATAGGCGAGCGTGGCCGCCACCAGCACCGCCAGCAGCGCGGTGATTCCGGCCAGGGTGAAGCTGTTGACCGTCAACTGGACATAGCGCGGAATGGAATGCTGGACCTGGGAATCCAGCGCCAGGTACACCAGCGTTGCCGCCGGCAGTACGAAGCCGATCAGGACCGGCAGCATGCAGCCGACCACCGCGAGAAGCGCTGCCCCGCCGTGAAGGCGCAGGGGCATGATCGGCCGTACCCGTCCGCCGATGGTGGCGTAGCTCGCCCGGCCGCGACTGATGCGTTCGATCACCAGAACCAGCAATACGAAAGACAGCAGCGCGCAGGCGAGCTGGGCAGCCGCCAGGCGGTCCCCCAGCGACAGCCAGGCGCGGTAGATGCCGGTGGTGAACGTCTGCACCGAGAAATACGACACCGTCCCGTAGTCGGCCAGCGTCTCCATCGCAGCGAGGGCTACGCCACCGGCGATCGCCGGGCGCGCCAGCGGCAACGACAGCCTGAAGAATGCGGCCCATGGCCCGCAGCCCAGGCTCCGGCTGACCTCCATCACATTGCCGGAACGCTCGACAAAGGCGCTGCGCGCCAGAAGGTAGACATAGGGATACAGCACGAACACGAACATCACTGCCGCGCCACCGATCGATCGCACCTCCGGAAACCAGTAGTCCCGGCGGCCCCAGTCGAAGGTCTCGCGCAGCAGCGTCTGCACCGGCCCGGTGAACTGCAGCAGGTCGGTGTAGGCATACGCCATGACATACGCGGGCATCGCCAGCGGCAGCACCAGCATCCACTCGAACATGCGGCGCCCGGGAAACTCCAGCATGGTCACCAGCCAGGCTGCGCCGACGCCGATGGCAGTCACCCCGATCCCAACCAGAACCAGCAGCACGAGAGTATTGCGCGCGTAGGCGAACAGCACGGTTTCTGCCAGGTGCGCCCAGACCTCGCCAGTGCCACCAGCGAACAGGCTGGACACGACGGACAGCACCGGCACGGCCGCGATCAGCGCAAGCAGCAGCGCGGTCTGGACCAGCGGAGACTTCAGGGCACGGGCAGGCGGCACAGGCGGCGAAACTCGGGCGGTACAACGGCGACCAACAGCGACCCTCGGCTGCAGTGCGTCATCCAGACGACTGGCCGCCCCGCAGGAGGGTCTGCGCGATGAACAAGGCCGCGGATTGTGCCCCGAGACGGCTATAATGAAAAGCGAATCGTTCTCATTTGCTTCCGCTCCGCCGCCCTGCCGGCCCCGCCCTCTGCCCGCCATCCCCAACCCCTCACTCCCGTCTGGAACTTCCGCAGTCGCCCCGATGAATCCCGTTCTGCGCTTCGATCAGGTCAGCCACTGCTACGGCGAGCTCTGCGTGTTCGACCGCCTGTCGTTCTCGCTGGCGCGCGGGCAGATTGGCTGTCTGCTGGGTCCGAGCGGCTGCGGCAAGACGACGGTGCTTCGTTGCATCGCCGGGTTCGAATCGATCACTGGCGGATCGATCCTGCTCAACGGGGTGGAGGTCGCCCGGCCAGGCCAGCAGACCGCGCCCGAGAAGCGTCAGGTCGGCATGGTGTTCCAGGACTACGCCCTGTTTCCCCACCTTACGGTCGCCGGCAACATCGCCTTCGGTCTGCGCGCACTGTCGACCGCGCAGCGTGCGGATCGGGTCGGCGAACTGCTCGAGGTGATCGGACTGCCCGCCGCGGGCAGGCGCTACCCGCATGAGTTGTCCGGCGGTCAGCAGCAGCGCATCGCGCTGGCCCGGGCGCTGGCGCCGCGCCCCGAGTTGCTGCTGCTGGACGAACCGTTCTCGAATCTGGACGTGGAGATGCGCGAGCGGCTCGGGCAGGAGGTACGCGACATCCTGAAGCAGCAAGGCACCACCGCGATGCTGGTCACCCATGACCAGGCCGAAGCGTTCGCCGTAGCCGACGAGATCGGCATCCTGCAGGGCGGTAAGCTTGCCCAGTGGGATAGCCCGTACAACCTGTATCACCGCCCGGCGAACCGCTTCGTCGCCGACTTCATCGGCAAGGGCGTGTTCGTTCCCGGCATCGTGCTGGAAGACCAACGAATCGACATCGGCATCGGCAAGCTCACCGGCGAACTGCCACCCGAGTGCCTTCAGGGCTGCGCCGACTGTGCCAACGCCTGCGACGTGGAAGTGCTGCTGCGCCCGGACGACATCATCCATGACGACGCGAGCCCGCTCAAGGCCCGGGTACTGCACAAGGCGTTTCGCGGCGCCGACATTCTCTACACCCTCGGTCTGCCGGACGGCCGCCAGGCGCTGTCGGTGGTCCCCAGCCACCACGACCACGCACTGGGCGAGCAGATCGGCATCCGGGTCGAGGCCGACCATGTGATCGTGTTCCGCCGCGAAGGCAGTCAGCGCGCGCGCGACACCCCGCTTGTCCCCCCAGCCCCCCCAGCCCCCCATGGCCAGCCAGCCCCCCGCCCCCCGGGCGCCCGCCGCACGGCC
>JBBRCD010000018.1:0-48610 GCA_038205245.1 Burkholderiales bacterium
GCGATGGATCAGGATCACCTCCTGGCTGTGATTGGTCATGTAGAGCGCTTCCTCGACCGCGGTGTTGCCGCCGCCGACCACCGCGACATCCTGGCCCTTGAAGAAAAAGCCGTCGCAGGTCGCACAGCCCGAAACGCCCCGACCGAGCAGTTTTTGCTCGGACTCGATACCGAGGTACTTCGCCGAGGCACCGGTCGCGATGATCAGGGCGTCACAGGTGTAGATGGCGTTGTCGCCCTCCAGCCAGAGCGGCCGGCGCTGCAGGTCGGTGCGGTTGATCTGGTCGAACAGGATCTCGGTGCCGAAACGCTCGGCATGGCGGGTGAAGCGGTCCATCAGGTCCGGGCCCTGGACGCCATCCGGATCCGCTGGCCAGTTGTCCACATCGGTGGTGGTCATCAGCTGGCCGCCCTGCGCATAGCCGGAAATGATCACCGGCTTCAGGTTGGCGCGCGCGGCATAAACCGCAGCGCTGTAGCCGGCGGGACCGGAGCCGAGAATAAGGAGACGGAAATGGCGGACAGGCTTGGCAGACATGGGCGACCTCAGGATTACCAATGGCTGGATTGTACACCTTGAAAAAGCTCTAGAAATAGCTCAGAACCCATTGAAATATAGAAAGAACTTGTTTATAAAACTGGGCCCATTTGTAGTTGGGTGAGCGATCCCGGGAACGCTGGGCCGGGCGCCAGGGAGCGGAGTTTCGGGTGATCAGAGGCGAACAGAGGCGAATACGCAAGGGCGGACCATGTTGAAATCGATTCTGATGTCGATTCTGCCGCTGCTTGCTTTCGGGCTTGGCGCCCTGGCTTCGTCACCGGGGCATTCGGCCAGCCCTCGGCCAGCGGCCGGATCAAGCCCGCCCCGGCACAGCCCAGGTTCGAGATCCGGGCGTTCGAGATCATCGGCGACCGGCGCCTCACCGATGCGGCGCTGGCAGCGCGGGTCAGCCGCTTCGTTGGACCAAACCGCGAGTTCGCCGATATCCAGAACGCGATTGCTGCGGTGCGCGCGGCGTATGTCGAGCAGGGCCTGAGCGCCGTCCAGGTGATGCTGCCCGAGCAGTCGGTGGACAACGGCGTGGTGCGACTGCGGGTCGTCGAAGGCAAACTGGCCAAGGTGCGGGTCGAAGGACAGAAGTTCAGCAGCGAGGCGAAAGTGCGGCGCGCGCTGCCGGCGCTTCGTGAAGGTGCGATGCCGGACTCGAACGCGATTGCCGCCAATCTGCGGCTGGCGAACGAACATCCTTCCCGCCAGACCACGGTCGTGCTGCGCTCGGCGGACATCACGACTACGCCACTGTCGATTTCCTGGTCAGGCGTATGGCGCGCGCCGACCACCGATATGACCGGCTACCTGTCGGCGCTGCGCAACATTCCTGACCTGTTCGGGCCGAGCAGCGAGGCCGACTTCAAGGCATCGCGCGCAAACGCCCGCGCCGCCTTCCGCGCGTTGCGCTTTGGCACCGCCGTCACTCAGGCGCTGCCTGCCGACCTGCAGGTACGCGCGTCGTTCACCGGTCAATACACCCAGGATGCCCTGGTCGCCGGCGAGCAGTTCGGTATCGGCGGCTTCGATAGCGTGCGCGGGTTCTTCGAGCGCGCAGTGGCCGGCGATCGCGGTTTGCGCGGGACGCTGGAACTCTACTCGCCTGATTTCGGTCAGGCAGTCGAGCGCAGCGTCGGCACGGTTCGTACCCTGAGGGTACGCGCGGTCGCCTTCTACGATGCCGGCTCAGTGACCAGGAACCATCCCCAGCCCGGCGAAAGTCAGGGCGAGTCGATCGCCAGCGCTGGCGCCGGCCTGCGCCTGTCTGCGATGCGCAACCTGAGCGTGAGGCTGGATGCTGCCCAGGTCCTTGAGGGCGGCGGCGGGTTGCCCCGCCACGCCGTGCGGGTTCAGGGCAGTGTCGCGTATGTCTATTGAGCGCTCGCTGCAGGACGGTAGGATCCTGTCGGCGCCCTAAAGTACCGGACGAATCCAGCCGATACTGCCATCATCGATTGCGGGTGTGACGAATTTCCTTGCAAGGCCCTGTCCACGCCGAGTCCGGCGCTGTACTATTTCCATGATCGCCGGGCAGGAGCGCCCGCAAGAATCCCAAAACCGTGTCTCCCGCCTTACCCACTGGCCAATGTGATAGTCGCGCACAGGGGTCGGCCCAGGCGAAGGAGAGATTGTCCAGACGATCCCGCGACCGAGGTGTTTCCGTGCCCCCGCCCCAAGCTGTCATCGCCACACTGCGTCAGGTACCTTTCTTCGCCGCCCTGCCGGAGGCTCATCTGGAGCAGATCGCTTCGACTGCCCGCCAGAAGAAGTTTCCCAAGAATGCGGTGATCATGTCGCAGGGAGACGACACCGATTCGATGTACATCATCGCCTCGGGCCGGATCAAGGTCGGCATCAGCGACGAAGAGGGCAAGGAAGTGATCCTCTCGATGCTCGGGCCGGGCCAGTTCTTCGGTGAGATGTCGCTGGTGGACGATCATCCGCGTTCGGCCAACATCGAGACGATGGAAGTCTCCGAGTTCGTGGTGGTGAGCAAGGACGACTTCAAGCGCTACCTGGCGCAGAACTTCGACATGGCCCTGGCGTTCATGAAGGAACTGGTGCGCCGGCTGCGCGAAGCCGACAAGAAGATCGAGAGCCTGGCGTTGATGGATGTCTACGGCCGGGTCGCCCGGGTCCTGCTCGACATGGCTGAAGAGACAGTCGACGGCAAGCTGATCATCAAGCGCCGCCTCACCAAGCAGGACATCGCCAGGATGATCGGTGCTTCGCGCGAGATGGTGAGCCGGGTGATGAAGGATCTGGTCGAAATGAACCATGTCAGCTTCCGTGGCACGGTGATCGTGCTGCACGAGAACCTGGCCCAGTCTGCGCGCTGACGCAGGTGGGGCCGCGCTGATCGCCGGCTGACCCGGCGCCGGTATACTTCGGCCTGCGGATTTCCCGCATGCCGGAGAGCGTTCGTTTGTCCCAAGCCGCGCGCAAGGCGCCAGAACCTTCAGCCCTGACCCTCACCCCGGGCCGCATCGCGGGCCTGCTGCGAGAATCGTGGTGGCTCGGGCTGGTCGCGGTGGTGATCTATCTCGCGCTGGTGCTCTACACCTTCGATCGTGCTGACCCCGGCTGGTCGCATAGTGCACAGGCGCCGGACATCCGCAATGCAGGTGGCGCGGTCGGCGCCTGGATCGCTGACCTGCTGCTGTGGCTGTTCGGCTTGTCCGCATGGTGGTGGCTTGCCTTCTGCCTCTACCTGATCTGGTGGGTGTACCGGCGCCTGGATACCTCGGTCGAGACCGAGCGTGCCCATTTCGTCGTCGCTTTTGCCGGCTTCCTGATGCTGCTGATCGGAAGCAGCGCGCTGGAGGCGCTTCGCCTGTACAGCCATGGCATCGCGCTGCCGCTCGCACCCGGCGGCATGCTCGGGCTGGTGGTGAGCGGCCAGGTTTCGGTGGCGCTCGGGTTTACCGGCTCGACACTGATGTTTCTGGTGATGATGGCAGTAGGCTTCAGCCTGTTCACCAATCTGTCGCTGATGCAGGTGATCGAGAAGACCGGTGGGGCGCTGGAGGACAGCTTTGCCTTTCTGCTCGGCAAGTGGAACGCGTGGCAGGACCGGCGCATCGGGGCGCAGGCGGCGGTGCAGCGTGAGGAGGTCGTCGAGGTCGAGCGCAAGCGCTTCGAGCAGCATGAGCCGGTGCGCATCGAACCGCCGAGGGTCGAGATCCAGCCCTCGGTGCGGGTCGAGAAGGAGAAGATCAAGGCCAAGCAGAAGCAGCTGTTCGCCGACCTGCCGGATTCGCCGTTGCCCCCACTCGATCTTCTTGACGCTGCCGAGGCGGCGATCGAGGTGGTCGGCAACGACACCCTGGAGTTCACCTCACGGCTGATCGAGAAGAAACTCGCGGACTTCGGGGTCGAGGTGAAGGTGGTCGCCGCCTACCCCGGCCCGGTGATCACCCGCTACGAGATCGAACCCGCAGTGGGTGTGAAGGGCAGCCAGATCGTGAGCCTGATGCGCGATCTGGCCCGCGCGCTGTCGGTGGCCAGCATCCGGGTGATCGAGACCATCCCGGGCAAGACCTGCATGGGACTGGAGATTCCGAATCCGAAACGGCAGATGGTGCGGCTGTCCGAGATCCTGTCTTCGCAGGTCTATGCCGACAACGGATCGGCACTCACCATCGCCCTGGGCAAGGACATCGGTGGCAAGGCGATGGTGGCCGACCTGGCGAAGATGCCGCACCTGCTGGTGGCGGGCACCACCGGTTCCGGCAAGTCGGTCGGCATCAACGCGATGATCCTGTCGCTGGTCTACAAGTCGACCGCGGCCGAAGTGCGCATGATCATGATCGACCCCAAGATGCTCGAGCTGTCGATCTACGAGGGCATCCCGCACCTGCTCGCGCCGGTGGTCACCGACATGAAGCAGGCGGCCACGGCGCTCAACTGGTGCGTCGCCGAGATGGACCGGCGCTACAAGCTGATGTCCGGGCTGGGCGTGCGCAATCTGGCCGGCCTTAACGTGAAGATCCGGGAGGCGGAGAAGGCCGGGCAGCCGCTGGTCGACCCGCTCGAACTTGCGGCTTCAGCGGCGGCAGAAGCGGCGATGATCAGCTCAAGGCTGGGCAGCGGTGCCGATCCGGACAGTCTGCGGTCAACGGTACCGCCCCCGGAGCCGTTACAGCCCTTGCCGCTGATCGTGGTGGTGATCGATGAACTGGCCGACCTGATGATGGTGGTCGGCAAGAAAGTCGAGGAACTCATCGCACGGCTGGCCCAGAAGGCGCGCGCTGCCGGCGTGCATCTGATCCTGGCCACGCAGCGGCCGTCGGTGGATGTGATCACCGGACTGATCAAGGCGAATATCCCGACCCGCATCGCATTCCAGGTTTCCAGCAAGGTGGACTCGCGCACGATCCTCGACCAGATGGGCGCCGAAGCGCTGCTCGGCCAGGGCGACATGCTGTACCTGCCGCCCGGGACCGGCTATCCGCTGCGGGTCCATGGTGCCTTCGTCTCGGACGCAGAGGTGCACCGGATCGTCGACTATCTGAAGAAGCTCGGCGCCCCGCAATACGATCCCGCGGTGCTGGCGGGTGACTCGACCGATGACGCCGAGGGCAGCGGCAGCGCGGAGGCAGCCGATGCCGAGACCGACAAGCTCTATGACGAGGCGGTGGCGATCGTTCTGAAGACCCGGCGGCCGTCGATCTCGCTGGTGCAGCGGCACCTGCGCATCGGCTACAACCGTTCAGCGCGGCTGATCGAACAGATGGAACGCGCCGGGCTGGTGTCACCGATGCAGTCCAACGGCAATCGCGAAGTGCTGGTGCCGGCCGGAGCCGAGCGATGAATCTGCCACGCGCTGCCGGGATCGCGACCCCTGGCGTCCTGCTACTGGCACTGGCGCTGGCGGCGCTTGCTGTCGCCCCCGCCGGGGTCGGTGCGCAGACCACACTGAACGCGCCGCCGCTGCCGCCGGCGATACCGGCGTCCGGCGAAGTGTTCCGCTCGGTCGACGAGAACGGCACGCCGACCTTCAGCCAGACGCCGCCTGCCGGGCGCGCGTCGAGGGCGGTGGAACTGAAGCCGCTCGCCGGCAGTGTCGATTCGACCCGGGTGCCGGCGCCGGTGCGGCCCGCGGCCGAGCCGGCCCGTGCCGCGCCACCCGCCGAGCCGGAGCGCCCGCGCGCGGCCCCCGCGCCGCGTGGCATGGAGTTCGAGACCTATATCCGGATCCGCCGGGGGATGAGCGAAGGTGAACTGCTCACCCGCGCCGGTCCGCCAGACTATCGCGGTGATGAAGTCAATCGCGGTCTGCTGCAGGAGTCGTGGTACTACCTGCCTACCTCCACTGATCCGTTCACCACGATCATTCAGTTGCGTGGCGGGCGCGTCGTCGACACCGAGCGGATCCGCAAACTGTGAAGGTCACAGGCAGTGAGGGTCAGGCCGTGAAGCCCGTACCGTACGCCCGCGGCCGGGTTGTCCTGCTGGCGGCCGGGTTCGCCTGTGCCGTGCTTGCGCTGCCGGGCGCCGTCCCGAACGCCATGGCGCAAACGGCCAGCGAGCGGCTGCGCACGTTCATCGAGGGTACGCAGTCGGCGCAAGCGCGTTTCACCCAGACCGTGTTCGATCGCAAGGGCCGCCGCGTGCAGGAGGCGACTGGCATCATGCAGTTCTCGCGTCCCGGGCGCTTCCGCTGGGAGTACGAGAAGCCGTACGCCCAGCTGCTGGTCGGCGATGGCGAGAAGATCTACATCTACGACCGTGACCTGAATCAGGTCACCGTGCGCCGGCTCGACCGCGCGCTGACCGGCACGCCGGCGGCGCTGCTTGCCGGCAGCAACGACATCGAAAAGGCGTTCACCCTCAGCATGCTGCCGCCCCAGGACGGGCTGGACTGGCTGGAAGCCGTGCCCCGCGCGCCGGAGAGCGGTTTCGCCTCGGTGCGCCTGGGTTTCGCGCAGAATGTGCTCGCGGCGATGGAACTGACCGATGCGCTTGGCAGCCGGACGCTGATCCGCTTTCAGGAACTGCAGCGCAATCCGAAGCTCTCGCCCCAGCTGTTCCGCTTCGTCGCGCCCAAGGGGGCAGACGTGCTCGAGGACAAATAGCTTGTCAACGCACCGATGGCGCACCTGCGCGTTCAGTCGGTCCACCACCGCCATGCCAGCCAGCTGCCGCCCACGGAGATTGCGATCCAGATCGCCACGAACACCGCTGCCGCGATCCGGCTTTTGGGCCTGACCGAGGCGGCGGCTGCACGCGCGCGCGCATCGGCCATCACCGGCGCCGGAATCAGCCACAGCGCGAGCGCGATGCCGAGCGGTACCAGGATGACATCGTCCAGGTAGCCCAGCACCGGAATGAAGTCCGGAATCAGATCGATCGGACTGAGCGCATAGGCGACCACGAAACCAGCGACCAGTCTGGCGGCCACGGGAGTTCGTGGATCACGCACTGCGTACCAGAGCGCGACCACATCCTGCTTCAGCGCGCGCGCGCGGGCGCGCAGCGAGGTGCGTAAACTCATTGGCTGGGGGCTGGTATCCGGGCCGTGCGGTGGATCAAGCGGCCTTAATAATCATGGAGGCGAACATGTTCAGTGTACTTGTTACCGGTTCATCGGCCGGTGTGAGGTTGACAGTGCGGTTGGCAGTACGGTCGACAGCGGGCGCCCTTAGCTGGTGTGACCGCCGGTTCGATCGCCGGTTCGACCGTCAACTCGACTGCCGGATCGCACTTGCAGCGATCCTTTTTTCGCCTGTGATCGAGGCGTCGGCCCAGCCAGTGTCGACCCCGGGGTTCCCCGAGAAGGCGATGCGGATGATCGTGCCGTTCCCGCCCGGGGGAGGCAATGACATCATCGGTCGCGCGGTGGCGCAGCGCCTTGCAGAACGGGTTGGCCAGCAGGTCGTGGTCGACAATCGGCCGGGCGCTGGCGGTGTGGTCGGCGTCACCATCGCCGCGCAGTCCGGCGCCGACGGCTACACCATGCTGCTTGGCAGCCTGGGCATGCTCGCGCACAACCCGGCGCTCAAACGCGATCTGCCCTACGACCCGGTGCGCGACTTCGCTCCAGTGACCCTGCTGGTCACCTCGCCGATGCTGATGGCAGTGACCCCGGCGCTGCCGGTGAAGACGGTCCAGGAACTGATTGCACTGGCCCGGGCCAGCCCGGGCAAGCTCACCTATGCCTCCGCGGGTGCCGGGTCCTCGCTGCACATGACTGGCGAGCTGTTCTTGCGCGCCACCGGCACCGACATGCTGCATGTGCCTTACAAGGGGACGGCGCCAGCCATCGTGGACCTGGTCGGCGGGCGGGTCGACCTCATCTTCAGCACCATGCCGCCGGCACTGGCACAGGTAAAGAGCGGCAAGCTGCGCGCGATCGCAGTGACCACCTTGAAGCGGGCACCGGCTCTGCCGGACACGCCGACCGTTGCCGAATCCGGGGTCAAGGGCTTCGAGGTCGCGAACTGGCAGGGCATCGTGGTGCCGGCGAAGACGCCGGCGGCGATCATCAAGCGGCTGCACCGCGATCTGGTGGAAAGCATGCAGGCCCCGGGCATGGTGGATACGCTCGCGCAACAGGGCCTGGAGGCGGCCACCGGCACGCCGGAGCAGTTCGGCGCGCTGATCCGAGCCGAGATCGCCACCTACACCCGTCTGGTCAAGGCGGCCGGCATCAAGGTCGAATGAGCCGGTTTGCGCGGTTCGCCTCCGTCGTGAAGCCGCCATCTTCATGACTGGCGATCTGTTCGGATCGGCGCCGTCGGATACGCCGGCGACCCGAGGCCACACCGGCAGGGACGCCGCGCCATCGGCGGCGACCGATCCAGCCCATGATCCAGCGCATGCACCGCTTGCCGAGCGACTGCGTCCGCGTACGCTCGACGAAGTGATCGGGCAGCGCCATCTGGTCGGTGCCGGCATGCCGCTGGCCTCCGCACTCGCCTCGGGGCGCATGCATTCGATGATCCTCTGGGGGCCGCCGGGTGTAGGCAAGACCACCCTCGCGCGGCTGATCGCCGACGCGGTCGATGCGGAGTTCATTGCACTGTCCGCGGTGCTGTCCGGTGTGAAAGACATCCGCGAGGCGGTCGAGCGGGCCCAGGCGGTGGCGCGCAGTGGTCGGCGTACCCTGCTGTTCGTTGATGAAGTACATCGTTTCAACAAGTCTCAGCAGGATGCTTTCCTGCCGCATGTCGAGTCCGGGCTGATCACTTTCATCGGCGCCACCACCGAGAACCCCTCGTTCGAGGTCAACTCGGCCTTGCTGTCGCGCGCCTCGGTGTATGTGCTGCAGCCCCTCGGCCATGACGATCTTGGGCGCGTGATCGATCGGGCCTGTGCCGCGCTCGCACCGCATCCGCCGCTGACCGACGAGACCCGCGCGCTGCTGATCGGCCATGCCGACGGCGACGCGCGTCGGCTGATCAATCTCGTCGATCAGGTGGTCGCGATCGCCTGCGAACGCAAGGTCGAAGCGATCGACCACGCCTTCGCCCAGACAGCGCTCGCGCACAGCGTGCGCCGGTTCGACAAGGGGGGCGAGCAGTTCTACGACCAGATATCGGCGCTGCACAAGTCGGTACGTGGATCGGCGCCGGATGCGGCGCTGTACTGGCTGGTGCGCATGCTGGACGGCGGCGCCGACCCGCGTTACCTCGCGCGGCGCATCGTGCGCATGGCGATCGAGGATATCGGACTGGCCGATCCGCGAGCCTGGCGCACCACCCTGGATGCTGCCGAGACCTTCGAGCGGCTGGGTTCACCAGAGGGCGAACTCGCCCTGGCCAATGCCGTGGTCTATCTCGCCTGCGCACCCAAGAGCAACGCCGCCTACCGCGCCTATAACGAAGTGCGCGCGCTGGTGGCGCAGGACGAGACCCGGCCAGTCCCGATGCACCTGCGCAACGCCCCGACCCGGATGATGAAGTCGCTTGGCTATGGAGCCGACTATCGCTACGCGCATGATGAAGCGGGCGGCTATGCGGCCGGCGAGCAGTACCTGCCGGACGGGCTGGGGGATCGCCAGTTCTATCTACCGACCGATCGTGGACTCGAGGCCGGTATCGCCGACAAGCTGGCGCGCCTGCGCGAACTCGACCGCGAGGCTAAGCAGTCTCCGGCTTCGGCCGTAACGCGACCGCAGACGCCAGGCGATTAGCCGGCGCAGGACAGCGGGCTGTCCGGTCGGCGGGACTGTCAAACGGCCACTTGCAGACGCCGGCGACCGTTACCCCGCAAGCCCCTGCAAGCCCCTGCAAGCCGCAGGAGTCCCAAGCTGTCGGCTATGGGCTGCAAACAAAGAGCGGTTCAAATTCCCATCCTCTTCGTTAGCGCTACGACAGCCTGGACTGGCAGCCGTCGCTGGAGCCGGCCGCGAAGGGCCGGCGCAAGGCCGCGCCGCCGGCCGATGCCTACGCCGCGCTGCGCCGGGTGGCCTTCGCGCTGAAGCCGGTGAAGAAGGGCAGCGGCGCGAGCCAGCTCTACGGCCGCCCGCACCTGGCTGTCGCCGCCGACTGGCCGCACCACGAAGGCCGGCCGATGGTCTTGCTGTGCCAGATCGATCTGGCTGCTGCGGCCGCGCTGGCGCCTCCCGATCCGCTGCCCGCGACCGGGGCGCTGGTGTGCTTCGTCGCCGTCGACGGCGCAGGCGAGCCTGCGATCGACGAGCTGTCCAACCCGGTCGCGGTGGCGGTGCGCTGGGTCGCGGCGCTGGCAACATTGGCGCTCGCGCTGCCCGCGGGCGCCAGCGAGCCGCCACCCGCACGGCCGCTGAACGTCGCGCTCGACAAAGCGGTCTGGCCGCAGCCCGACGCTATCGCTGTGCAGGCGTACGGCTGGGCACCGCAGGCGCTGGAGACCTACCGCGGCTTCGTCGACGCCGCCTTGCCCCGCGGCCCGGCGGCCGGCCACCGGCTGGGCGGCTGGCCGACGATCGTGCAGCACAACGATCTGGAGCTCGACGCCGCGCACGAAGCTGGCGGCGACCGCTTGCCGGCGCGCTGGCGGCTGCTGCTGCAACTCGCCAGCGACAACACGTTCATGTGGGGCACCGACAGCGGCACTCTGTACCTGATGGTGCATGACGACGACCTGGCGCAGCGCGACTTCTCGCGCGTCGTCGCGCTGACGCAGGGCGCCTGAACCCGCTCTGTTCCCTTTTCTCTCCCGCGAACTCGATCGTGAGGCGAAGCAGCCTTCCGCTGCTGCCGCAAGCGACCGCAGACGCCAGACGAGTAGCCGGCGCCGGAAACTGGCGGTCGACCGCCACACGCTGACTTGCCGTCAAGCTGTTTTCGGGGTCGGTTAAGCAGTCCATAAGCTTCGGCCGCCATCGTGCGGGCTCTGACTGCCGGAGCCTGCCATTTCTGCCTTGACCGCTCATCGTCGCTCTTTCTGAGGATACGGGTGTCAGACGGATCGTCGCAGGTCGGCCATGGGTCGAAAAGCGCCAGTGTCCATTGTTCCCACTCGCGTCCCGGCGCGGCGATTTGCAGCTATCGCCCATCCGCAATTACCTCGAGGCCCTGCAGCCCTCGACTGGCGCGCCGGTGAACCCGCTGAGCAACGTGGGCGCGATCGCCGCCTGCAGCCCCCGATCGCCGCCTTGCCGCCGGTGACAGGAGTTCAGATACCCAGTGCCAAGCCCCCGGGACGCGGATCTGTACCGCCCCGCAGCACGCCGCGCTCCCGGTCGAACGCGATGAGCTGGACAGCCCCGCCGCTACTCCACGGTCCCAAGGTACGAACCGTGTGCCCCAGCCCCGACAAAGCTTGCAGCGTCGCATCGGGGATACGTCCCTCGGCTCTCACCTCTGCGGGCTTGCCCAAGTTCACGATGTCAGTGCCAGGAAAACCGTACCACCTCGGGGCATCCGCAGCCTGCTGCAAGGTCAAGCCATGATCAATGATGCCTGTGACGACCTGTGTACTCCACTGCGTCTGCTGATCGCCGCCCGGCGTGCCGCCGATCAGCCACGGCTTGCCATCGCGGCATATGAGGTAAGCATTGAGCGTGTGCATGGTGCGCCGCCCGGGGGCGAGGACGTTCGGATGATTGCGGTCCAGACTGAATCCACGACCCGCGCGATTGTTGAGCGTAATTCCGGTCGCGCCTGCCACCACACCGGAGCCGAAGGAATTGGACAGGCTGTGGATGAAAGACACCGCATTGCCATCGCCGTCGGCCACAGCGAAATAGCTGGTATCCCCGCCGGATTCTGGAATCAGCGCACCTTGCGGCTGGCGCGCCTGCCGCAGGTCGATTTCTGCACGTCGCCGCTTTGCGTGTGACTTCGATATCAGCGTCTGAAGAGGCCAATCGACCGCCGCCGGATCGGCGGCGTAACGATTACGGTCTGCGAACGCCAGTTTTTTCGCTTCCAGAAGCAAGTGCATTCGCTCGGCACTTAATAAACCGAGCGCAGCAAGGTCGAATCCCTCCAGGATATTGAGTTGCTCGAGCAACAGAAATCCCTGGGATGGTGGAGCGGTTTCATAGACCGTCAACCCGCGATAAGTGCTCGCGAGCGGTTCGTAGGTCACCGCCTGCTGCCGGGCGAAGTCATTTGCACTGAAAAGCGCCCCCTCGCTTTTCAGAAATGCGAGCATCTGTTCGGCAATAGCGCCCCGATAGAAAGTCTCGGCACCACCTCTGGCCACTGCGTGAAGTGTGCGCGCCAGATCCGGCGCCGACCAGCGCTCTCCTGCACGGGGAGCCCGCCCCTGGGGTAGAAACTGTGCAGACGAATAGGCGAACCGACCGAGCAGATCGGCTTCACTGTCGATGAGCCCACTGACCCACTGGTTGATGATCAGTCCCTCTTCCGCCAGCCGGATCGCGGGCGCCCACAACTCTGCCCACGGCAAGGTGCAGTGTTCTTTCCAAAGTGCCTCATAAACGCTGACAGCGCCGGGAACACTGACCGCATGTACACCATGCAAAGGCATCGTCTTGTGGCCCTGCTCGAGATAATGCTCGGGGGTGGCGCCTGCAGCGGCCACCCCGCTTCCGTTATAGGCAAGCATTTTCCGGGAGCGTGCGTCATGCAAGACGACGAACGCATCACCGCCCAGCCCGCACTTCATCGGCAGCAACACGCCCTCGACGGCCGCCACCGCTATGGCTGCGTCAAAGGCGTTGCCGCCCCGCTCGAGAATGGAAAGCCCGGTGAAAGTGGCCAGCGGATGGGCAGATGCCACCATTCCCCGGGTGCCGAATGCCTCCGGGCGCTGCTTCGAGTATCCGCCCGCATCAGTAACCAAGGCAGCCGGTAGCGTCATCTCACGACCTCGCTCATCAGAATGTTCAGGTACTGAGACCAAGCAACAGCAACAGCCTGGGTTGGCGTTCACTTTTCCTCATCAGGGAATCTCTGAACAAGGCAATTAAGTTGTTTTCAACGGATTCCGTTTCCGGAGCAATGGTTCAGACAAGAAGCGCGTGGTGAACACCGATCGATGGCATTTTACTTGCTTCTTTTTTCGCTTGTCCAGGGCGGAAGAAGGGGTCTTGCCCTAGGCCGCACAATTTAAATGTTGCATCTCTTTTCATTCAAAGGCACCTTTCGACCTTTAACTTCCTTCAGATTTCGATCCAGGGGCGGGAAATGCTTAAACAGATACTGAAGCAGCGTATTGGAATACGTTCGGTTTTTCTTGGGCTGTCCTTCGCCTGCGCGGTGACGGCGCACGCACAAACCGCTGATTTCTCCGGCAAGCGCATCGATGTGATCATTCCGTTCGGCCCCGGCGGCGGTGTCGATGTATACGCCCGTGCACTGGCCCCGTTTCTCGAAAAGCACCTGCCAGGCAAGCCTACGATCGTGTTGCGACACGTGCCGGGTGGCGGCTCCATCCCGGGAGCCAATCAGTTTCAGGCGCGAGCCAAACCGGATGGACTCACTGCAATCGTAGCCTCGGCGTCAACCGTAGCCAATTTCGTATTCCAGCGGTCGAAGGCGCAATTCGACATCGAGAAATGGCAGCCGGTGCTGCTGTCGCCCCAAGGCGCGGTGTTCTACGTATCCCCGTCGCTCGGACTGAAGGGGCCGCAGGATCTGGCCAAACTCAAGGGACAGAAACTCTCCTTCGGAGGTCAAGGCCCGACAGCCGGTGAGGCCAGGTTCGTTGTCGCGTTCGAACTGCTTGGCTTGAGCCCGAACTATGTCTGGGGTCTCACCCGTGGCCCGGTCCGCCTTGCCTATGAGCGCGGGGAACTGAACATCAATTACGATGCAGCCCCGGCATTTCTCACGAGCGGCAATGAACTGGTGAAGGCGGGAAAAGCAGTGCCGCTCTTCTCACTGGGTATCCTCGATAGCAAAGGCAACGTGGTACGCGACCCTCTGTTCCCTGACCTGCCGAACTTCCCGGAAGCCTTCGAGACCATGCACGGCAAAAAGCCTTCCGGGCCGGGATACGATGCGTGGAAGGCATTGTTGCTGATGGGGGTGATGGCAAACAAACTGGTCTTCCTGCCTGAGGGTACGCCCAAGCACATAGTTGAAGCGTGGCGCACCGCTGTGCGCAACCTCTTGAAGGATCCCGAATTCGACAAGGTGGCCTCATCTGTGGTCGAAGGTTATCCGCAGGTGATCGGGGAAGACATGCGTCCCATCATCAGGGATGCGACCACGCTGAGCCCAGCCGTATGGGAGTGGTTGCGCGAGTTCTACAAGACCAAACATAATGCGACATTGTGAGATCGGCAATGTTGCCGGCCTCCCCAGAGCGGCCTCTGGGGAGGCCTGAGCTCATTATCGACTGAAGCGCGCCGGCCCTGGAGTTTCCGCGCGGGCACCGCCGCCATCAAAGCCGGAAGTCGCGGTGGGGACGAGCAAGATTGGTTGCTGCGGACGGCGTGACGCACCATCGATCCCCTGCTCCGGGGCATCGCACCCTCGGCGCCGAGCCCACTGATGCGGTCAGCGCGGCAGCTCTTGTGCTGCAACGTATCGTTACCGCGGCGGCCGAGCCGACCACCGTCTACGCAATCGTTCAGGAAGTGCCCGCTCACGCCGTTCGATGCGCGGCAAACCGCATGAACAGTGAAACGAAACCCGCAAACAAGTTCTCGCTCTTTCGAGTCCGCAATGCACATGCATCGCTTCACTAGAACACGCACACGGACGTCCCATCGATGACCGACATCATTTTCGCGGCCCTCGTATCCCTGCTGACGCCGCAGCACTTCCTGTTCCTGCTGCTGGGAACCACGCTCGGCTTGATCGTCGGAATATTGCCCGGACTTGGCGGCATTGTCGGCTTGTCGCTGATGCTGCCTTTCGTCTATGGCATGGATCCCTTGCTTGCGCTGCCCATGATGATCGGGCTTCTGGCAGTCACCAATACGTCCGATACGTTCCCGGCCGTATTGATGGGCATACCAGGCACCTCGGGCGCGCAGGCCACCGTCCTCGACGGCCACCCGCTGTCCAGGCAGGGGCAGGCAGCGCGTGCGCTCGGCGCAGCATTTTCAGCGTCGATGCTCGGCGGGTTATTCGGCGCGCTGCTTCTGAGCCTGACGATCCTGGTCGCCAGACCGATCATTCTTGCAGTCGGCTTTGCCGAGCAGCTCATGCTGATCATCCTGGCCCTCACGATGGTCGGGATGCTTACTGGCTCGAGCGTCCTCAAGGGCGTCGCCGCCTGCGGTATCGGACTGCTTCTTGGCAGTATCGGCGCAGCACCGGCAACTGGCGAATATCGCCTCAGTTTCGATAGCGTCTATCTTGGCGATGGAATACCGCTGGTGGTGGTCGGCTTGGCGATGTTTGCGATACCCGAAATCGTCGACATCCTGGGGCGCGGTTCATCCATATCTTCAACCACAACACTCGGTGCAGGCACACTGAAGGGATTTCGCGAAACGCTGCAGCACAAGTGGCTGATCATCCGTTGCTCAACGATCGGCGTGTTCATCGGAGCAATGCCAGGCCTCGGCGGATCGGTAGTCACGTGGATCGCTTACGGTCATGCGATGCAGACTGCGAAGAACCGGGAGAAATTCGGCTCCGGGGACATTCGCGGGGTCATTGCACCGGAAGCCGCAAACAATGCCGACAACGGTGGGTCACTGATGCCGACCCTGATGTTCGGGATTCCCGGTTCAGGCAGCATGGCCGTATTCCTCGGCGGTCTGATCCTGTTGGGCATCGAGCCAGGCATCGGCATGATGGAGCGCCATCTCGATCTGACGTACGTGATGGTGTGGTCGCTCGCACTGGCCAATGTGATCGGTACGGCCATCTGTCTGTGCCTTGCACGTCCGATTGCCAAGCTCACCCTGGTGCGGTTCACCCTGCTGGCGCCGTTCATCATCGTCATCATTTTCTTTGGCGCCTATCAGGCGACGCAGAGTTGGTACGACTTGATCGTGCTGCTGGTCTTGGGGGTACTTGCAACCTACATGAAGCGCTTCGGCTGGTCCCGCCCGGCGCTTCTGATCGGCTTTGTGCTCTCGCTGCGGCTCGATGCAGCCGTCTATCAGTCGGTGCAGGTGTACGGCATGGCCATGTTCGAGCGTACCGGGGTGCAGGTGATGCTGGCACTCATCGCTGTCTCGACTCTGGTGGCCTTTCGCATGAAGCGCCAACAGCTGCCGTTGACCGATGACGGTCCGCACAGCCCGGTGAACATCTGGCCCCAGTTGACGTTTCTCGCAGCGCTGATTTTTACGGTTGCCTTTGTCATCTGGCACCTGACGCAGTTCACCTTCCTCGCGCAAGTGTTTCCCCTCACCTCGGCCATCGTGACCTTGAGTTTCCTGGTTGCGGCCTTGTTCTTCTCCCTCCGCAAACGCGCTTCTTATGTGCTCTTCGACAGTGAACGCGAGGGCGGCAATTCGCAGCCTGCCCCTGGCCTTATACGCACGCAGCTGCCGCTTTTAGCACTATTCACCTGCATCGGATTGGCCGGCTTCATCCTGGGCGTCTTTGCCTATATCGCAGTATTCCTGCGAACGCAGGCGGCGGTGTCCTGGGCGAAGGCGCTGGCCGCCGCAGCGGGTGCGCTGGTTGTGCTGGCGCTGCTCGCGCATTACTTGCTGCTCGACTTTCCCCGGGGCCTGCTCCAGGAACTCGTCGAGATGCCAGGGATTCTCAATTAGAGCTCGAGGCACTGGCCGGCCTGCGCGACAGGCAGTGGGCTAGCTGACGACTGCCACCGCCTCGCCAGACCGCTGCAAATCGCCTTCGTCCTTCAGCGCACGCAGCGATTTCCGCCATGCGTCTATCGTGAGATCGATGTCGGCTGCCGTATGCGCCGAAGACACCAAGCCGCCACGCCAGCCTTTCAGGTCGATCCCATGTACCAGCATGGCGAGGCGCATCTTGGCCAGCAGGCGCTCGCGCTTGTCGGTTTTGAACCAGTCGCCGGGCACCGCGAGCGCATCAAAGGCAGTCGGCTTGATCTTACGGTTCTCTGGATTTGTGAAGAAATGGAAGAAGGAGTGCACCCCGTACACGGCCCAGGGCACGCCTTCTTCCTCCAGTATCCTGTTCATCCCGATCCGCAGCCGTTCGGCCGATGCACTGGCGCGCTTGCACGCATCCGTGTCCCGGATGATCTTCAGGGTGGCAACGCCGGCGGCGGCGGACACCGGATGGGCGTTATGCGTGCCCTCGTGCGAGATCCGCTCTCGACCGGCCGCAGTCGAGGCGCCATGGTCGAGCCAGTCGAGAATATCCTTGCGGGCAGCGACCGCGCCTCCGGGCATGCCGCCCGCCACGATCTTTGCGAGCGTGGTGATATCGGGCACAACGCCGTAGAGCGCCTGTGCGCCGCCTGGCGAAACGCGAAATCCGGTGACCACTTCGTCGAAAATCAGGTACACGCCATGCCGGAGCGTCAGCTCCCGCAGTTCCTTCAGGAAGGCCGGCGACGTGGGGATTGCGCCCGAACTTGCGCCGATCGGCTCAAGGATCACAGCCGCCACGTCGCCATGTGAAGCCAGCACACGGGCGATCCCCTCACTGTCATTGGGCCGCACCAGGATGACATTGGCGGCAACGTCGGCCAGAACGCCGGGCGTCGCAGTACCGTCCAGCCGCTCCTTCACGCCAAACGCCGCGTGGTCGTGCCAGCCGTGGAAGTGACCCGTGAATCGCACGATCTTGCTCTTGCCGCTCGCGGCGCGGGCAAGGCGGATCGCGAGATGAGTGGCTTCCGTGCCGGACGAGGTGAAGCGCACGCGCTCGGCCGACGGGATCAGTTCCTGGATGAGTTGCCCCCATTCGAGCTGCTGATCCTGTCCCGCGGCAAAGTGCAGTCCGTTGCCCAGCTGCACCTGGGCCGCCGCGACGACCTCGGGGTGCTGATGACCGAGCAACAGGGCGCCATGCCCGCCGTAATAGTCGACATACTCGTTGCCGTCGATATCCCACTTTCGCGATCCGGACGCGCGCTCCACGTAGATTCCATAGGGCCAGGTGCGTCTGGAGTCATGCACGATGCCACTCGGGAACACCGCGCACGCATCGTCGTGACGCCGTCCAGAGCGCGGCGTGCGCGCAAGATATTCACCGAGGATTCTGGATTCTCGCACCGCATCGCTATTCATCATGTCTCTCTCCGCTTGGTGTTTCCTCGGCCCGCATTCTGCGCAGTCAGTTCTGCTGGGAGCAATCCAGGCTTCCCCTGCTCCGTCGCGCCTACTCGGGTTTTATCCCCGCGTCCTTGACCACGCGCGCCCATCTCTGAAGCTCCTCGGCGATCATCTTGCGAAACTGCTCGGGTGTATTGGGGGCGGGCTCGAGCCCGCTGCCGGCAAGGCGCTCGCGCATATCAGGCGAGTTCAGCGCCTTCGTGATTTCCCCATGCAGCCGATTGATCACCGGTTTCGGCGTGCCGCCGACGGACATCACGCTGTACCAATTGCTCACGTTGACGTCGTTGACACCGCTCTCGGCGAACGTGGGTATGTCAGGTAACAATCTGCTGCGCTTGGGGGCGGCGGACGCGAGAATCTTGATGCGGCCAGCCTTGGCCAGCGGCATTGCCACCGGGGCGGTCGCGAACGTTGACTGAATCTGCCCCCCGACCACGTCGGCGATGGCGGGGCCGACGCTCTTGTACGGCACGTGGATCATATCGATGCCGGCGCGCAACCGGAACAGCTCTCCGGTCATGTGCGTTCCGCTGCCACTGCCGGCTGAACCTATGGACAGCTTGCCCGACTGCGCTTTGGCGGCCGCAATGAAGTCCTTCAGGCTTGCCACATACGGCAGGCCGGGGTTCACGATCAGAAGATAGGGCGTCTCAGCAATCACCGATATCGGATCGAAATCTTTCAGGGGGTCGTACTTCGGATCCTTGAAGAAGGCGATGTTGATCGTGAAGCCCGAGTCCGCCAGCAACAGCGTGTATCCGTCCGGGGCCGCGCGCGCCGCCGTCTGGGTCCCCAACAGGGAAGCGGCGCCCGGACGGTTGTCGACCACGAACGATTGCCCCATCTGCTCGGCCAGTCGAACGCCGATCAGCCGACCAACGAAATCCGAGCCGCCGCCTGCAGCAAACGGAACGATCAGGCGGACGGGCTTGGACGGATAGTCCTGGGCGACCGCGACACCGGCGGTAAAGAAGAATAAAACGCCGCTGGCGAATGCCGTTGTCAGGAAACATTTCGAGAGCGATCGGGTCGACATGTTCTCTTTCCGGATCGAGTGCGAGTCCGCCTTGGTGGCCAGAGCATAGCGCGATTGATGAGAATAACCTTCCGCCAAAACGAAAACCTGAAGTTGAACGATCCTCAACTACGACAGTCAACGTCCACGGTCAACGTCGACAGAACGCCACGAACCCCCGTTCAACCGATGACAAACCGGCTTCCTCGCGAAAAACAATGCAAAGATCGCGCCTAGTCCAAGGTTCGCGAATCTCCAGCGCCGAGATCGCCATGGACCTCGCGCTCGATCTGGCCACCCCCAGGGGGACTACCCCTATGCCCAAACCCGCCTCGACCATCCTGCACAAGGTATCGAAGCCACGCACCTGGATACGCGTGCGCATCATTCTTCCCAGCTTCACTGCTTCGCGACGAAGCAGGAGGTAGATCGGGCTTTCGTCCTCCAGACAGACGAATTCATGGGACAACGTCTCGACGAAACGGACTGATTTGCGGCGCGCGAACGGGTGCCCGCTGGGCACCACCAGCGAAAGTTTGTCTTCGCGGAAGCTGGAGGTGACCAAGCCCCGCGTCTCCACATCACTCCAGATAACGCCCAGCCCCTGGCGGCGGTCTCCGGCGGCCCGCACGATCTCTGACGAACGCATTTCCTCGAGTTCAATCCGCACATTCGGAAAGGCGGACACGAACTCTTTAAGAACGCCCGGCAGGAACTGCGTGATCGCAGCATCGCAGGCACGGATCGAGAGATGTTCCGTCACGCCACTCCTGAGGTCTTCAATCGTGTCATCCAGACCGATGATGTCGTCGAGGACCAGTTGCAGGCGTTCGATCAGCAAGGCCCCCGCGGGCGTGAGGCTGATGCCCCTTGCGTGACGCAGAAAAATCTTCACGCCGACATTTCTCTCGAAGTCCGCAATGCGTCTGCTCGCAGCGGCAAGCGCGAGATTTCCCAGCGTCGCCGCACGACTGATACTGCCTTCCTTCGCCGCTGACGCAATGAGATTCAGCGTCAGAATGTCCGCGCGCCATTTGAATGCCATGCTAGCCTTCGCAAAACGCGAAGGCTAGCTTCGCCAGCGAGAGATTGTCAAACATCCACTGCCGTTTCACACTCCCGATTCAGATTCAAAGCGCAACTGAGCCATGCCCGCACCGCGAGCCGTTTGCGATTCGTTACTGCACTCACCTCGACACCGTATCTGGCGAAACGACGCTGGCAGCCGATACGGCCCTCTTTTCCGCATGAATTCGGAGATCTCATGACTACCAATGACTGGACGGCGCTGCGCGCAGAGTTTCCAACGCTGGCGCACTGGACCTACCTCGACGTGGCGCGCAAGACCATACCGCCGCGCTGCCAGGAACAAGCCGTGCAGAGCTATTACCAGGACGTCTACGAAGAAGCGGGCGAGGACGCCTGGGCCGCGAGCAACGTCGCGCTCGGGCGTGCCGAGCTGGCGCAACTGCTGGGTGCCCGTCCGAGCGAGATCGCCTTCACCAAGAACACCACCGAGGGCCTGGCGATCGCCGCGAACGCATTCCCTCTGAAGGCGGGCGACAACATCGTGCTCACCGACCAGGAGCACATCGCCAACATCTGGGTCTGGAAGCACTGGGAACGCAGCGGCGTCGAGATCCGCTACGCCAGAAGCGACCGCGGGCGGCTCCCGGTGAAGTCGTTCCTCGATGCGATCGACGCGCGCACGCGCGTGGTCTCGACCGCCTACATCTCCTACGGCAACGGCTACCGGGTCAACCTGCCGGAGCTCGGGGCCGTCTGCCGCGATCGCGACATCCGCCTGGTGGTCGATGGCGTACAGGCGGCGGGCATTCTCGCCGCCCCGATCGGAGGACTCGGCGCCGACCTCATCGCGATCGGCGGGCACAAGGGTCTGCTCGGCCTGACCGGCTCCGGCGTGCTCTATTGCCGTGAAGAATTGGTCGATACTTTGCAGACAACGTTCATCAAGGAAGCGACGCCGCCCGATTCGCCGACGGGGCACGCGCACGTCAATAGCCAGTTCGACTACATGCGCATCGCGCACCGTTTCGAGGGAGGTAATCCGAATTTTCTGGGTATCCGGGTCCTTCGGGCAGGGGTAAGGTTCCTTACGCCGATCGGGCTCGACAAAATCGAACAGCGCGTGCGACATCTCAGCGACGTCTGCCTGCGGGCCTTGCGCAAGGCTGGACTGCGCACCACCACGCCGGCGGAGTGGGAGGAACGAGCGCACATCGTCAACGTGCTGGTGCCGGACGCAACCCGGATCATGAACGCGCTGCGCGAGGAGAGTCGTGTCGTCGTCAACGTCAAGGACGACGCAATTCGCCTCTCGATGAGCTTCTTCAACACGGAAGAGGACATCGAGCGCGCGGTGCATGAAATCGTGCGACATGCAGGCGCCAAGAATAGTGCAGCAGCAGCCTGACCCCACGCTGCCACTACGTGTCAAGCCCCAATCTGTTCATGTTCACAGAATTCTGACCCAGGCTATTCAAGACCCGGCGGTCTGGGCGGCGGACCGCATGCCCCACGTTCGGGGTTAATGGCTCGCCGCCGATCTCAGTCGCTGGCCGCCAAGTGTTCAGCCAGCCTGCATCTGCTGGCTACGTGATCCTGCACCACATGTTGCACCTGTAGCGGCTGGTCGGGATCGCGCCCGGTCAGCCGGCGAGGTCATTCGGGACTGCCGCCCGGGTCTTGGCGGACGCGCGGCACCGTCACACCCACAAGGGTGTCGCGGGTCAGTATCTCGGCGAGACGATCTTCGCTCCAGCCTTCGGTGCCGGCAGGGCGCATCGGCATGACGATGTAACGCATGTCGGCGTTTGAATCGTGCACCCGCACAGTGACGCTCTCGGGCAGCTCGGTGCCGAACTCCCTCAGCACGGCGCGCGGCTCGAACACGGCCCGGGCCCGGTAGTTGGTGCTCTTGTACCAGGTGGGCGGCATGCCGAGCAGCGAGCGCGGATAGCACGAGCACAGCGTGCACACGATGACGTTATGCACTTCGGGAGTGTTCTCCACGGCGATCAGGCGCTCGGCTTCCATGCCGATGCCGAACTCGGCGACCGCGGCCTTGCCGTCCGCCAGCAGGCGCCGCCTGAAATGCGGGTCGGTCCAGGCGTGCGCCACCACCTTCGCGCCGCGATAGGGAAACTCCTCCTCGAATATCTCCATCCGCTGGCGCACCTCGTCGGCCGTGATGATGCCCTTGGCCTCGAGCAGCTCCTGCATCGCCCGGCTCATGACCTCGTACTCCGACGGGGGGCCTTCGTCCCGCTCCACGATAGGGGCGTGCGGGTCGTGATCGTGTTGGTGGTCGTGGTGATGGCCGGGCCGCCGGTTAGCGTAGAAGTCGTAGGGATAGTCGTGCATGTCTTGCCTCGGGCGTTTGCCTGTCTGCGGGTTCGTGCTGTTCGGGTCGTCCGGGTCCGTTGGAGTCTTGGAGCGCCCTACGCCGGCTCGAGCCAGTGCTCGTAGATCTCCATTTCGATCACGTCGCGCGCTGCGCCGCGGTAATCAGGCCAGACCGTGCTCTGCGCGAACTGCACTCGGTAGAGAATTCTCTTCGGCTCGCCGTCGAAACCGTAGGCGAGCTCCTCGGGATTGGCAAAGGTGCCGCAGACGCGCTCGATCATCCCGATCTTGCCCTTGATGTAATGCGGCGTGCGCCGGTGGCCGGGGGGGTAGCTGCGCTTGACCGAAACGCGGTCGCCCACAGTGTAACGATGCCCGGGCGCGGGCGTGTAGGTGGAGACCGTGGCGGCGGGGGTCTGCTTGGCGGCCGGCATCAGCGCTGCCCCCGCTGTTCGATGGGCGACTCCATCTCGCTCGGCATATCGAAGCGCGCCCGTACCTCGGCCATCTTGGCGATAAGCTCGCTCTCCGTGATCAGGCCCTTCTCGACGAGATTGATGCGCAGCGCCGTGGTTGTGCGCTCAAAGTACGCAAGCTGGGCGTAGCGTTCTCCCAGGTCCTCAGCCGCCCGGCGCAGTTCGTCGGTCCGGGTGATGCCCTTGCGTCCCAGCAGGGAGCGCAGCGCGTTGGCCTGCCGCTCCCAGAACTTCATGCCGTGGTCCACCGTATCCACGGGGCCAGCCGGCGTGCCGCCGATGTCGGCTGCGCCTCTTTCGTCGTGTGTGCTAGCCATCGTCGTTCCTGTCTCCAAACTCAATTCATAGGATAGTCCAACAATCCGGGCGGCTCACAGTTGGCGAGGAAGTTTTCCGTCAGATCATCGTCGGTCATCTGGCTCTCGCCTTCGGGCGACTTGGTTCATGACTGGTGGTAGTCGAGCACGATGCGCGTGGGCTCCATTTTCTATCAGACGAATCCCTTCTTTGATCGATAGCTTTAATCCGATTTCTGTATTTTGGCGTCGCGAATGACACGCGCCCATTTTGCATGTTCGGCACGGATATAGGCAGTGAACTGTTCGGGGCTGTTGCCGGCAGGCTCGGCACCGTCGGCAGTCATGTAGTCAATGACTTCCCGGCTGCCGAGGATTTTCAGCATTTCGGCATTAAGGCGGTTGATGATCGCGCGCGGCGTGCCGGCCGGCGCCAGTATGCCGTTCCAGGTGTTCGCCTCATAGCCGGGAAAACCAGCCTCTGCCACGGTCGGCACGTCTGGCAGCGCCTTGGCACGGGTGTCTCCAGCCACGGCCAGCGCGCGCAATCTGCCATTCCTGACCTGCGGTACAGTGTTGATCGCACCACCGAACATCACCTGCACTTCACCGCTGAGGATGCCCGTCAGCGACGGCCCGGTACCCTTGTACGGGACATGGGTCATCTGCACACCCGACATCTGCTTGAACAGCTCCATCGGCAGGAAAGTCGCAGATGAACCGGCGCCGTAGTTCAGTGATCGTGTTTTGGCCAGCGCCACCAGCTCCCTGACATTGTTCACCGGCAGCGCGGGATGCACCACAAGCACCGTCGAAGACGTGGTGGTGCGCGTGATCGGTGCGAAATCGCGCAACGGATCGTACGGCACCTTGCGTAAATTGGGATTGATCGCCAGCGTGCCGAGATTGCCGACCAGCAGCGTGTAACCGTCGGCGGGAGCACGCGCGCCAATCTCGGTGCCGATGATGCCTTCGGCACCGGGCCGATTGTCGACCAGCACTGTTTTGCCGAGGACTTCGCTGAGGCGTTGCGCCAGTGCCCGTGCCACGGTGTCAGTGCCGCCACCGGGCGAGAACGGTGAAATGAGCCGCACCGTCTTGTTCGGATAATCGTTCACGGCGGCAGCCGCCGCGGTAGTACAACAGGCGGTGATGATGGTCATCACTATCCTGATCGTTTTCATTTACGCCTCCTTGCCGCACAGTTACTTCGTATTCTGTTGCTCTGCATCGAAAGCAGTGCATCACAGGCCTACGGGGTGCGAAAACCCGCGGCACCGCCATCTTGCAGCAAGTCCAGCGCGTCGGGGGCGCTGGTCCCATAAACCACGATCGGGGCCAATGGATCGTGGTCGATCGCCAACGCATGCCCAGCGCCACCACCGGGCCGTGCTTCGAGTCGCGGCGGAAACCGGGCGTCACCTCGGCGAGGCCGTGCTCCATGGACTGCACCAGCACCCTATCGACCCTCGCCCGCGGGAACCCGTTCGCTCGCCGCCGGGGAGATCGGCACCGCAAGAACGCCTGGCATGTTTCGCGCACGAAGATTTATCTGCATTAACCGGATCGGGAACAGGTGGGTTAAACAACGCTCGGACAATCACAGAGCCTATAATGCAAGCGTAAAGAAAGCGTTCGCCGGTCGCCATTGCCCCGGCACCGATGCACCTCGGACGACGCAGGCTTCGCGGCCGACCGATCCTCAAGGGGACCCCATGAAGTTTTCGATATCGAAAGCAGCTGTCGTGGCCTCATTGATGCTGTCAAGTCTGGCGGTGACGGCCGCCGATGGACTGATTGCCGTCAAGAGCGCCCATTCCGCGAGCGAGACAGCGACCCGTCTGGAAGCGGCGTTGAAGGCACGCAAACTGACGCTGTTTGCCCGGATAGACCACGCGGCTGGCGCCGCGAAAATCGGCGCCACCCTGCGACCGACCGAAGTGTTCATCTTCGGCAATCCGCAGGGTGGCACGCCGCTGATGACCTGCGAACAGACGGTCGGCATCGACCTGCCGCTTAAGGCGCTGGTCTGGCAGGACTCCGGCGGGCAGACCTGGCTGGGCTACAACGATCCGGCCTGGATCGGCAGTCGGCACCAGGCAGCCACCTGCCCGGCGATTGGAAACCTTGCCAAGGCGCTGGGGGGGATTGCCGCGGACGTCACCGCGCCTTAGCAGCGGCGTCGCGGAAGTGACCCTTCCCGTTTTTCCGTGACCCCGCTCTCCCACTGCCTTTAACGCGCCCGGATGGCGTTTCCGGGCGGCGACTGCCTCAAACCACGGCTCTCATGCGCCAATGACTACCGCGCGCGACCGGCTGGGCGCGGGGGCGATTGGGGACACGCTGCACGTGGCCGGCGGCGGCCCGATCGTCGGCGGATCCATCCGGTCGTCCATCCATGAGGCGTTCACGCTCACGAAGCTGCGCGTAGCGTTCACCGCAAGGGCAGCAGGCGGGCTGCGGTGTCTAGCACCGCAGCCTCGGCGGCCTGGATGCGTGCCAGCAGGGCGGCCGGGCTTTCCACATCCGCGGCGTTCGCCGGGTTCCCGCCATCGCCGGCAACAGCGCGAAACGGCGCATCCTCGCGTGGCGCCGGCCGTGCCAGCGGCCGGGCCGGCTTCGCGCCGCCGGTACTGCGGACGCTGGCAGCGGTGCGCGGCAGCGGCAGGGCGCGCTGCCGCGGGCCGGACTTCAACGGCTTCGAGTCCGGCGCGGGTGCCGGTTCGATCGCCCGGCCCTCGTCGGACCGCTCGGCTGCCATCCGGTTCTCGTCCACCTGCCGGAAGAAGCTGACCAGCCGGCCGAGGTCCGACCCGAGGCGTTCCAACACCCGCTCGACGAATGCATGGTGGCGGGCGTAGGTCATGCGGTTGGCGAGCGCCACGTTGTTGATGCTGCCCGGTGGCGACCCGGTCGACGCTTCGGCGCGCGCGAATACAGCCTCGCGTTCGCGCATGAGGTCGTCCTCGCGCAGTTCGCCGCGTGCATGCCGCGTGTAGAGCGCCGCGGCCTGCTGGTAGTAGCGCAGGTTGAGCGGGATGCGGCCGGCATTGACCACCGCGTAATCGCGGATCGCCGTGCGCTCCTCGTTCGTCCACGGACCGGGCTCGCGCGCGATGGCCAGCATTGCCCGGTAACTGATCACTTCGCACAGGGGTTCCTCGATGCCGTAGGGCAGGTTGAACTGGTCATGACAATCCTCGTGAACGACCAGGTACACCATGCGCGGCACACCGCTGGCGATCATCGCGGGGGTCACCGGCGAGGCGATCTCGCCCAGCGCTTCGGACATGCCGTAATGCACGTCCATCGCCGGGGCCGCGCTGCGGCACTGGACCGGCGTGAGGTCGTCCCGCCATTCGATCGCCGGGTCCTCGTAGGAGTACGGCAGGACGAGTCGGGGCGCACGGCCGCAGAACGGGAAGTCCTGCAGGTCGGTGCTGGTATGGGTGAAGTTGGCGGTCGGCAAGAAGCCGATGCGCAGCGTGTACGCCTTGGCCTCGGCGACAACCGTCTGCCACGGGGTAACCGCGGATGCGGGGCCCTGTCGCTCGCGCGTATCGCGCTGCACACAGGCGGTGGCAAGTAGCGCAGTCAGTGCCGCCAGCACCCGCATGCGCCATGCCGGCGCTGGACCCGCTCGTCGATGCACCCGCCCCAGCCTCAGAGCGGGTCGGCGGTGATGCCGGCCTTCTTCACCACTGCCGCGCAGATCGACCGGTCGCGCATGGCCCTCGGCTGCAGTTCGGCCGGCGAGTCCTTCACCAGCACGTCGATAGCGCTGTCCTGCCTTGCATTACCCATGAGCCAGGATCCGAAAAGTGGGAGCTTCCGGACCCCATGCTGTCGGCGCAGCGCATCCAGCGGGGCGCGTTCGAGGAATAGTAATCCGGTCGACATGTGATGTGCATGGTGCCCCTTGCGCGATGCCGCAAGCAAGCCGACCGTTGCCGCGAACGGTCGGCACGGACTGTCGCGGCCTTGGAGTCGAGTGTACGCCACCACCGCTCACCGAAGGTGACGTGCGCGACGGGCACTCCGCAGGCATGCGTCTGCGTCAGTGAACGCAGGGCAAGGATCGGACCAGCGGACAGTTGTGACGAAAGTGATGCTGCAGCAGCGAACGCCTGTCCAAACGGCTGAATCCCAAGAGATTAGTACCGGAACGGGGTGTCAGCAGTGCAAACGCATGTTGCGCCGCAGAAGATAAATCCTTTGCCGTATCTGTGACATTTATCATAGCGTTCGGACTCGAGCAGACGATTGGCCCAGCATGCGATCCGTTCGTTTCGACTGTCCGTAGAGACTCAGGTCCGTTTACCTCGGTTGCCTGCGCCGTGCGCGTGCAGCCGGCCGACTTCATCGTGAGACGGGAGCACAGATATGCCTGCAGCGCTGACCTACCCGGGCGTCTACATCGAAGAAATATCCAGCGGCGTGCGTACTATCACTGGCGTGGCGACATCGATCACAGCGTTCGTCGGCTCGGCGCTGCGCGGGCCGCTCGACGCCTCGCCTGAGTCTCCGGTGCGCGTGCAAAGTTTCGCCGGGTTCGAGCGCACGTTCGGAGGTTTGTCCCGCGCCCATCCGATGAGCTACGCGGTAGACCAGTTCTTCCGCAACGGCGGCGGCGACGCGCTGATCGTGCGCGCGGCCAACGGCGGTGCCGCCGCCACCGGCGCGGCAGACACGCTGAACCTGATCGCCTCGTCGTCAGGCGAGTGGGGCGAGCGCCTGCGCGTGCGCGTCGATCATTCGACGCGGCCCGAGATCGGCACCGAGCAACTGTTCAACCTCGCCGTGCGCGACGCTGGCAGTGGCGTCACCGAGCGCTTCCTGAACGTCTCGGTACTGCCGGCGCATCCCCGTTTCGTCGGCACCGTGCTCGCGCAGGAGTCGAAACTGGTGCGCCTGGTCGTGCCGGCGCCGGTTGCCCGACCGGGTGCGACGCCGGATGCCGGTCCTGGCGTCGACCCGCTGACGGTGACGCCTGGCTCGCTTGCGTTCAACGCCGATGGCGACGATGGCGCCGTGCTCACCGACGCGCAGGTGTCGCAGCCCGCGTTGCAGGCGCCGAAGCGGGGACTGTGGGCGCTGGAGCGTGCTGACCTGTTCAACCTGCTGTGCGTTCCGCCGTTCTCGCTCGAGGCGACCGGCGACATCGGTGCGCAGACGCGCAGCGCGGCAGCAGTGTATGCGCGCGAGCGGCGCGCGATGTACATCGTCGATCCACTGATCGCCTGGGATGAGCCGGCGGACCTGACCGGGGCCTCCGGACTGGACAGCGCGGGATGGGGTCTCGCGCGCACCGAGAATGCCGCGCTCTATTTCCCCCGGCTGCGCTCTCCGGATCCGCTGCAGGAGAGCCGGCTCGCCGAGTTCGCCCCGTGCGGCGCGATCGCCGGCATCCTCGCCCGCACTGACACGCAAAGAGGCGTGTGGAAGGCCCCCGCCGGGATCGAGGCGACGCTCGCCGGCGTGTCGGAACTCACCGTTCCGCTGACTGACGGCCAGAACGGACTGCTCAACCCGCTCGGCGTGAACTGCCTGCGTGCGTTCCCGCAGATCGGGCGAGTGGTGTGGGGCGCACGCACGCTGCGCGGCGCAGACGCGCTCGCGTCCGAATGGAAATATGTGCCCGTACGAAGGCTCGCGCTGTACATCGAGGAAAGCCTGTTCCGCGGGACGCAATGGGTGGTGTTCGAGCCGAACGACGAGCCGCTGTGGGCGCAGATCCGGCTCAACCTCGGCGCGTTCATGCAGAACCTGTTCCGCCAGGGCGCTTTCCAGGGACGTTCGCCGCGCGAGGCCTATTTCGTGAAGTGCGATCGTGAGACGACGACCCAGAACGACATCGATCTCGGGGTGGTGAACATCGTCGTCGGCTTCGCGCCGCTGAAGCCGGCGGAGTTCGTGGTGATCCGCCTGCAGCAGATCGCCGGCCAGATCGCGACCTGAAGCCGGCGCCCATTACACATCAGGCACATCAGGCACGTCCGGCAGGTCCCGCTCGGCATTCCCGCCGCGCACCGCCACCGCGCAGCGTCAACGCGCATCGACCGAGTGTTCGCAGTCTCCAGGAGCGATTTCCATGGCCCAGTTCAGCGTCAATGCATCCCGATTCGACCCGTACAAGAACTTCAAGTTCCGCGTGCGCTGGGACGGACGCTATGTCGCCGGGATAAGCAAGGTCGGCGCGCTGAAGCGCTCGACAGAACTGGTCGAGCACCGCGAGGGCGGCGATCCGTCCTCGTCGCGCAAGTCGCCGGGACGCACGAAGTACGAGGCGATCACGCTCGAACGCGGCGTCACCCACGACATCGAGTTCGAGCGCTGGGCGAACAAGGTCTGGAACTATGGATCCGGGCTGGGCGCCGAGGTGTCGCTGAGGGATTTCCGCAAGGACATCATCATCGACGTCTACAACGAAGCCGGTCAGCTGGCCTTGTCGTACAAGGTCTACCGCTGCTGGGTGTCCGAGTACCAGGCGCTGCCTGACCTCGATGCGAATGCCAACGCGGTGGCGATCCAGACGATCAAGCTCGAGAACGAGGGCTGGGAGCGCGACTACGAGGTCAGCGAGCCGGCCGAGCCCAGCTTCAACGAGCCGGTCTGAGAGAACCGCAGGGGCTTTTGCGATGCTCCGCCTGTCCGATGCCGAGCTGATCGATGTCTGGTCGCGTGGCTCGAGCCGCCACGCACTCGACCGTGCGCTCGCGCTGTTCGCCCTCGCGCGCGCGTCCGACGAACCGGCGCAGCTCGCCGACGTGTCGCTGCCCGAGCGCGACCAGGCCTTGCTCGCACTGCGCTGTGCGAACTTCGGCGAACGGCTACCCGCGTTCGTCGAGTGCGCCGGCTGCGGCACGCGGCTCGAGTTCGAACTCGATGCGGCGCTGCTGCGCGCTGCACCGCCGGCGGCGACGATCGACGCGGACGGCCTGCGGCTGCGCCCGCCGTCAACGCGTGACCTGGCACTGGCGCTGAGCGAGTCCGACGCGCACGCCGCACGGCGGCGGCTCGCTGCCCGCTGCCGCATCGCCGACCCGGGGGGCGACCCGGGCGACCCGGGCGCGCTGGACGACACGGCGGTCGAAGCGATCGAATCGGCGCTCGCCCGCGCCGATGCCGCCGGCGAGGTACTGCTCGATCTCGAATGCGGCGCCTGCGGCCACCGCTGGACGAGTGCATTCGATATCGCGGCCTACCTGTGGGAGGAGGTCGACGCACGTGCGCGGCGGCTGATCGACGAGGTCGACCTGCTGGCGCGCGCCTACGGCTGGACCGAACCGGACGTGCTCGCGCTGGGTGCGACGCGGCGCGCGGCCTACCTGCAGCGCGTGCTCGACGCAGGAGCCCACGCATGAGCGGCTACCTGGACCGGCTGCTCACCCGTGCGCAAAGCGCACCTGCGCCGGTGCGACCGCAGGCGGTGCTGCTCCGATCGCGCTTCGCGCCGGCTTCGCCGCCCGAACCGGCGCTGTCCGAAGCGTTGTTCGAACTGGCGGCCGATGTCGCGCCCTCGGCCGCCCAGGGGCCCGTGCCCGTGACTGTGCGGGCACCGCGTCCTGTTGTATCCCGTCCCGCTGCATCGAGTCCCGCTGACTCGAGTCCCAATCTCCCCCCTCCGATCGCTCGTACCGACGCCGGGGTGTTGACGTTCGCGCCGCTGCCGCCCGCGCACGACGTGAACCGCGGGATGCAGCCCGACATGTCGGCCCGGTCGCGCGAAGCACTGCGCACGATGACGCCAGATATCGTGCGTCTAGGCGACGGCCCGACGCGGCCGCGCGAGCACACGCGTGCTGCCGCGATCATCGAACCGGGCGAGACAATGTCGTTGCCGACGCCCGCCGCGGCCTCGCCACCGATCGAGGCGCACCGCGAGGCGGACCCACGGGTGGCGGTACGCACGACGATTGCGCGGCATCGCGACCAGGCCTCCCCGGCGCGCATCGGCTCCGCCGCGCAGACCGGCTCGACCGCTTCGCACGAGGTGCCGGTCGAGGTTCACGTGACCATCGGTCGCATCGAGATCACCGCTGCGCGACCGGCGCCGGTGCGCGCAGCGCGGCGCAGTGGTGAGCCGGTCGGGCCGGCGATGTCGCTGGACGACTACCTGGCGCGACGCGGGTCGGGTCGTCCATGAGCAGCGCACTGGCCATCGCCGGCGTCACGGCAGTATTGCGCGACCTGCTGAACGACGGCATGATCAATCACAACGTGAGCGGTGTCGTCGGCTCGACGGTGACAGTGCGTGCAGGACCACCGGATCGGGTGAATCCCGGTGGCGGTGCCGAGCCGACGGTGCTCAACCTGTTTCTGCACCAGGCGACGCCGAACACGGCATGGCGCAACAGTGCATTGCCTTCGCACGACAGCGCCGGGCGCCAGCGGCTCAGCAACCCGCCGCTCGCGCTCGACCTGCACTATGTCATCAGTGCCTACGGCGGTGAGGACCTGCATGCGGAGATACTGCTCGGGTACGCGATGCAGCTGCTGCACGAGACGCCCGTGCTCGACCGCGAGGCGATCCGTACCGCGCTCGCGCCGTCGCCGGCCACCGGCGCAGATCTTCCGCCGGCGCTCCGCGCGCTTGCCGATTGCGGCCTCGCCGACCAGTACGAACTGATCCGCATCACGCCGGCACCGATGCTCGGCGAGGAGATGTCCCGGCTGTGGTCGGCGCTGCAGGCGAGCTATCGCCCGAGCGCGGCCTACCTGGTGTCGGTGGTGCTGATCGAGGCCAGGCGGGCGGCGCGTGCCGCGCTGCCGGTGCTCACGCGCGGGCTCCCGAAACTGCCGGACCGGCGCGAGCCGGGCGTGGCGGTCCAGGGCAGCCTGGTGTCGCCGCTGCCGACGCTGCGCCAGGTGCTCGGCCTGGACGACGAGCCGGGGGTGCGCGTCGATGATGCGGCGGCGCTTGCGGGCATCAACCTCGCCGGCGCCACGCGCGAAGTGCGGCTGGACCACGCGCATCGCGGCGTATCGGTCGTGCTGCCCGCGGTCGGTCCGGCCGACGATGCGCGCATCGCGTTCACCGTGCCCCAGGCGCGGGCGGCCGAGGTGCCGGCCGGGGTGTACCAGGTATCGGCGTCGCTGGTGCGTCCCGGCGAGGTGGCTGCGCGCGAGACCAACCACCTGGCACTGCTCGTGCTGCCCTGGATCACCGGCCTTCCGCGTACCGTGGCGCGCGATGGCGTCGGCACCGCTGTGTTCGACCTGACGGTGACTCCGCCGGTGTGGCCCGGCCAGCGGGTGTCGCTGATCCTCGGCCAGCGCGAGGTGCCGGCGCAACCGATCAATGCGCTCTCCGGCACCGTGGGCTTCGTCGTCACCGGCGCGCCCGACGGCGATCACCTGGCGCGGTTGCGCGTCGATGGCGTGGACAGCCCGATCGTCGACCGGTCGGTGAGCCCGCCGCGTTTCCTCGACCAGCGGATCAGCTTCGCGTGAACGCCCCGGATATTACGATCGCCCCGGCTCTTACGACCACCCCGGCTCTTACGAGCGCCCTGGCTCCGGCGAGCGCCCTGGCTCCGGCGAGCGCCCCGGCTTCGACGAGCGCCCCGGCTTCGACGAACGCCCTGGCTCCGACGAGCGCCCCGGCTTGGACGAGCGCCCCGGCTTCGACGAGCGCCCCGGCTTCGACAATCGCCCCGGCTTCGACGAGCGCCCCGGCTTCGACAATCGCCCCGGCTTCGACAATCGCCCCGGCTCTGACGGTCGCCTGGTCGGACGCCAACCAGCAGGTGCTGGTCGCGGAGTTCGCGCGGGTGCGTGCGCGACTCGACATGCGCGCCGGCGACGCCGCCGTGTCCGAGCCTGGCGGGCGTGCGGTCGACGACGCGCGCGCGCTGCTTCCGGCGCCGGCCGCGATCGACCGGCTGTGCGAACTGTTCGGGCTGACGCCGTTTGAACGCGACGTGCTGCTGCTTGCCGCGGGTGTGCAGATGGATGCGCAGCTCGCCGCCTGTTGCATGCGCGCGACTTCAGACGCGCAGCGGCCCGGCCCGACGTTCGGGCTCGCGCTCGCTGCGATGGCGTCGCCGCACTGGAGCGCGTTGACCCCGGCGCGGCCGCTGCGCCGCTGGCGGCTGGTCGAACTCGAGGGCGGCGGCGTCACCGACGCACTGCTTCGCATCGACGAGCGGGTGCTGCATTTCCTCGCGGGCATCGATGGGCCGGACGTGCGCCTGCAGCCGCTGCTGCGCGCGCTGCCGCCAGACGGTCCGCTGGCGCCGTCGCACCAGCGGCTCGCCGCCCGGATCTGCGCGACGATCGAATCGTTGCCGTCGCCGCTGCCGGTGATCGTGCTGACCGGCGATGATCCGGTTGCGCAAGGCGATGTCGGCGCCGCGGTTGCCGACCGGCTAGGTTTTCGGCTGCAGTCGATGCGGGCGGACGACGTGCCGGCCGCCGCGGCGGATCTGCATCTGCTGGCGACGCTGTGCGAGCGCGACGCACTGCTGTCCGTTCAGGCGCTGATGATCGATGCCCGCGACGGTGTCACGCCCCCCGCCTTGCGCCTGGCCGGCATGCTGCGCGGACTGGTGATGGTCGGTTGCGCGCGGCCGATCGCGCTCGACCGCAGCTCGGCCGTGTTCGAGGTGGAGTGCCCCGACCCCGCCGAGCAGCGCGTACTGTGGCGGCGCGCGTTGCAGCGAGGCGATGCGCCGCTGCCGGCGACGATCGAGGCCGGCATCGACGCAGTCGCCGGGCAGTTCCAGCTCGGCGCGCGCGCGATCGAAGCCCGTGCGCTCAGGGCGGCGGATGATCCTGCACCCGACGCGCTGTGGCGCGCCTGCCGTGTCGCAGCGCGCGCTCGCCTCGATGATCTCGCGCAGCGCGTCGACGCGCGGGCCGGCTGGGACGATCTGGTGCTGCCGCCTGCACCGCTGGCGACGCTGCACGCGATCGCCGCGCAGTGCCGGCAGCGCATGCGCGTGCACGAGGACTGGGGCTTTGCAACCGCCGGCGCGCGCGGTCTGGGCGTGTCGGTGTTGTTCGCCGGCGCCAGCGGCACCGGCAAGACGCTGGCGGCCGAGGTGCTCGCATGCGATCTGGGGCTGGACCTGTACCGGATCGACCTGTCGGCCGTCGTCGACAAGTACATCGGCGAGACCGAGAAGAACCTGCGCCGCGTGTTCGATGCGGCCGAGGAGGGCAGCGCGGTGCTGCTGTTCGACGAAGCCGACGCGCTGTTCGGAAAACGCAGTGAAGTGAAGGACAGTCACGACCGTTATGCCAACCTCGAGGTGAGCTACCTGCTGCAGCGGATGGAGACCTACCGCGGACTGGCGATCCTTACCAGCAACCTGAAGGGCTCGCTCGACGACGCGTTCCACCGCCGGCTGCGCTTTGTCGTGCAGTTCCCGTTTCCCGACCAGACGCTGCGCGAGGCGCTGTGGCGCCGCGCGTTCCCGCCGCGCACGCCGCTCGACGGCGTGAACCCGTCCGATCTTGCGCGCCTGGATGCGAGCGGGGGCAGTATCCGCAACATCGCGCTGAATGCCGCGTTCGCCGCGGCGGCCGAAGGCGGTGCGGTGTCGATGCGCCACCTGCTCCGCGCCGCGCATGCGGAGGCCGCCAAGCGCGAGCGTCCGCTGTCAGATGCCGAGACCCGGGGCTGGACATGACGCGCATCGTCATCCATGTCGACCGTCTGGTGCTTTCCGGTTTTGCGCCCGACGACCGCGCGGCGATCGCTGCCGGTCTGCAGCAGGAACTCGCGCGGATGCTCGCCGCGCCCGGAGCCGCCGAGCGGCTCGCCGGCCTCGGCAACCTGGCCACGCTGCGCATCGACACGCTGAGCGCTGTGCCTGCGGCGCGCGCTGGAGCGGCATTGGCGGCGGGTGCGCCGGGCACGCCGTTGCCCGCCGGCGCGACCGGCGTCGGCGTCGCCGCAGCGCGCGGCATAGCCGGACGCTTGCAGCGATGAGCAACGCGCAGGCGCGTGCAGCGATGTCGGCAGCGACGCGGCCCGCAGCGCCCCGCCCATCCTGCGCATCGCGCGCACCTGCATTGCTGCTGCAACGGCGATGCGTCTGCGCAGGCGCCACGACATCGGCGGCGGGCGAGTGCGACACCTGCCGCGGTCGGCCCCTGCAACGGCGTTCACCGCAGTCGGCCGATCACGACCGGCACGAACGCGAGGCGGACCGCGCGGCCGATCGCGTCGTGGCCGGAGGTCGTGCGCAAGTGACCGGGATGGCCGCCGCGCTGGACCCCGATGCGTTGCCGGACAGCGTCGAACGGGTCCTCGAGGCGTCTGGCAGGCCGCTCGACAGCGCCACTCGCCGCTACATGGAGCCGCGCTTCGGCGTCGACTTCGCGGCCGTTCGTATCCACGACGACATGCGGGCGGCGGGCAGCGCGCGCGCGGTCGCCGCCGACGCGTACACGGTCGGTAAACATGTGGTGTTCGACGCCGGCCGCTTCGATCCACACACCGACGGCGGGCGCCATCTGCTCGCCCACGAGCTCGCGCACGTGGCCCAGCAGGCTGCGCGGCCGGGTGCGCTGCAACGCCAGCCGAGCGGCGGCGGGAAGCCAGCGCGCAACCCGACTCAGCGCGACCTCGCATATGGCCGTGAGGATTTCGACGGACGCTTCGACGGCGTGATCGACACCCGAACGAATACGATCAGCCTGTCGATGCGCATCGACTTCGAGGATCAGGGCAAGCCGGAGGGAAAACAGGAGCGCATCACGAAGTTCCGCGCCAACGCGAAGGCGGTGATCGAGTCCGGCTGGTCGGGGAAGTTCGCTCTGCAGGGCGCCTGTGCCGGACCGGTCTATCGCACGCGCGTGGAAGTGGTGCCGACGCACGAGAACCCGCACACCACGATCAACCTGTGGCCGCAAACGCCGGCCGCGCGCAGCAAGTCGACCAGCTGGCAGGAGGACGACCTCGCCGACAAGGTGCGCATGTCGCCGGTACTCATAGACGAGAAAAAGCCGCCGTCGAAGGACAACATCGTCATGCGCGAGTTTCACCAAATCACGGCGTTGCACGAGTTCGGACACCTGATGGGGCTCAAACACGTGCTCTGCGCGGACAACGCGGACCGCTGCTACGGCGTCACTGCCGAACAGAAGGCGGACATCATGGGCTACGGCTCGATCATCTCCGAGCGCGACTACGCGCCGCTCGTGCGCATCGCCGAGCGCTTCGGTCGCGATACACTGCCGGCTGAATGCAACCGGTGGAATCTGGTGACGCCGCCATGAGCGTGCGTCCGTTTCCCGCGCGCGTTTCGGCGCCGGGGCAGGCCGCGCCCGCCCCGCTGCGCGTCGTGCCGGGCCGGCAACCCGAGCTGCGAACGTCCCCGCCACCGTCCAGGATCGCCCGATGACCTTCCCCAATTCGCCGAAGCTGGCCAAGGCCGGAATCGTGCTGGTCGATGCCCGGTCGGGCAGCGTGCTGCGCATCGTGTCGCTGCAGTACAACCCGGAGACGCTGACCCGCAGTTTCCAGGCGCAGACGCTCGGCACCGGCGACGGAGGCGACCGCTCCGAGGCGATGCGTCTGAAAGGGCCGGCGGTGGAATCGTACCGGCTGGAAGCGGAGATCGACGCGACCGACCCGCTCGAATTCCCGGAGTCGAACCCGACGCCCGTCGAACACGGCATCCAGCCGCAGCTCGCCGCGCTCGAGCTGCTGCTCTATCCTTCGAGCACGCAGCTCGATGCCAATCACCGGCTGGCCGATGCCGGTACGCTGGAGATCGCACCGATGCAGGCGCCGCTGGCCCTCTTCGTGTGGGGCAAGTCCCGCGTGCTGCCGGTGCGCGTGACCGACTTCAGCATCACCGAGGAGGCGTTCGACGCAGCGCTCAACCCGGTGCGTGCGAAGGTGAGCCTCGGGCTGCGCGTGCTGAGCGTCGACGACCTGGGCTTCGACCATCGTGGCGGCAGCCTGTTCATGAACTACCTGCAGGTGAAGGAACGGCTCGCCGGCCAGGCCGCCGCCGGCAGCTTCGCCACGCTGGGCATCGGGGGCCTGCCATGATCGATCCGGTGCAGGCCTTCCTCGAGGCTGCCTCGCTGCAGGTGCCGACCTATCCGCCGGGCAGCCGTTATCACGGGCTGGGCACACGCACGGTGACGCTGCCCGACGGACGGATGGTCGCCTGCGTCGCGCGCCGGTTCGTGCCGCCGCCGGAACGCCATGCGCTGCTGCTGGAGCACGAGGTGGTGCAGGGCGACCGCATCGACAATCTGGCCGACCGTTACCTCGGCGACGCCCTGCAGTGGTGGCGGCTCGCCGATGCCAACGGCGCGATGCGCCCGGCAGAGCTGACCGCGCAGGCCGGGCGGCGGTTGCGCATCACGCTGCCCGAGGGCGTGCCGGGGGCGGCCGATGATTAGCGGCATCCAGTTGAGCCTGCTGATCGGACCTATCGTGCCGATTCCCGCGCCGCGGGTGGTGATCGACGCGCTCGACAGCGTGACGGTCACCACCTCGGCCGGCGAGACCAGCGGCTTCCAGATGTTGCTGGCGATCGACAGCCGCTCGCAGCTCAACACGCTGTTCCTGATCGCCGGCGGGCAGAGCTCGACTCCGGCCACGCCGCCACTGCGGGTGACCATGGTGATCACGATGAACGCCACGCCGACCGTGCTGTTCGACGGCGTGATGACGCGCATCGAGGTGCAGCCGGGCCAGAGCGGAGCGCGCGGCAGCATCACGGTGACCGGCGAGGACATTTCGCGGGTGATGGACAACATCGACTTCAGCGGGCTGCCGTATCCGGCGATGCCGGTGCCCGCCCGCGTGGCACTCATCTGCGCGAAGTACGCGATGTTCGGCCTGGTGCCAGTGGTGATCCCGCCGATCTTCCTCGACGTGCCGATCCCGATCGAGCGGATACCGGGACACCAGGGCACCGACCTGCAGTACCTGCGCCAGATGGCGAGCGAGGCCGGCTACGTGTTCTACGTGGAGCCGGGCCCGACGCCCGGGATGAACGTCGCCTACTTCGGGCCGGAGATCAAGGTGGGCGTGCCGCAGCCGGCGCTGAACATCGACATGGATGCGCACACGAACGTCGAGTCGATGAACTTCAGCTTCGACCCGACCAAGGGCGTGCTGCCGATCGTGTTCATTCAGAACCAGGCGACGCGCGCGCCGATCCCGATTCCGATTCCCAACCTGAATCCACTGCAGCCGCCGCTGGGCGTGCTGCCGACGCCGCTGTCGAACATCCGGATGATGAAGGACACCGCGAAGCTCGATCCGCTGCGGGCAATCGGCCGGGGTGTCGCCGAGGCGGCGAAATCGCAGGACTCGGTGACCGCGTCGGGCAGCCTGAGCGTGCTGCGTTATGGGCGCCTGCTCAAGGCGCGCCAGCTGGTCGGCGTGCGTGGCGCGGGGCTTGCCTACAACGGGCTCTACTACGTGAAGAAGGTGACCAGCACGCTCAAGCGCGGCGAGTTCCGGCAGAGGTTCGAACTCACCCGCAACGGGCTGATCTCGATCGTGTCGTCGGTGCCGGCATGAGCAGGAGAGGGCGATGAGCGAACCGGTGAAGTACATCGGCAAGTACTACGGCAAGTTCCGTGGCATGGTGCTCGCCAACGTCGATCCGATGCAGATGGGCCGGCTGCTCGTGCAGGTGCCGGACGTGACCGGGCTCGCGACCAGCTCGTGGGCGATGCCCTGTGTGCCGCTCGCCGGTATCCAGAACGGAATGGTCGCGTTGCCGATCATCGGTTCCGGCGTCTGGGTGGAGTTCGAGCAGGGGGATCCGGACCAGCCGATCTGGGTCGGCTGCTTCTGGGGGTCGGCGGCCGAGCTGCCGGCGCTGTCCAGGCTCACGCCGCCGCCACTGCCGGCGATCACGCTGCAGACGCCGCTGCAGAATGGGCTGACGGTGTCCGACATGGCCGGCCCGACCGGCGGCATCATGCTCAAGAGCACGACCGGTGCGTCGATCATCGTCAACGACACCGGCATCTACATCCAGAACGGCAAGGGCGCCAGCATCGTGATGGTCGGGCCGACCGTCACCGTGAATGCCGGCGCGCTGGTCGTCACCTGAACGAGGCGCCGCGATGCCCGGACCCCTGCTGCATGTCGGAGCCACCGTGATGTGCGCGCACGGCGGCAGCGCGCAACCGATGACGCCGAATCCGCGGGTGATGGTCTCCGGGCAGCCGACGGTGACCGTCGCCTCGCCGTATGCGGTCGCCGGCTGCGCGTTCAACGTGAGCGGCGCACCCTCGCCGTGCGTCACCGGGCAGTACGTGACGTCGGCCACGCGGGTGACCTCCAACGCGCTGCCCCTGCTGCTGCTCGACAGCCAGGCGGTGTGCGTCCCCAATGGCACGCCGCTGATGGCCGTCGTCGCGCAGCCGCGCGTGATCGGGATTTGAAGATGAACGTCGCCTATCCGTTGCGGATCGACGGTCGCGGCCGCAGCGCCGTCGCGGACGAGTCGCAGTGGGTGCGCGGCCTGATCGAGCAGGTGTTGTTCACCGCGCCCGGCGAGCGGGTGATGCGGCCGGACTTCGGCAGCGGCGTGATGCAGCTGGTGTTCGCGCCGAACAGTCCCGAGCTCGCGGCGACTACCCAGATGCTCGTCCAGGCCGCGCTGCAGCGATGGCTGTCGGAGGTGATCGTGGTCGAGGCGCTGTCGGTCGAGGCCGACGACGCCACGCTGCGCATCACCGTGCAGTACCTGTTGCGACGCAGCCAGGTGCGCGAGGTGCAGACCTTCGAGCGGGGACTCGCGCCGTGAGCGACCTGCCGCCGGTGAGCCGCTATCACTGCTGCGATACTTTGCGTCGCAATGCGGTGGATGCGCATCCGGTGCTCAACGGCATCGACTGGCTCGAGGTGCTCGACCGTGACGCGCCGCCGGGCAGCCCGCGCCAGCAGACGCTGCTGGTCCGCCTGCTCAAGCCGGCGCCGGTGTTCGCCCCCGATAACGTGCAGATCGAGGGCGGCGAGCGGGTGCGCGACCTGCGCGTGGTCTGGCTGGCGGCCGCCGATGCGCCACCGGTCGCCGACACGACCGCGGCCGAGCGCACATTCTTCGCAGCACTTGCCGCACCCGACCACGTGCTGCTGGTGCGCCTGGAGGCGTACGGCGACTTCTCTCCCTATCGGCTGCGACTGCAGCGCTCGCCAGTCGACGCGCGGCCGCCGGCGGGTTTCGACCCTCAGCTCGCCGAGGTCGCCTTCTCGTTCAAGGTCGACTGTCCGGCGGAGTTCGACTGCCGGCCGGTCGTCGAGTGTCCGGTGCCAGCGCCGCCCGCGCCGGATATCGACTACCTCGCCAAGGACTACGAACGCTTCCGCCGGCTGATGCTCGACCGCATCGCGCAATGCGCGCCGCAATGGCAGGCGCGCACGCCGGCTGACACCGGCGTCACGCTGGTCGAGCTGTTCGCCTACGCAGCCGACCAGTTCTCTTACTGGCAGGACGCCGTGGCCACCGAGGCCTACCTGGAGACGGCGCGCCGGCGTACGTCGCTGCGCAGGCATGCGCTGCTCGTCGACTACCGGATCGACGAAGGCTGCACCGCGCGCACCTGGGTGCAGCTCGAGTTGGCACAGGGCCTGCCGTCGGCGACGATCGACCTGCATGGCCTCCAGTTCCTGTCGCGCGTGCCCGACACCGATCGCCGCATCCCGGCCGATCCGACCAGCCGCGCCTGGCGCAGCGCCTTCGCTGCGCTGCCCACCGTGTTCGAGCCGATGCATCCCGCGGGTGTGCCGATGCATGAACTCGACGACACGCCGGCGCCGGCGGTGACCGTCGAACTTGTCGGCGCGCATCACGAGATGGTCTTTCACAGCTGGGGCGATCGCCGCTGCTGCCTGCCGGCCGGCGCGACTTCGGCCACACTGGCCGGCCATCTGGACCGGCTCGCGGTCGGCGATGTGCTGATCCTTGAAGAGGTACTGGGAGCGCACACCGGACTTGCCTCGGACGCCGACCGGCTGCACCGGCAGGCGGTGCGACTGGTGGCGGTGGACTGCGTCGATGCCGACGACCCCTCGTTGCCGCTGGTCGATCCTCTGCCCATGCCGCCGGTGCCGGTGACCGCCATCCGCTGGGCCGCGGAGGATGCACTGCGCTTCCCGCTGTGCCTGTCGGCGACCACCGACGACGAACACGGCGCGCAGTTCATCGACCGGGTCAGCGTTGCCCGCGGCAATATCGTGCTCGCCGATCACGGCAGGACGCTGCGCGCCGAAGCGTTGCCCGCGGTGCCGGCGCCGACCCTGCGGCTGCCGCCGCTCGCCGCACGCTGCGATGCACGCTGCGATGCACCGACCGTCGATCGCGCGCCGGTGCGCTACCGGCCGATGCTGGCGGAGGCGCCGCTGACCCATGTGTCCACGCTCGAACGGCCCTCGGCCGCCGGAATTCCCGGCCGCCGGACGCGGCTCGCCTTCGATCCGCGGGCCGCAGCAGCGCGTGCGATGCCGATGGCAAGCCAGGTCGCAGACGCCGATGCGCCCCTCACGTTGCCGGCGATCCGGCTGACCGCGACGCCGCCGCCGCCCGCGCCTGCGGGCGTGGAGTCCTGGAGCACGCGCGCGGACCTGCTGCAGAGTGCGGGAGACGAAGCGCATTTCGTCGTCGAGATCGAGCACGATCAGAGTGCGACGCTGCGTTTCGGCGACGACGCGCACGGGCGCCGGCCGGCTACCGGCACCGCATTCACCGCACGCTACCGCGTCGGCCAGGGCACGGAAGGCAATCTTGGTGCGGACGCGATCGCGCATGTGGTCAGCGACGATCCGCGGCTGGCTGGCGTGCGCAATCCTCTGCCGGCGGTCGGCGGCCGCGCACCGGAGAGCGCGGCGCAGGTGCGCCGGCGCGCGCCGCAGGCATTCCGCCGACAGCAGCGGGCAGTGACGCCGGACGACTATGCGGAGGTGACGATGCGGCTGCCCGGCATCCAGCGCGCGGCAGCCACGCCACGCTGGACCGGCAGCTGGCACACGATGTTCGTTACCGTCGACCGGCTCGGTGGCGCAGCGCTCGACGCGGCGTTGCGCGCAGGGCTGGACGCGCATGTCGAACCGTTGCGCATGGCCGGCCACGAGGTCGCGTTCGATGCACCGGTGATGGTGTCGCTGGAGATCGAGATCATCGTGTGCGTGCTGCCCGATCACTTCCGCAGCGACGTGCGCGCCGCCTTGTTCAATATGCTCGGCCGCGGCGTGCGTAGCGACGGCCGGCGCGGCGTGTTCCATCCCGACGCCTTCAGCTTCGGGCAGTCGGTGTACCTGAGCCCGGTGTATGCGGCCGCGCGGGCGGTGGCCGGCGTCGAGACGCTGGAGGTGACGCGGTTCCGGCGGCAGGGCATCGCCGACGCCGGCAGGGCATTGCGCGCCGGTGTGATCCGGCTCGGACGGCTCGAAATCGCCCGCCTCGACAATGACCGCAACCATCCGGAGCACGGTGTGCTGCGGTTGACGCTGCACGGAGGCAAGTGATGGCCGGCGCCTTCGATCAGGCACACGACGCCGCCGACCCCGGGTGCACCTGCGGCTGCTGCGCCGGCATCGGTAGCGTCACGCCGCAGCGGCGCAGCAACGCGCCCGGCCAGCCGATGGTCCGCTACCGGGTCGGTCGCCATGCCGAGTTCCGCGCGTCGATGCTCGCGCGTCTGTCGTCGAGCGAACATCCCGCGCTCGCACGGTTGACCACGCGCGACAGCGACGACTTCGGCATCGCGCTGTGCGATGCCGCGGCCACGGTGCTCGACGTGCTCGCGTTCTACCAGGAGCGACTGGCCAACGAGAGCTACCTGCGTACCGCGGGCGAGCGCCGCTCGATCGTCGAGCTCGCGCAACTGATCGGCTATCGGCCGGCCGCCGGACTCGCCGCGTCGACCTGGCTCGCCTTCAGCGTGCAGGCCGCGCCCGGGCAGCCGGGACAGCCGATCGCGCCGGCACCGGTGCCCACCGGCGCGCGCGTGCAGAGCGTTCCAGGCGCGGGCGAGGATCCGCAGAGCTTCGAGACGGTCGCGCCGATCGAGGCGCGCGTCGAGTGGAATGCGATGCCGGTGCAGTCGTCGATCGCGTGGATCCCGGCGCGCGGCGACACCGGGCTCTGGCTCGACGGGCTGTCGACAGGTCTTGCGACCGGGGACGCGCTGCTGATCGTCGGCGAGGAGCGCCTGCGCGACCCTGGTGCCGAGCAGTGGGATGTGCGTGTACTGGCCGAGGTGGTGCCGGAACCGGCGAGGGGCCGAACGCGCGTGCGCTGGGACGACCCGCTCGGCAACCCGCTGCCATCGATGACGCCGGCGCAGCAGGCGCCGCGCGTGTATGCGCTGCGCCAGCGCGCGGGACTGTTTGGGCACGGAGCGCCCGACCCGAGGCTGATGTCGATCGACGGTCACAGTGCGCTCGCCTCCCTGGTCGAGGGCACCGGTGCCGCGCTCAGCTGGAAGGATTACCGGATCGACCCGCGGGCGATCGACCTCGATGCCGCCTACGCGAAGGTGACCGCAGGAAGCTGGTTCGCGCTGGTGTCCAACGCGCCGGGGGAAGGCAGCCCGGCGCTGCCCGGCTACGTGGAACTGTACCGCGCGTCGTCCGTGTCCACGGTGTCCCGGCGTGACTTCGGCCTGAGCGCGAAGGTGACGCGGCTGGTGCCCGACACCACCGAGAACCTGACCGCCGACCGCTTCACGCTGCGCCGGACGCTGGTGCTCGCACAGAGCGAACGGCTGCCGGTGGTCGCGCGGCCGCTCGACTATCCGGTGTTCGGCATGGACCTCACCCTCGACAGTCGTCATCCGGACCTCGGCCCGGGGCGCGTGCTCGCGCTCACCGGCCCGCGCCAGCGGCTGGTCGTCGCCGACCGTGCACAGGGGTTGCTGCTCGAGCCCGACGGCGCCGCAGCGGTCGCGCTTGTCGCTCGAGATCCACTGGTGCTGATGGGCCCGCCGCTGCTCCTCGCAGGCGGCAGCGCGCAGCCGCTCACGCCGGAGGCGTTCGGCGCGGCGCTAGGCACGGCGCGGCGGCTACGGCTGTCGGTGCGCGACCGCGACGGCACCGTCGGCCGGGTGGACGTTCGCGGGCGCGACGTGCGACTCGTGCCGCCGCTCGATGCCGACGAGACCTGTGCCGAGATCGTGTTCATCGCCGACGGCGCCGGGTCGCTCGTCCACGGACGCGAGGCGACCCGCGCGCGCCTGGCTGCCTCGACGCAGCACGTGTTCGACCGCGGCGCGCTGCGGGTGAACGCCAACGTGGCGCCGGCGACGCACGGCGAGGCGGTGGTCGAGACACTGGGTAGCGGCGTCGCCGGCCAGCCGGACCAGCGCTTCGCACTGCGCCAGCAGCCGTTGACCCAGGTCGGCGCGGCCACGCCGGCCGGCCGCGCCTCGACGCTCGAGCTGCGCGTCAACGACCTGCGCTGGGAGGAGCGTGCGACGCTGTTCGGCGCAGCGGCCGACGCGCGCGTGTACACGACGGTGGTCGACGAGGCGGGACGCACGCAGGTCGTGTTCGGCGATGGTATCGAGGGCGCACGTCCGCCGAGCGGGCAGGACAACATTCGCGCACGTTACCGCAAGGGCCTCGGCGCCGGCGGCAACCTCGCCGGCGGCCGCCTCACCAGCCTGCTGACCCGCCCGCTCGGCATTGCCGGCGTAGTCAATCCGGTACCGGCGACCGGTGGCCAGGACGCCGAGACGCTCGACGGGGCGCGGGCGAATGCGCCCTTGACCGTGCTCACCCTCGATCGCGCCGTGTCGGTGCGCGACTACCAGGACTTCGCGCGCAGCTTCGGCGGTATCGCGAAGGCGCATGCGACGGCGATCGCCGCCGGTCCCGGCCGCGGCGTGTTTGTCACCGTCGCCGGCAGCGGCGGCGCGGCGGTCGATGCTGCCGGTGCCATCGCCATCAATCTGCTGGCAGCTCTTCGCCGCTATGGCGATGCGCTGCTGCCGCTGCGCGTGGCCAGTTTCCGGCCGGTGCGGCTGCGCGTGCGCGCGACCCTCGTGGTGGCGCCCGATGCCGACGCATCACGCGTGATCGGGCAGGCGTACGCGGCGCTGGCCGCGGCGTTCGCTTTCGCCGAGCGCGGGTTCGGCCAGACGGTGTCGGTCGACGAGGTCGACGCCGTACTCCATCGTGTCGAGGGCATCGTCGCCGTCAACGTGATCGAACTTTACCGTCCCGACCAGGGCGCGACCCCGCGACTCGAGCTGCGGCTGTTCGCCCGGCTGCCGGAAGCCTCGCTCGAGGCGCTGCCGCTGCCGGCCGAGCTGCTGTCGCTCGACCCCGCCGACATCACGATCGAGGAGGGCGGATGAGCTTCGATGCGCAGACGCTGTACAAGTTGTTGCCGGCGATCCACCGCATCCGCGACGAGGGCGAGGGCGGGCCGCTGCGCGCGCTGCTCGCCGTGCTGGCCGAGCAGCTCGGCGTGCTGGAAGAGGACATCGAGCAGCTCTACGACGACCAGTTCATCGAGACCTGCGCGCCATGGGTGGTGCCCTACATCGGCGATCTTGTCGGCTACCGGCCGCTGCACGATATCGCGTTCTCCGGCGACGGGGCGGCGACTGCCGGCGGTGGCGCACGCGCCGAGGTCGCGCACACGATCGCGCTGCGCCGGCGCAAGGGGACGGCCGCGGTGCTCGAGCAGCTCGCGCGCGACGTCGGCGGCTGGAATGCCCATGCGGTGGAGTTCTTCCAGCGGCTCGGCGTCACCCAGTACATGAACCACGTGCGGCCGGGCCGCCATCAGGCACCCGATCTGCGCGACTGGCGCGCGATCTCGCAGATCGGCAGCGCGTTCGAGTCCGCCTCGCGCACCGTCGACGTGCGCCGCATCGGGCGCGGCCGCGGCCGGCACAATATCCAGAACGTCGGCGTGTTCCTGTGGCCAGTGGATGCGCACCGGCTGACGCGCGTGCCGGCAACGCAGGTCGACGATCGGCGCTGGCGCGTGAGTGCGCTCGGCCAGGACATGCGTCTCTACCATCGTCCCCTCGCCGAGGACAGCATCAGTCACCTGGCAGGGCCGCACAACGTGCCGCTCCCGATCGCGCGCCGGGCGCTGGATGCTGAACTGCAGGCGCCGTCGCCGGCGTCGGCCGGCGAAGATGGCAGCGACTACGGCGAGGGCCGTTCGCTCGCGGTATACGTCAACGGTGCGCTGACCCCGGTCGCACCGGCGGACCTTTGCGTATGCGACCTGTCCGACGATGGCACCGGCTGGGCGCATCTGCCCGATACGAAGATCGCGCTCGATCCGGTGCTCGGCCGCATCGCGCTGCCGGCTGCGCCGGTGCCGCCGGTGACCGCGATCGACGTCACTTTCCACCACGGCTTCGCCGCAGAGATCGGTGGCGGCGAGTACGAGCGTGCGCCGTCGGACCTGGGGCCCGCCGGTTCGACCGTGGTGCGAGTGCCGGCGGACCAGCCTGATGTGCAGGCCGCGCTCGACGCCCTCGGTGCCAGCACCGTCGAGGGCGGCGACGGCGTCGTCGTGATCACCGGCAACGGGCGCTACGGAGGTGCACTGTCGGTACGGGTCAGAGCCGGCGGACGAATCGAGCTGCGCAGCGACGACGGCACCGGTCGTGCCTGGCGTCCGTCCCTCGCGCTGCCCTCGGTGCTGGTGGTCGAAGGTGGCGAGGACAGCGCGTTCTCGCTGCAGGGGGTGCTGGTCGCCGGTGCCGCACTGACCGTGCCGGCGTCCGCCGGCAACCGTCTGGCGCGACTGGACATCGGTGACGCCACGCTGGTGCCCGGGCTCGCGCTGCAGCCCGACGGCGCGCCCGCGTCGGGCGATGCACCGTGCCTGGTCGTCGCGATCGCCGACACCCGCGTCACGCTGACGCGATCGATCGTCGGCGCCGTGCGTATCGCCGAGGGCAGCACATTCTCCGCCCGCGACAGTGTCGTCGATGCGACGGCGCCCACCGGCGTCGCGTTCGCCGCACCGGACGGCAGCAGCGCCGGCGGTGCGTTCTCGCTCGACGGTGTGACGGTGATCGGCAAGGTGCATGCGCGCGAGATGCCGCTGGTGTCCAACGCGCTGCTGCTGGCGCGACTGGCACCGGCCGATGCATGGGCGGTGCCGGTGCTGGCCGAACGCCGGCAGACCGGCTGCGTGCGCTTCAGCTGGCTGCCGCCGCTGTCGCGTGTGCCGCGACGGCACCGCTGCCTGCCCGACGCCGACGGCTTTCCAGCGCCGCGCATGCTGTCGCTGCGCTACGCGACGCCGACCTACTGCCTGCTGTCGGCGGCGACCGATGTCACGATTCGCGAGGGTGCCGACGACGAAGGCGAGCCCGGGGCGTTCCATCATCTGCGCGCGCGCCAGCGCGAGACCAACGTGCGTGTCCGGCTCGAGGAGTACCTGCGCGCAGGGCTCGAGTCCGGTGTGTTCTTCGAGATCTGAAAGGGGCCGACGATGAGCCTGGACTGCAGCCGCTTCACCTTCAACGCCTGGCACGACTTCCTCGGGGTCGTGATGCAGCAGGGACGAGTCCAGCTCGATTCCGACTGGAACGAGGGGGTCGCGCAACTGGTCCGCCGTGTGCAGGCCGGCGCACTGGACACGTTCGAGAAAACCGTCGTGCCGCGCTCGACGCCCGACGGATTCCGCATCGCGGCTGCGGGTGGCGCGCTCACCATCGGTGTCGGGCGCATCTACGTCGACGGCATCCTCGCCGAGAATCACGGCGGCGGTGCGATCGGGTGGGACGCCCGCATGGCCGAGCCGGTCGGGGCAGCCGCGCTCGCCTACACCGCGCAGCCGTACTATCCGCAGCCGCCGGCGTTGCCGGCGTCCGGCCGGCACCTCGCCTATCTGGACGTGTGGCAGCGCGAGGTGACGCCGCTGCAGGCGCCCGACCTGGTCGAGAAGGCCATCGGTGTCGATACGACCGGGCGGTGGCAGACGGTGTGGCAGGTGAAGCTGCTGGAGGACATCGGCACCGCCGGCTGCGCGACACCTGATGCGGGCGTGCCGGGCTGGCAGGCTGCGACGCGCCCGTCGGGTGCGCGGCTGACCACCGACACCGCGCTGGTCGCGGGCAGTCCCGACCCGTGCCTGGTGCCGCCGACCGGCGGTTACCTCGGGCTGGAGAACCAGCTGTACCGGATCGAGATCCACCGCGGCGGCGCCGCGGCCGCACAGGCGACGTTCAAATGGTCGCGCGACAACGGCTCGGTCGCCACGACGGTGCGCACGATCGATGCGGCGCGCACACGGCTCACCGTGGACAGCATCGGACGCGACGCCGTGCTGCGCTTCTCCGACGGCGACTGGGTCGAGATCAGCGACGACGTGCTGGAACTGCACGGTGAGCCCGGGGTCATCCGGCGCAT